>DAQG01000066.1 GCA_002502785.1 Methanothrix harundinacea | reverse complement strand
CATCAATAAATTATATAAACTTTGACTTCGATATTTACAAATCGCATTTCTTTGGAGGAAGAATCGATGCCGGAGACTGTCTATAAAATAGTGGAATTAGTTGGGTCCTCTCCCAACAGCTGGGAAGATGCAGCGAAGGCCGCCATCGAGAAGGCGGCAAAGAGCCTGAGAGACCTGAGGGTGGCCGAGGTAAGGGAGCTGGATGTGAAGCTCGAGGGAGGAAAGATCGTCGCCTACAGGGCCAAGGTGAGAGTATCCTTCAAGATTGAGGGGGAGGTGAACTAGAGCTTCCTCACCCTCTCGATGAAACGACTTATAGCCTCCATGTATTCCCCGAACCCTAAGATCAGCAGGGTATTATGACCTGCTCGGGGTATGACGAGAATTTCCCTGACCTGGTGACCTGCAGTTTTGAAGAGGGCCTGCCCGTCTGAGAGGGGGATTATCTCGTCTATCTCCCCGTGAATTACGAGAACTGGTAGAATCATTTTCTTCATCTTTTCTAGGTTTGAGACGAATAACTCCCTCGATCCGTCCATAGATCGAGGGTCGACCCCCAATTTTTCGAGGAGCCTGAAAGTGTGGGCAAAGCCGCTCTCCAGAATGAGGCCAGCAATCCGGTCCTGGAACCGGACCGCAAGATCCAGGGCCGGAGACGATCCGAGGCTTCGGCCCATGACGAATATCGGGCCCGATAGATCGCATTCCTTCAGAAGATCCATATACTGGGGGAAAATGCTAACCGCGTCTATCGACATGGCGGAGTAAGACGGACTTCCGTCACTGGTGCCGTATCCGCGATAATCGACGACGGCGAAGTTGATTCCTCGCTCACCGTAAAGGGGCCCTATCTCGCCGTAGTCGGCGACCGTCTCGCCGTTGCCGTGGAAAAAGAGGATGTTTGGGGCTTTTGTTGCGTACTCCTCTGCGAGGTGGATCGCACCGTCGATATTGACGCCCTCATCCACCGAAAAGGAGAACGGATGAAGCTTTCCCGGAATCTTCGGTATCGGTCCGCATTTCCTGGGATAAAATATGCATTTGATAATATCTGGGCGGTCAAGAAATGATGCGTCGGAGCTTTCCTGCCCTTCAGTTGTGTTCGGTTCTTCGGCTTTTCTCAAACGAATCAACCTCGTGGTTCAGTCTTGCCGTCGATTCTGTCTCGTTATCAGTCTCAATGATATTTTGAAATTTTGGATTAATAGCAAAAGATAAATCGCAAGACGACCGTATAACAACCTATATTAGTGGTGATAGTATGAGCGATGTCGTCGACGTTACTGACAGGAGCTGGGAAGAGGTTGTCGAGAGATCGGATAAGCCCACCCTCGCCATGTTTTACTCCCCCGCCTGCTCCCACTGCCAGACGATGATGCCCCACTTCGAGGAGTACGCCAATGAGTTCAAGGGCGAGGTAAAGTTCGTGAGGGTCAACATCATGGATAACTCCTTCATGCCCGAGAGGTACGGCATCATGGCCACCCCCACCTTCAAGTTCTTCTGCGGCGGAAGACCAGTGCGGGACCTGGTGGGAGCCGTGTACCCCTCCCTTCTCAAGAAGATGGTGGAGGAGGGCCTTTCCCACGGAGCGGAGTGCGCGAGGAATTCGACGCCCATCGACTATAATGTCGGGTACGTCTGAGGAGCTTCGTATTTTTCCTCCCTTTTCAGCCTTTTTACGCCCATTTTCGATAATAATCATTAATCTATCCAAATTATAAAAAGTATATCAGCGAGACAGATGTTTAAAGCTTTTCCGGAGATTAGAAAAGAACTTTAGGGCATCGAATCTTGGAGCGATGGCGGTTATATTGGTACAGTAGGAGAAGCCATTACTGCTTACATAATTTGAAACTACATTGAGCAACAGGGAACTCAAGAAGAAAAATAAGGATATGTGCAAATGAATTTGCTAGAATTCGATTGACGTGGCGGCGGCGCGATGACAAGCTGGTATAGCTCGATGAAGCTGAGGTCAACCTCTGGCAGTTTGCCGGGTATGGGTTTGGGACTCATCTCATCTCCCTCATGAAGACCGTCCTCTCGTCGTACTTGATCCTCGACACCCCCCGAACGGGAGATCTACTGGAAGGATCGGACCGTCGCCCTCTGCGACGAGCTCCTTCTCGGCTTGGGGGCCGACCCCCCCCCCTCGCCGTCACCTACAAGGAGTCGCCCTGGGCCGGAGGCGGAAAGGCCAGCCAGAGCGTCGAGGTGATGGTGGGGGGCCTTCGTCCTGGTTTTTCCGTCCTCTTTCCAGTAGCAGTACCAGTAGGGGCCGTGGGGACATTTTTTGCACTCCTTGCCGCAGTACACCCACTCCTGCCGGTAGGTGACGGACCCCGGCCTCCTCTCTTCTGGTTCTGCTTTTGAGGCTCCTTCTTCAGGAGATCCTTCGCGATGGGAGATCAGCCGATCAAGACCAACTATGTTTTTGACTGATTCGTAGTATTTGTTTCAAAACTAGCATCCAAAAATACCTGGCTCCCTGCCCTTTTAATATCGATAATTAATGTTTCGCCTGGTGATTCGCACTTGAAACGTCCAGTACAAGCTAATATGTTACCTTTTTCGTCGAAATATGATTTGATTGGAGAGATGGGAATCTTATTACGTTCAATCCATAATTCTGTGTAAATTATATACCCCTCTCCAAGAT
>DAQG01000082.1 GCA_002502785.1 Methanothrix harundinacea | reverse complement strand
CACAGGAAATAGCGAAGAGCCTGAAAAAAGATCCAGATAGCTGGGAGGCGTGGAGCGCTAAGGCTGATATTCTCTACCACCAGCGGAAATATGAGGAATCCTTAGAATGTTGCGGAAGGTCGATGGCCATAAACCCAGAGAACGGTTTGACTTGGAACACTAAGGGCAACGTCTATTGCATGCTCGGGAGAAACGATGAGGCGATAGCTTGCTACAACAAGGCGATCGAGATTGAGCCTCTGCTGGCCAGAGTCTGCCATAACAAAAAGCTCGTCCATTGAATAAAGCTCAAAAAGACCGCGCCCAAAATATCTATAAATACATGAGATAGAAAAATGTCAAGATACTTTTTCGGTCTAATCTGCATAACGAACTGCAAAATATTTGTTAATCTCAGATGGCAATTCCATCAAAACCTATCTGGTGGGTCCTAATTGACGAGCGAAATAATAAGTATCTCAGAATTGATCGAGCTGGTCCAAAACCGCGATACGATCGTCATGGAAATCGCCGACATACCGAACACGGGCATTTCTTGCATCATTTTGGTCCATGGAGGCGAGTGGGTGAAGGCCGAGTGCTGTGACGACGTCGGAGATGATTATTGGGTCATTCACAGGTGGCCTTTGTACCCGAAATGTGAAGGCCCGGTCCAGAAAGATGTCGTCATCAGATGGCTGAAGGGCTGACGCCATCTTCTTCTTTTTTTCCGTCGCCGCCCGCAAAACAGCCTAAATCAGTTCCTCTATATCCTCGCAAAGCCCCAGAACGTCCTCACCCTCGACGAAGGCGAGGTTCCTATCATCGGCATACCTCATCGCCCCCTCCTTCGATAGAGCCCGGCCCGTCTTGCCGTCCAGCATCTCGCAGACAACTACGGCCGGGGCGACCTTTGCGGCCCTGGCTAGGACGATGGATAGCTCCGTCTGCCCCCTCCTTTCGGCGAGAAGGCTGGGGGCTGCTCGGAGAAGGGGGACGTGGCCCGGAGACCTGAACTCGGAGCCAAAGTCGACCGACCCGCCGTTCATGGCAGATCTTGCGACCTCTGCGAGCCTTTTGATGGTGAGGGCCCGGTCGATGTCTGTGATCCCGGTGAAGGTATCGCGGTGGTTGACCCAAATAGAGAAGGAGGACTTGGAGTCGTAGGGGATGTCGCCCTCCCGCTCACAGAGGGACTCGATCGCCCCGAAGCCACCTCTTTCCCCTCCTCCGATGCTCATGTTTTCGCGGCCGGTCCAACCCTCGTCGCCCGTGGCCGAGGCTGATGCGAACTTAAGGACGTCAGCGATGTAGGGAAGCCCCAGATTCGAGCAGGCGACCGGATCGATGGCAACGCAGACGAGGCCGCCAGCATCCCGCCGAAGCTGCCAGACATGCTTGGGGGTCACAAACTCTGCGGCTATGACGAGGTCAGTCTCCCGCTCCCGGTCGTCGAAGTCGTAGAGGAGGACGACCTCCCCCCTCTTCAGGGCCTCTGCCGCCGCCAAAGCCCTGGCCGCCCGGTTCTCCCTCGACCCGTTCTCACTTCCTCCCGTAAATCCGGTCATTCCAAAGCCACCTCCACCTCGTCCCCGTCCGAAAGGCCCAGGGCCTCCCTAAGGTTGACGGGGGCTATCAGCTCCAAAAGGCTCGCAGGATAGCTCGTCCGCTCAGGCCTCACGATGGCACCCTTTATGCCGTTGATCTTGACGGGACGGCACCAGCACGCGCCGAAGGTTCTGCCCTCGTCACAGAAGCCCTCGATCCTGACCGATTTGGAATCGGAGTCGTTGAGGGCGAAGGGCTCATTGAGCTTCAAGTTCAAAGTGCCGGGGGAGGGATCAAAGCCCAGCTTATCGGAAAACTGCAGCCTGTAACCTGCCCTTGATATGTAGTATTGCCCCTCACCCAGGCCCGCTGCGACCCTACCTCTGATCCTGACGACCTGCAAATCTTCGAAGATCTTTTGGTAGTCCCTGTACTCCGCCTTCAGCCTCAGGACGCCCTCGTCAGTTATCCTCACCCTCTGGCCTTCGTTGGACACGATCCTCGCGATGTAGCCCTCCTCTTCCAGGGCAGAGAGCCTCCTTGATGCGGTCTGGGGGCTTGATCCGATCGACGAGGCGAAGGTCGAGGATGATAAGTTAACTTCTTTTTTCATCGCCCCGATAAGGGCGAGTCTCTTCAGAATTTCAACTTCGGTTAACCTCCCCCTCAAATTTGAGATGCTTTTCAAATATGGTGAGGTGATATATAACGCTTCTCGCCGCAAAAGAGGGTTCCCTTCGATGTCGTCTACCGGCAGGCAGGTCAACTCTGAAAAGCTCATTCCCGCAACGTAGGCGACGCTCCTGAGTTAATTTGCCCGGCCGGTGAAAAATGGTGGTTCGTGGAGGTCTATTAAGCGTCTCTTCAGGCGTACTGGCCGAAGGCCACTTCAGAGACCTCTTTGGTCGTATCGGAATGAGAATCTGCGATCTTGGAGCGGGCCCGCTCGAAGTCCCGGTGGCAGACGACGTCCCTCTCCTCCCGGATCGCGAACATCCCGGCCTCCGTCGCCAGGGCCTTCAGGTCTGCACCGCTCGCGCCCTCGGCGGCATCGGCGATCCGTTTCAGGTCCACATCAGGATGGAGGTTCATGAAACCGGTATGAATCGCCAGAATCGAATGCCTGCCCCCCTTGTTCGGCAGGGGAACGTAGATCAACCGGTCGAACCTGCCGGGACGGAGGAGGGCCGGGTCGAGCATGTCGGGCCTGTTGGTGGCGGCGATCAGCTTCACCTCGCCTCGGGGGTCAAAGCCGTCCATCTCCGCCAGAAGCTGCATAAGGGTCCTCTGAACCTCGCGATCGCCGCTCGTCGCCCCGTCCATCCTCTTCGATCCGATGGCGTCCAGCTCGTCGACGAAGATTATGGCAGGAGCCTTGTTCTGGGCGAGCTCGAAGAGCTCCCTCACCATCCTCGCGCCCTCGCCGATGTACTTCTGGACAAGCTCGCTTCCCACCACCCGCAGGAAGGTGGCCTCGGTGCTGCAGGCGACGGCTTTTGCGAGAAGGGTCTTTCCGGTTCCGGGGGGACCGTAGAGGAGAACGCCCTTTGGCGGCTCTATCCCCACCTTGATGAAGAGGTCGGGCCTCTTCAGCGGCAGCTCCACAATCTCCCTGATCTCAGATATCTGGTCTTCAAGCCCGCCTATCTGGCCGAAATCAACGTCGGGAGCATCTTCAATCTCCATGCCGAAGACCGCTGGATCGTGAGACGACGGTAGGGCGAACATAACGGAAAATGACTGCTGGTTCAGGGCGACCCTGGTTCCGGGCCTGAGGTCTCCCTCAATGAACTGAGAGACGTTGACCACGAATCGAGGTCCTGTGCTGCTTTTGACCACCACACGGTTGTCGTCCAGAACGTCCAGGATCGTGCCCACGATCAGAGGCCCCGTCCTAAGACGCTCAAGCTCGCTCCTCAGCTTTCTAACCTCGCGCTCGAACTTGAGCTTCTGGTTCTCCATGATGCGCTTTTCGCCCTCCACCCGATCCTTCTGCTCTCGAAGAGCGAGGTTTCGCTCTTCGAGCTGGCGCATCCGGTCCATCAGGTAGCGCGAAAAATCAGCGCCGACTCGCGATTCGTCCATGGGATCTCCAAAGCGTATTTAACGTTGACTGCTATTAAACTTTTCCGAGATGAGCGAATATGCAGTGTGAGATATGCGGTACAGAGGTCTCCGGTAAACCAAGAAAAGTGGTGATCGACGGATCTGAACTGCAGGTCTGCAACAGCTGCGTCCGGTTTGGAGAGGTCGCAGACAAGTTTTCACCTGTACCCAGAAAGGTCGTTCCCCAAGAGCGGGCCTTCAGAGCACCACCCAAGCCCAGGCCCCGTCGCGACGAGTTCAGGGAGATGCCAGAGATAGTCCCCGAATACGGCCGGATCGTGAAAGAGGCCCGGGAAGGGATGGATCTGACGCCGGAGGAGCTGGGAATCAAGATCAAGGAGAAGGCATCCCTCATCAGAAAGATCGAACGGCACGAGATCGTTCCCGAGGACTCGGTGAGGATCAAGCTCGAGAGGGAGCTGAACGTAAAGCTGACGGACATGGTTGGCGACGAGGAATGGAAGTCGGGCAAAGGCGGAAGGGGCCTGACCCTGGGCGACATCGCCTCCATCAAGAAGAAATGATGCCGAAAACGATCAACGAGGTGGCGGAGGTCCTGGCCCGTGGGGGAACGGCGGTATACCCGACGGAGACGGTATACGGGATCGGGGCGTCAGTCTTCATCCCCGAGGCGGTGGATAGGGTCTTCGAGATCAAAGGTCGGGCCCGCAAGATGCCTCTATCGGTTGCCGTTGCCAGCTTCGAGATGATCGAGCAGGTCGCCTCAATCGATGAAAGAGACATGCCCCTCCTAAGAAAAATGCTGCCGGGCCCCATCACGGTCCTCGTCGAAAGAAACCCAGACCTACCCGACCCCGTCACGGCCGGATCGCCTCTTGTGGGGATAAGGTTCCCGGACCATCCGATGGCATTGGAGCTGATCGGGATGACGGGGCCCATCACCTCGACGAGCGCAAACCTCTCGGGCAACCCGCCGCCTGCAAGCCTGGAGGAGCTGGACCCAAAGATCGCAGAAAAGGTCGACATAGTTCTGGACGGGGGAAGATCCAGGTTCGCCCGGCCATCGACCCTCGTCGACCTTGCGGCGAGAAAGGTGATCAGGGAAGGGGCAGGAATGGACAGGGCGCGGGAGCTTTTAGGATGAACGCGAGAATCAGAGACTTCTTCCAGACCGTCGACGGCTGGATATTCGCCGTCGTCGACTACCACCACCCCGAGGGGATCAGGTGCATGCTCAGGTACGTTCCAGACCCAAAGGGTGAGAGGACAGCCGAGGGCGTTAGATACCGAAAGCTCGACTTCGAGATGGCATACGAGTTTCTCCGAAGGGAAAAACCCGAGTACGTTCAGGACGTCCACGTCGTCCCGGAGGAGGACATTCTTCGGCTCTACAGGCCGGAAAAGGAGCTTCCAAAGGTTGCGGAACGAGACCTGCGGGTCGGAAAGATAGTCTCAGTCCTGAAAGAAGGTGGAATTCCCCAGGGGAGCATGGGGATCACGGGCTCGATGCTTGTGGGGCTTGAAGGGCCAAGTTCCGATATAGATTTTCTCGTCTACGGGAGCGACTGGTGGCGGGCAAGGGACGTCGTAGAGAGGGCCAAAAAAGAGGACGGACGAATCCAGGACCTTGACGAGGCCACCTGGGATAAGATTTACAACAAGAGGGTTCCGGAGATCGATCGCGACGAGTTCATCCTCCACGAGAAGAGAAAGGGAAACCGGGGGCTTGTGGATAAAACCTACTTCGACCTTCTCTTCACCAGGGACTGGGACCAGATCAGGCCGCCTTTCCCACCGGGTAAAAAATTGGGACGGCGAAAGATCGAGGGGCGCGTTCTCGACGCGGAGTTTGCCTTCGACAACCCCGCTGTCTTCGAGATCGACCACGTCGAGATCCCTGAGATCCTCTGTTACACCCACACCTACGCAGGCCAGGCCCAACCGGGGGAAAGGATCGAGGCCTGCGGCGTCGTTGAGGAGACGAGGGACGGCAAAAGGCTCGTGGTAGGAACGTCGAGAGTGGCAAAGGGAGAGTGGATCCGATCTCTGACCCTTCTGGAGAAGGCCTCATCAAGATCGTAGATGGGCTGAAGAAGGCCTGGAGGCTCGATGTCGACGTGGAGGTCGAGATCAGCGAGGAGCCCTTCGTCCTCGGGAGGACGGTCCAGGAGCGGGACGGTTATCGGATATACCTCTCGGAGCCCGAGCCTTACCCCCTCCTCCACGAGTTCTACCACGTCCTCTTCGAGGAGAAGGTGATGAAACATCACATAGGTTCAGGGTGCGGGTTCTGCGCTAAGATCGCTCTTGAGATGATGAACGTCCTCGTCGACCTGGGGATAGAGAGGATCATCTGCAGGACCGACCCCGAGATATTTCCCGCCTACTTTCCGAGGGCAAGGGAAAACCTGGACAGGATCGCAAGGTGCGGCGTCCTCTCCTTCGACCCCACGAGAACCGTCGCCTACAACCTCTACATCGAAACGGCAATAAGAGAGCTGTACCCCAAGATGAGGGACGACTACGACTTCTGGACGAGAATCGACCTCTCCGATGGAATGAGAGCCGGAGTCGAATCGGCCTTGGCGATCGCAAGCGAGTTTGTCAGGGAGAGGCCATCCACATGGCGGGATATCTCCCTTGCCGCTGTGGACCTATCCTGGCCGATCTTTGGGGCGGACGTCATGATCATCGAGTCCAGGGACGAGTTTCGGATAGTCTGCAACACCGACCACGTCGAGGCCAAAAGGAAGGTCTCGGAGATGATCGACAGCCTCAAGGATCTATCCCGAGACTGGCGCAAGATAGTTTGCCCTGCAGAAGAGAGAATTAATTAAGGCTTGAGATCAGATATACGAACGTTTGAAGGCTGAAATCTATCTTACTTCCGAAGCGAAAAGAGGTTCAACATGTTATTCGAGGTCAACCCCTTCGACATTGAAATAGGACAGTACAAGGTGATGCTGAACCTGGCCGACGCAAGAGAGATGGGCATGAACGCCGGCGATCGGGTCAGGGTGAAGGCAAAAGGCGCCTCCTTCACCGCGATCCTGGACGTCACCACCCAGATGGTGGAGCCCGGGAAAGTTGGGATATTCACCGAGGCCCACCAGAAGATCGGGGAGGCGAGAGAGGTGGACGTGGCTCCAGCGGCCAAGCCCGCCTCGGTCAGCTACATCAAGAGGATCATGGACCAGGAGAAGCTCACCGAAGACCAGATCAGGACGATCGTCCAGGACATCGTCGACAACAACCTGAGCGACGTCGAAATCTCCGCCTACCTCACCACCCTCTACATAAGAAACTTCGACTCCCAGGAGACCGAGTGGCTGACGAGGGCTATGATCGAGACAGGGGAGCGGATCCACTTCGACACCCACCCCGTGGTCGACAAGCACAGCATCGGCGGAGTTCCCGGAAACAAGGTCTCCCTCCTGGTGGTCCCGATCGTGGCGGCCGCGGGCCTTCTCATCCCAAAGACAAGCTCAAGAGCCATCACCGGGGCCGGGGGTACATCAGACCTGATGGAGATTCTGGCTCCCGTGGAGTTTTCCGCCGATGAGATCAAGGAGATCGCAGAAAGCGTGGGCGGAATTCTCGCCTGGGGCGGGGCGACGAACATCGCTCCCGCTGACGACAAGCTGATAAGGGCCGAGTACGCCCTCACCATCGACCCCTACAGCCAGATGCTGGCATCGATAATGGCCAAGAAGGGGGCGGTGGGCGCAGACTCAGTGGTGATGGACATGCCCGTGGGCCCCGGAACGAAGTTGCCGACGGCCGCTGACGGAAGGTCTATGGCCAAAGACCTCATCGACCTTGGGGACCGGCTCGGGATCAGGGTCGAGTGCGCCATGACCTTCGGCGCCTCGCCCGTGGGAAGGACGGTGGGCCCGGCCCTGGAGGTGAAAGAGGCCCTCACCATGCTCGAGAGCGGCCAGGGGCCAAACAGCCTCCGGGAGAAGAGCCTCTCCCTGGCCGGGATACTGCTCGAAATCGGGTGCAGCGCCGGGATGGGTTGCGTCGCCGCCCGAGGCGAGGGGAGGGCCATGGCCGAGAGGATCCTCACCAGCGGCAAAGCCCACCAGAAGATGATGGAGATCATCGAGGCTCAGGGGGGCGACCCCAAGGTCAAGAGCAGCGAGATCGAGATTGGCGAGTACACGCATGACATCCTCGCCCCGACGAACGGCTACGTCATCTCCTTCGACAACAAGAGGATAATCGAGATAGCGAGGAACGCCGGCGCCCCCGCCGACAAGAAGGCCGGTGTCAGAATCCACAAGAAGATGGGCGAGGTCGTGAAGAAGGGGGAGCCGCTCTTCACCATATACTCCAGCAAGGACTGGGAGGTCCAAAGGGCCGCCAACGACGCCCTCAGGGAAACGCCGATCTTCGTCGAGGGGATGCTCCTCGAGAGGTATCCGAGGTACTCCCAGATCTAGAGGCTCGGAAAGGAACGTTTTATAAGGTCGATCGGAAACCTAGGGGCCATGTTGGTTTCCGTTATCTATCACGAGGATTTCGGGTCGAAGGGGCATAGCGTCCTCAAGGCCCGCATCAAACCCTCTTTTGAAGCCCTGGCGAATTCTGGCCTTTTGGAGGGCGACGATGTCCAGGTCTTCGAGCCCGAGCCCGCACCGCTCAAACTCGTCGAAAAGGCCCACACCCCCGAGCACATGGAGAGCATGAGAAGCGAGTCTTACAACCGGATGTATTACGACGTCGCCCTCCTCTCGGCGGGAAGCGTCCTCAAGGCCGCGGAGATGGTGGCGAAGGGCGAGGCCGAGAACGCCTTTGCTTACACGGGGACCGCAGGCCACCACGCAAGCCCAGGGAGCTGCTGGGGATTCTGCTACTTCAATGACGTGGCGATAGCTATCATGAGGTTGAGAGAGATGGGCCTAGAGAGGTTTTTGATCGTGGACGTCGACCCCCACTTCGGCGACGGCACTAGAAACTTCTTCGGAGATGACCCCAACGTCTACCACATAAACTTCAACCACCAGCAGAGCTCCAACTTCGACGGGATTAAGAATAACTACGACGTCGGGATCGGGTTTGATGCCAAAGACGATACGTTTTTGAGCGAGCTTGAGAGCGCCATGGAGATGGCCAAGAACTTCGATTTTCAGATCTGCTTTGTAATATTCGGCCACGACTCTCACGCCGACGACTACGGCGGTTTTGAGCTCACCACAGTCGCCTACCCCAAGATGGCGAGGATCATCAAGGACGCCGCAGGCGGGAAGGGCATAGTCTTCGTACTCAGCGGTGGGTCTGTCCCAGAGGTGGCGTCGAAGGCGATTCCCGAGGTGATATCGGTCCTTGCAGGGAGGTGATGGCGGTGAAGATGGCCTCGAACTGCTACAGCTGCATCCTCGACCGGGCCAAGTTCGAGTGCGACTTGCTATTCTCCGAAGACGATTCGAAGAGGGAGGCGATGGAGGAGCTCCTAGACTTCATGGCCCACCACAAAGGAGAGGTCCCCTCGGTGGTGGGGACCGAGCGGGAGCGGATCATGAAGAGAAGGAGCAAAAATCCCGACCCCTACCGCGAAATGAAAGCCGAGAGCAACCAAGTGGCAACAGATCTGCTCCCTCTTACGAGACGGTTTTACGATGAGTCCGAGGACAAGCTCGAGGCCCTGATCAGGATCGCCGCCGCCGCAAACTCCATGGAGTGGGGCGTGAAGGGCCACGATTTCGACGTCGATTCTTTCGAGGACGTCTTTTTCGACACCCTGATGGAGAAACTTGACGGAGACCTGGAGGAGGCCCGCCGCCGCATCGACCGGTTCGAGAAGATCCTCTACCTCACCGACAACGCCGGTGAGATCGTCTTCGACCTTTTCGTCATCGAGAAGCTGGAGAAGATGGGGAAATCGGTCGTCATCGGCCCCAAGACCGAGCCGGTCCTAAACGACGTCACCGCTGCGGAAGTGAAGTCGATGACAAAACTATCGATCGAGCCCACGGGCTCGGTCATCGGACTCTCCCTGAAGGAGGCAAGATCCGAACTTCTGGACATCCTGATGGCAGACGACTGGCTCGTCATCGCCAAGGGGATGGGCAACTTCGAGACGATGACCGAGTTCGACGACCTCCTGAAGGAACGGCTCATCTACGTCATGAGAGCCAAGTGCGAGCCGGTCTCCATGAAGGTCGGGGTCTCCCAGGGCACCCTGGTGGTGAGGACCGTATAGGCGTTGGAGAAGCCCACCTGAACCCGTTATAAAAAGATCATACGTATCCGGCGTGAGAGTCGTCCTCGCGCCGATGTGTTCGTTCCGTCGCTTCATCCACCTCAGGTTCCTCTTTCGGGACCCAGTTGAGCCCCTCCAAAGAAACCTCCAGGTTGAGAAGGGTGCTTGCGGCCTCGATTAGGTTCTCTGCGGCCAAAAGATCGACGGGCTTCTTACCGTCGGTCTTTCCCATGAGGCAGACACCCCGCATCCCGTAGAAGGGGCAAAGGCCGACCAGGATTCCGTTGAGGCCGCCGACGATCCCGTTTCTGAGTAAAGAGACGCCATTTTCTTCCAGGTCTAGGGCAAGATCCGGATCTGTGGTGACGCCATAGATCATCTCCACGGAGCTGCCGACGTAGGCGGCGAGGGTGATCAAGTCCGTAACCTCGAAGGACTTCAGAGCCTTCAGGATCTCTCCTGCCAAGTTGTACGCGTGGGGCGGCTTCAGGGGCTGGGCATCCCCGGAGAGGATCAAAAGGTCGTCCCGGCCTTCGGGGGCCTTCAGCTCCACCTGGAGGGCCCTTGCGATACCGTCCTCTACGGGGACCTCGGGCGGAAACCCGGTGGATACCATCAGCTGAAATGTGTGGCATTCCAGGGCTGTGCCGATGTAGTCTGCGGCCACCTTCCCGACGCTTCCGATGCCGGGCATGCCGCCGAGACAGACGCACGGGCCGAAAATTCTCTGGGACATAATGGGAAAGGAGGCCGGGCTTTTTTCAGTGCCCGACCGCTCGTATCAACCAGTTTATGGGGACCGCCTCTTCGGACCCCTCCGCCTTCGCCTCGGCTGACATAAGCTCGCCAGTGAACCTGTCATAGAGGTAAGACCTGCCGCTGGGCTCGGTGTCGTTGTACGCAACTCCGAGGGCCCCACGATCGTAGAAGCAGACGTAGAAATCGCCATCCACGACCGTGGGCGGAACTTCAATCTCTGCCATTACCGGTGACAAGTATGTAAAGTACGGAAGTTGAGAGTCGGTGAAATGATAGAGCAAGTTCAAGTTCTCGTCTCGGACCTCTAAATATATCGTCCTCTCTTCGGGCAAGGTTTCGTTATCGAAGCCGTCCCACCCGGCGATTCGTATGCTGGTCAGCGTCCAAGGCGCTCGAGGGGGCGTGAACTTCACAGTCTCTGCGATCTCGTACGGGGTGGTAAAGAGATCAGTCCAAAATCCGCTGTCGTACTCCAGAACCTCTTCTGCTGCCGTTCCATCTTCGGCCAGAGACGAACCGACGATGCCGAGGGCAGCACAGCAAAAGAGGGCTGCCAGCAGTAAGATCGTCTTTTTCAAAGGATCACCATGCTCATTTAGATTGTTGAATATATAGATGATGCCGCCACCAAAATGCAACTCGCATTTTGGTAAAAATATAAAAAGCAGCCATTCGTCGCACGTCACCGGGGCACGGTGCCGGTGTGGCAAAGGTTCTGCCTGATCATGGGCCATTCGAGCTCTCCAAAAGAGTCCGAGATCTCCCAGATGTAGATGCGAGCGTCGTCAGATCCCGCCACCATCTCCAGGGTTCCGTCACCGTCGAGGTCACCGAGGGTGGGCGTCGTGTCGACGTTTCCGAGGGTGACCTTAGGGAACCCTGAAACTTCGGTTCCGCCCAGGTTCCAGGCGTGAACCCTGTTGTCCCAGGACCCCCCTACAATCTCCTGCTCGCCGTCGCCGTCGATGTCGCCGAGGGAGATGCTCTTTACGTACCCGCCGGTCTGGATGGGAAAGCCAGGATAATCGGTGCCGTCGCTCTTCCAGAGGTAGAGCCTGCCGTCGGTGGCGCCTGCCGCCATCTCGACATTTCCGTCGCCGTCCACGTCTCCGGCGGCCATGAAGCTGTCTTGGAGCGAGCCGCTCGTCTTTCTGGGAAATCGCCTCAGATCTTCGCCTTCTCGGGTCAGAACGTAAAGGCCGTCCAAAGCCCCCATTATTATCTCGAAGTTGCCGTCGCCGTTCAGATCCGCCAGAATCGGCGATGAGTATCCTATGGCGCTACCCTCGAGGTCGCTGAGAGTGGGGCTGCTCAGGTCGACGGGAAATCTCGGAAGGGGATATCCACCGTAGTCCGCAGCGTAAACCTGGCCGGTGTACGAGCCCAGAAACATCGCTATGATGTCCTCACCCAACTTCTTGGAGCCCACAACCATCTCGAGATTGCCATCACCGTTCAGGTCGGCCAGAGCCGGAGAGAACCAGACCGGGTTTGCTGTGATCAGCGGAAAGCCGCAGACAGGAGATCCGTCGCTTTTCAAGGCGTATATCCCCCGGTCGTTCGACCCCACCACGATCTCGAGAAGCCCGTCACCGTTGAGGTCGCCTATGGCTGGCGACGAGGCGACGTCGTTTGATGTAAGCTTCGGAAATCCCGGAAGGGGGTCGCCCTTGCCGTCCCAGGCGTAGAGCCTGTCATCGTCTGACCCCACCACGATATCCAGGGACCCATCACCGTCGAGGTCAGCGACGGCGGGGGAGGATCGGATGTAGTCTTCCGCCGTCGTTGGGAACCCGGCCACCCTGGTGCCGTCCTGGTTGAAGACGTAGAGCTTGCCCACGTTCGTCCCAACCACCATCTCCTGCTTTCCGTCATCGTCGATATCGGCCAAGGCTGGCGAAGACCAGACGGGCTTTGCGGTCTGAATCCAGTCTCCGGTAACGGTTTCATTTATGGGATCCACCCTGAACGAATCTATGAAACTGCTGAAGTAGAGTAGATCGGCTCTTCTATACTCCGACTGGGCTGCCCTGCAAGATATGTGGTAGACCAGGTCGTCGCCCTCAAAAAAGACGTCTTTCATGAGATAAACGCCCGTCTCGTCTTCGAGGAGGTACTCCTTCTCCAGGGATTCGACGCCGTTGGTGTCTTTCTTGGCGGTGTTCATCACCTCGAAACGGTCACCAGATTCTTCGTAATCCGATTCCGTCCTGGAGGCGAACCGATCCAGAGATAAACCTCTCCGTTCTGAAGCACCTACATAGATCTGCATCACGCCAGGAGCGGTGAATTCTACGACCACGTCCTCGACGCCCGCGGTGAAATCGGGGTTGAGCAGGTCAATGTCCAACTCCCTTTGATACTCCACAGAGAAACCGTACTCCAGGCTGTTGAACTCCTCAGTCTGGGCGCTTCCGGGGATGAGAAGGGCAGCCGACAAGACCATTATAAAAAGTATATTTTTCAAGTCGATCATCGATTCACTTCCAGGTTGCTCAGGTTCACAAGGCCGTAACCGTAGATGTTATCGGCGCCCTTGGGTCCGAGGTCCGTGGCGCTCTCGATCAGTACTTTTTTCGTGTCCAAATCCGGCTCGTCCTTAAAGATCTCCATGATCAAGGCCGCGCATCCCGCCACGTAGGGGGCGGATGCAGAAGTTCCCACGAAGGCTTCGGAGATGTAGGAGAAGGTCGTCACGTTGTTCGGGGCCACAAGGTCCGGTTTTTGTCGTCCGTCCTTTGTGGGGCCCCTCGAGCTGTAGGGCTGGATATCAAAGGTCGATAGGTTGATCGCCCCCACGGTTATCACGTTTTGGCAGCACCCCAAAATTCCGATGCTGGAGTCTTGAACCTGGTACTCGTCCAGGTCTTGGGTAGTGAAGAGGTGGAAACGAACGGGGACGTCGGGAGCGTCGTATCTCCTTATCTTTATCTGATACGTCCCGTCCTCCGGGGCGAGGAGGTGTATCGTCTCTGCCGGCTTTTGACCCCTGTAGCCCTTCTGGGAGTTGTCTGATATCGAGTACCCCCGGCTGGGGTGGTCTAGGCGCAGGTCGTAGTCCAGGATCGCTCTATCCCAGTCGTCCTCCCAGCTCAGCCAGAGGCCGACGGCTTCGCCTTTCACCAGGGTCAAATTTATGCTCTCGTCTTCTGGTGAGAAGTTGTTGTACCCGTTTCCGTCAGGGTCTTTGAACTCGCCGGACCAGTGACAAAGTGCCTGGTTTCCGGCGGCGTTGATCCAGAGAGTACCGTTCGAGGTCATCTTCTCGACCTCTTTGCACAATTCGTCCTTGCCATCGAACCTGCCGAAGGGGAAGTCCGACGAGCATGATACTATGTCTATATGTTCGTCCAGCTTCATCAGCCTCTCTACGGCGTTCGTGACGTCCGTTTCAGTTCCGCCAGCCTCCACCAGATACAATTTCACGTCCGGGGCGATCTCGGATATCAGCTCTGCACATGCGATCCCATGGACCTCGTATTTCCGGTAGCTTCCGTTGTAAACGGGAACAAGATCCGAGGTGAGCTTCTCGGCAGTCTCGTTGTCGTAATAGAACTGGCTGTCCAGGAGGGCGATGGTTATTCCTTTTCCCGTGATGTTCCG
Organism: Methanothrix harundinacea; assembly: GCA_002502785.1. Classification (GTDB taxonomy): domain Archaea; phylum Halobacteriota; class Methanosarcinia; order Methanotrichales; family Methanotrichaceae; genus Methanocrinis; species Methanocrinis harundinacea_A. The sequence continues at coordinate 10,644 of DAQG01000082.1, read as the reverse complement.
ATCATGAAGCGCAGATATCCCGGTGAGCTCCATCATCCGGCTGATAGACTGGGCGTCGGCATCTGTCTCATATTCTGCCTGAACTTGACAGATTTCGGCGATTGAAGGGCCATCGTGCTCAATAACCTGATATTCATCGCCCATCTCTGAGGATGATGAAGCGGCCAGGATCGTAAGAGCTAGCAAGCAAAGGAGGAAAAGCGAGGATTCTTTCATGGTGATCGTCACTTCTATCTTAATTTCCAGTCAATGATGGCGGACGTATTCTATATAAGCATATTCTCTAAAACGAAAAGGGGATCTACTCGGCCCTCCATCAACTGTCCCATGTGTAACTTCGTAGTGGTGGGAAACCTCGCGACGACGAACCCCGACTTCTCTCTCGAGGACATCCCAGGCACCTCCGGAAGGATCGACATACTCTGCAGGTGCATCAACTCGGCCTTCGTCCTCTCCCACGGGATAAGAAGGGACGTCCAGATCTACCTGATATTCCGAGGTGGCCCTTCCCCAAAGACAGTCCAACTCCGGGGCCGGGACCTGCGCCACCTCAACCCGGACGAGAGGACGACGGCGGCTCTGCTGAAAAAAGCCCTGGCCCTGGAGGCGGATTCTGAATGGCGAAAGTCGACGCCGGGAATCTTCGTCCGAGCCGGGGATCTTGCGGACCTGGAGGTCTTCGGTGAGGGGACGACCTACTATTTAAGAGAGGACGGATCTGACTTTCGCGGCCTCTCCTCGGTCGGGGATGGAACGTTCGTCCTTGGAGACCATATCGGTCTATCTGAGGTGGACGAGGCCTTCCTGGAGGGTCTGGGATCAAAGATCGTCTCCGTGGGACCTATCAGCCTCCACGCAGACCACTGCATAGTGCTGATAAACAATGAGCTGGATAGAAGAGAAGCATCAGCCGAGATGGACGAAAAATAGACGAAAAAGAGACGCGTCAACATGAGCACTGATGAAATGGAGAATAACGTTGTCAACCTGACGGAGGTTGCAAGAAGGATCCTTCGTCTCGGCCCCATCTGCGACAGCTGTCTTGGGCGGCAGTTCGCGATGCTCTCGACGGGTTTGACGAACGCGGAACGGGGCGGGGCCATCAAGACCTTCCTATCCATGGCCGGGTCCCTGAACGAATCGGGCCGGGACCTTTTGAAAGAGCTTGCTCCAAGCTCCAAGAGCGCGAGGCTGAAGCTGGGCGAGGAGGGCATGCCGGAGCGGTGCTGGGTCTGTCTTGGGGAGATGGAGCCGGAAAAACTGGACCGCTGGGCTGAGGCCGCGGAAAGGGAGCTACGCCACATCGAGCATGAGACTTTTCTCGTCGGCACCAAGATGAGCGGCCTTCTTGCCGAAAACGAGGAGCTTATCCTGGCGGACGGCGGGTCCAGGCACGCCGAACCGATGAAGTCGGAGCTGAACCGCGAGGTTGGAAAGAGGATCGCTGAGAGGACAAAAAAGACCACGAGCTTCAGCTCGCCTGACGTCCTCGCGGTCCTGAACCTGAAAGAGGGGCAGGTGAACGTCCAGGTCGCCTCCCTCTACATCGAGGGCAGGTATCGAAAGCTGGTCCGGGGCTTTCCCCAGACCAGGTGGCCATGCCGCGAATGCGGCGGGAGCGGGTGCGAGAGCTGCAACTATACTGGCCGCAGGTACCCCGAGTCGGTGGACGAGCTGATCCGAGACCCCATAATCGAGGCCGCCAGGTGCGACGACACTGTCTTTCACGGCTCGGGCAGAGAGGACATCGACGCGAGGATGCTCGGGACGGGCAGGCCCTTCGTGGTGGAGGCAGTCTCGCCCAGGATCCGGGCCATGGACTTGATTCGTCTCCAGGAGGAGATCAACCGTCGGGCCGCAGGGAAGGTTGAGGTCCTGGATCTCAAATTCACCGAAAAGGCGACGGTCGAGCACCTTAAGACGGCACTTTTCGAGAAGACCTACTCGATGCTGGTGGAATTCGGGGACGAAGTACCAGAAGAAAAGCTTAAATCAGTTCTAAACAAACTGGTCGGCTTGGTTGAACAGCGCACGCCAACCCGAGTCTCTCACCGGAGGGCCGACAAGGTCCGCAAAAGGGAGGTCCTCGACTTTCGGCTTGACCAGTTCACGAGCAAGACCGCAAGGATGACCCTCAGAGGGTCCAGCGGCCTTTACGTAAAAGAACTGGTATCTGGAGACGACGGAAGGACGAAGCCGAGCCTTTCGGGCCTTCTCGGAGTTGAGGCGAGGGTGGCAGAGCTGGACGTAATAAATGTAGGTGGAGAGGCAGATGCCCAAGTCACACGGTGTACGAAAACGGACTAGAGACAAGCTGAGCAAATCGGTCAGAGCGCGGGGGATATCCCCCGTGAGCAGGGCGATCCAGGACTTCAGCGACGGCCAGATGGTCCACATAGTTCTGGACCCGAGCATACACAGAGGAATGCCCAACCCCAAGTTCCACGGAAAGACCGGCAAGGTCTTGGGCCGGAGGGGCAGGGCTTACGTGCTGGAAGTCAGGGACGGAAACGCCCTCAAGACTGTCATATCCCTCCCGGAACATCTGAAACCCCAGAATTAAGATGATCGTCAAAGATATTTTGAGCGAAGAGCTCACGACCCTCGCCGAGGTCAAAGAGGCCCTGGAGGAGATAAGGCTCAAGAGGGCCGAAGAGCCCGAAGAGCTGGGCTACGAGCTGAGAAGGGCGATCAAACACGCTGACATCTTCTCTCAGGGGACGGCCGTAGAGAGCCGCAAAATGGTGGAGGAGTTCTCCGGGCTCGATAAGATGACTCCAGAGATCGCAACTAAGATCACCGACATCCGGCCAAAGACAAAGGACGAGATCAGGGCACTCTACGCCAAAGAGCGGTTCACCCTCACAGACGAGGATCTCGACGCTATACTCGACATAGTGCTGAGAGGATAAACATCCGATTGAGAGGATAAGTATGTCCTCGGGCAGATCTCCACGGCGCGAAGAGACAGCTTGGGTTCTCGACTACCTGCCCTACGGGCACGTCTCGGACTCGATGGGCCGGTATCAAAAGAGGCCCATCGTTCAGGCGGTAGGCGAAAGGGACTTCGTGCTGATGGAGATGTCACCGAAGGAGGGCTCTGTGCCTGAGATCGGAGTCAAAGTCATGCTCGTTGGCAAAGACCGGCCGGTCATAGATCGGGTCAACCGCAGGATCGGCTACGAAGATCTCACCCAGGGCGCAAAAGTCGAGCTTCCCTACGCCCTCCAGAAGATCGTCCTGGAGAAGGAGGGATACTACCTTCGCTTCTTCAACGAGGCAGGCCCCCTGACCACCAGGATGCACGCGCTAGAACTTTTGCCTGGGATCGGTAAGAAGCTGATGTGGGCGATCCTGAAGGAGCGAAAGAAGGGCACCTTCAAGAGCTTTGATGATCTCTGTGAGCGGGTGAAGGGGATATACAATCCCGAAAAGCTCATCGCAAAACGGATCGAGGACGAGATCGTCGACGACCGAATAAAGTACCGGATCTTCACAGCGGATCCGCGCCGGCGATGATGGGGGCTGGAGCCGCTCGCTCCCGCATTCCCCAAACTTTTGATATATGATTTTTAAAGGTGACCCGAGCCCATGAAGAAGCTTGGTCAACATTTTCTCGTCGACCGGAGGGTTCTCGGCCGGATTGGCGATTACGCATCCCTGGCCGAAAAGGACAGGGTTCTGGAGATCGGTCCTGGGACCGGAAACTTAACCGAGGTGCTCTCTGCCCGGGCGGGAACCGTCTTCGCCATCGAGGTCGACCCGAATCTCGCGTCATCCCTGGAGGGGCGCTTTCCAAACGTCCAGGTGATAAGAGGCGATGCCCTGAGGGTCCGTCTACCCGATTACAACAAGATCATATCAAACCTCCCTTACCAGATCTCATCCAAGATCACCTTCAGGCTTCTGGAGAGACCTTTCGATCTCGCGGTTTTGATGTACCAGAGGGAGTTTGCTGAGAGGATGGTGGCTTCATCCGGGACCAAGGACTACGGCAGGCTCACCCTCAACGTCACCCTTCGCGCCGAGGCTGAGATCCTCGAACGGGTGCCTCGGGGAGCGTTTCGGCCAATGCCTCAGGTCGAGTCGGCTATAGTCCGCCTTCAGCCCCGCGAAAATCGGATCCCCGTCGATGAGAAGGTCTTTGACGACCTCACACGGGGCATCTTCTCCATGAGGCGGAAGAAGGTGAAGACATCCCTCGCCGCCATGAAGGTCTCTTCCGACGTCCTATCGCGAATCGATCCCGACCTTCTTGAAAGAAGGCCTCAGGAGCTGAGCCTCGAGGATGTGGTCGATTTGGCGAAGGCGATCTCGGGAATGTAACCCGCAGGCTGTCTCCCATCACCGACAAAAGCCTCGATTTTTTATACTCACCCATCCATCCCATGAGTGATGATAGCATCTGTTGAGCGCTCCCAGGTCTCGGGCGTGGTCTCGGTCCCGCCCTCCAAGAGCTACACCCACAGGGCGATCACCATCAGCGCCTTGGGACCCGGCGGCTCGGTGAAACGGCCGCTCTTATCCGCCGACACGAGGGCCACAATCAAAGCCTCCGAGGCCTTCGGGGCCCAGATCGAGGGGCAGGAGGAGGAGCTGGTGGTGATCGGCGTTGAGGGCAGGCCCTCAACGCCCGATAACGTGATCGACGTTGACAACTCGGGAACCACTCTCAGGATCATGTCCGCGGTGGCGGCCCTCACTGAGGGCGCAATCCTCACGGGAGACGCATCGATCAGGCGAAGGCCCAACGGCCCCCTCCTAAAATCCCTCTCTGATCTCGGTGCCGAGGCCTTCTCAATAAAGAAGAACGACTGCGCGCCCCTGGTGATCAGGGGCAGAATTCGCGGCGGAAAGACCGTCCTCGACGGGAGCGTAAGCTCTCAGTTCCTCTCGGCCCTTCTGATATCCTGCCCCCTCGCTGAGAACGATTCCGAGATCGAGATTGATGGAGAGCTGAAGTCCCGCCCCTACGCCGAGATCACCCGTGAGATGCTGGAAGAGGCCGGAGCGAAGATCGAGACCGATTTTCGCAGATTCTTCGTCGAGGGCGGCCAGAGCTACGACTTGGGCGGCTACACAGTTCCCGGCGACTTCTCCTCCGCCTCTTACCTCCTGGCAGCGGCGGCGGTGACGGGCTCGCATCTCACGATTCGCGGTCTTCGCCCTTCAAAGCAGGGCGACTCGGCGATCGTCGGCATCCTTCAGGAGATGGGGGCGAAGATCTCCTGGGACCGCGAAAAGGGCGACCTAGCTATCGAAGGGCGCGAGCTTTATGGGGTCGAGGTAGACGCGAGCCTCACCCCCGATCTCGTCCCCACCATAGCGGTTCTGGGAGCCCTGGCCAAAGGAAGGACCGTCGTCAAGAACGCAGAGCACGTCCGCCACAAAGAGACCGATCGGCTCCACGCCATGGCCACTGAGCTCTCAAAGATGGGGGCGAAGATAAAAGAACGGCCCGACGGGCTGGTGATAGAGGGTGGAAAGCTCGAGGGCACGATAGTAAGCGGCCATCACGACCACAGGATCGTCATGGCCTTGACGGTAGCGGGGCTCGTGGCAGGAAAGACCAGAATAGAGACTGCAGAATCAGTTTCTGTCTCCTATCCGGGCTTCTTCGAGGAGATAGCCAGGATCGGCTGCAACGTGGAGGTTCGCGAAGAGTAAGGCGCAAGCCTCCTCACCCTCCATAAGTCTTATGTATCAGTAGCGAATCTCAAGCTTGGATTAGCGTTTGCGATTACATTCGCCCCATCGGCACTTGTCGATGCGCGGGCGGCGTCGGACTATGATCCGGGGCTGTTCCAGAGGGCATCCGGGCTCCGCCCTGGAAGCCTCTAATTTCTGGAGGAATAATTTGGCAGAAGAGAATGAAGAACTGAAACATATAGTGCGCATACTGAACACCGACCTCAACGGTCATCAGCCCGTTCAGATGGCGCTCACCAGCATCAAGGGCATGGGCAGGCGGAACGCCCGGCTGCTCACCCAGAAGGCAGAGCTAGACCCCACCGAGACTCTCGGCATGCTCTCAGACGATGCGATATCCAAGCTGAGAGATATCGTGGAGGCGGCCCAAGACCACCTACCCGTCTGGATGAAAAACCGAAGAAAGGATCTCCTCACCGGCGAAGATAGGCACGTGATGGGGATCGATCTGATGCTCACCCAAAGGGAAGAGATGGACATCATCAGGAAGACCCGCAGCTACAGGGGAATCAGGCACGAGCGCGGTCTCCGTGTGAGAGGCCAAAAGACCCGGTCCACTGGTCGAAGAGGAGCTACCGTGGGCGTCAGCAGGAAGAAGAAGTGAGCGAGGCGGGTTGATATGGGATATCCTGGTAAGTGTCGGAAGAGTTACGATACTCCGCGCCACCCCTGGGAAGCCGACAGGATGGCTCAGGAGGTGGAGCTTGTCAAGAATTACGGGCTTCGAAACAAGAGAGAGGTATGGAAGGCACAGAGCCTCATCAGAAAGTACCGGCGTGTAAGCCGTCAGCTTTTGGCCGCCACAACCCGTGGAGAGACCGGGCTTGAGGCTCAGGCGACGGACGTGCTTGAACACCTCAAAAACTTCGGGATGCTCAAGGAAGATGGTGATCTCGACTCCGTCCTCTCCATAAAGGTGGAGGACCTTCTGGAAAGAAGGCTTCAGACTCAGGTCTACCGTCAAGGCCTCGCCAAGTCCCTGAGGCAGGCTCGCCAGTTCATAACTCACGGCCACATTCAGATCACGGGGCGGAAAGTGACCGTTCCCGGATATTACGTGAAGCGTGGCGAAGAGATGACCCTCGATTACTACCCTGGTTCGCCCATGGCTCAGGAAGCACATCCTGAGAGGGCCACCAGAATACCCAAGGTGGAAGGATAAACATGGCAGAAGGAAAATGGGGCGTGGCCCACATATACGCCTCCTTCAACAACACGATCATCACCATAACCGACCTCACCGGCGCGGAGACGATCGCCAAGGTATCGGGCGGAATGGTGGTCAAGGCCGCGAGAGACGAGAGTTCGCCCTACACGGCCATGCAGATGGCGGGCCAGATCGCCGAGCAGGCCATGACAAACGGGATCATGGGCGTCCACGTCAGGGTCAGGGCCCCCGGTGGAAACGGGCAGAGGTCTCCGGGACCCGGCGCCCAGGCAGCCATCAGGGCCCTGGCGAGAGCCGGGCTCAAGATAGGCAGGATCGAGGACGTAACCCCGATTCCCCACGACGGCACCAAGCCGTCCGGCGGAAAGAGGGGCAGACGGGTGTAAGCTTTGCAGGTGGAACTGATAGAGCTGAGAGAGGGCCGGGCGAGGTTCCTTCTTAAGGGTGTGACGCCAGCCTTCGCTAACGCGATAAGGAGGGCCTGCCTTTCAGAGGTACCGTCCCTCGCCATCGATGAGATAAGTATTTATGACAATACGTCGGTCCTCTTCGACGAACAGCTCTCACTGAGGCTGGGCCTAGTGCCGATTAAGGCTGACGACCTCAGCCTCTTCTCGGTTCCTGAAGAGTGCGAGTGTGGCGGCGCGGGCTGTCCAGCCTGCCAGGTGGGGATGACCCTCACAGCAGAGGGTCCTTGCACCGTTCATTCCGGAGATCTGAGGTTTGCAGATCCTGGAGTAAAAGTCGCTTTCGAAAAGATCCCGATCGCGATCCTGGGCGAGGGCGAAAAGTTAATGTTGGAGGGGATCGTCACCCTGAACCGGGGCACGGTCCACGCCAAGTGGCAGACCGGAACCCAGTGCGGCTACAAGAACCTGCCGGTGATCCAGATCAGCGATCAGTGCGAAAGCTGTGGAAAGTGCGTCGAGGTCTGTCCGCGAAAGATACTCGTGATCAAGGAGATCGGGGGGAAGCTGGAGGTCACCGACCCCACGAACTGTTCCCTCTGCAAGCTCTGCGTGAACGAGTGCGAGGTCGGCGCGATCAACGTCGTTCCGATCGAAGACGTCTTCGTCATGAAGATCGACACCGACGGATCGATGCCTGCAAAAGAGCTCGTGGTAAGTGCTGCGGGCGAGATTAAGAGGCGCACATCATCGCTCAGCGAGCAGTTGAGCGAGTTAGCGTAAAAAGAGCAAAAGCAGTATAGCATAAACCCTAAAGTGCGGGGGTTGCCAAGCCAGGTCAAAGGCGCAAGGTTGAGGGCCTTGTCTCGCAGGAGTTCGTGGGTTCGAATCCCATCCCCCGCACCAATTTTCCCATTTCGACTGTATTCAGTTTAGTATCTCGTCGGCGTCTACTCGAGCGGGCCTATCGTCGGAGACACGACATACATGTTGTTCACACCGTTCCCGGATACGTCTCCCGGACCCCTGTTTCCGTAAAGGTAAAGCGGCCAGTCTTTGTATGTCGTCTGGTACGTGCCGTCACTTCTTCTTATAGTCCTAAAGTCGTAGTAGTTGAGACTTCCTGGAACTTCGACAATCGCTGTATAGAAGGGGGGCCAGTCATAACTGTTGATGTTGCTGTACCCCGGACCATCTCCTTGATGACGGTATAGTGTCTGCCTGTTCTCGTTAACCAGATACGTACCAACGTTCCCGTTGTACGAAATATCTATTGTATACGCATCTGTAACTCCTATGGCGAAGATCGTTATGCCTAAAGTCAAAACGCACAGCTTAAATCTTGTTGACAACGAACCACCTCTGTAGATTATTAGTAATCATTTAATTAATTATTAAGTTTTCGCAAGTATTACAATTACCATTTATTTGAATTGATAAATCGATATATATCGATATAATAGTGTCTTTAAAGCACATATATTGCAGAATACTATTATGTATAAGTTAAAATTATTAACAATAGTATTTATAAGATTTTTTTCATCGTTCCTGAGTATATCAAAAGCTTTTTTAATGTGTAATGCCAAAGATTTCACTCGGAGGGCGATCCGACGGGTGCGAAAACGGTCTTGGCGCTGATTCTGATGATCCTTATTGTGAGCTCAGCATATGGCGAATCAGATTCTCGTCAGGTATTAATGGCGAGTGAAGTATTGGCTAAGATCGCATCGGGTGAGCCAGCAGAGTACTCTAATGTCATTATCAACGGAGATCTCAATTCAAAGAACTTCACTAGAGAGCAGGCCAATAGAACTAACTCCCAGGTCGAATCTGGTCCGGCAAAAAAGAGAAAGATGGTGAAATCCTCAATAAAAATTTTGGGATCTGAGATCCGTGGCCATGTGGACTTAGGTAACGTTATCTTCCTTGAGCAAGTTGATTTTACCGACACTAATTTCACTGCAAATGCCAACTTCACCTCGAGCCAGTTCAGCGGCGATGCCGACTTCAGAGAGGCAGTGTTCAGCGGCGGTGCCAAATTCTACAAGGCGCAGTTCAGCGGCGGCAAAGCCGACTTCAAAAATGCGCAGTTCAGCGGTGGCGAAGCTTACTTCGAAAATGCGCAGTTCAGCGGTGGCGATGCCAACTTCGGTAGGGTTAATTTCAGCGGTAATACCAGCTTCGGTGGAGCAATGTTCAGCGACGATGCCAACTTCGAAAATGCGCAGTTCAGCGGTGGCAATGCCAACTTCGGTAGGGTTAATTTCAGCGGTAATGCCAGCTTCGATGGAGCAGTGTTCAGCGGTAATGCCGGCTTAGGTTGGGTTAATTTCAGCGGCAATGCCAAATTCTCAGGGTGCCTGTTCAGTGACAATGCTTACTTCTCGGAGAGCCTGTTCAACGGCAATGCCTACTTCCCAGGGAGCAAGTTCAGCAGCGATGCTTATTTTGGAGAGGCTCTGTTTGGCGGCAATGCCTGTTTTAATGGGGTTAATTTCAGCGGTAATGCCTCCTTCTCAAAGTGCCAGTTCAGCGGAAGTGCGTCATTTTGTAGTACTAATTTCACCGGACCTATTGTCGACTTCAGTCTTGTTAAGTTCAATGAAATCGCAGAATTCGATACATCCAGTTTTAGACATTATACAAAATTCTCAGAAGCCCAGTTCGTTGGTGTTGCCAGCTTTGGTTTGGTTAATTTCAGCGGCAATGCTGATTTTGTTGAAACCCAGTTCATTAGCGATGTCGACTTCGAAAGGGCCAATTTCAGCGATGATGCTGAATACAACGAAACTCAGTTCCATAAAGATGCCGACTTTTCCGACTCTCTATTCAACAGAAATGGCATTTTTGTGGGAGCTCAGTTCGACGGCGATGCAAATTTCGAGGGTGCAAACTTTAGCGAAACAGTCACGTTCGAAGAAGCCAAATTCGGTGGTTATGCTCTTTTCGAAGGGGCCAATTTTAGCAACACTTCAACGCTTTGCTTGAATCGAACGCAATGTGATAAAAAAATTCGGCTTAAATGGAAAGCCATCGAAGGGGATGATAAACTGCCCATCGTATGGTGGGATGATAAAGACAGCAAACTGGTTTTCGACGAAGAGGCCTATTTGACCTTATATAAGAATTATCGAGATCTGGGGTGGTTTGACGACGCCAATAAATGCTACTATGAATACATGAAACATAGGTCGTGTGAAAGTTTTACCAGCGGCTGCATCAATACAGTGCTTCATGTATCTTACGGCTATGGAACAAAGCCGGAATATTCGCTGTACTGGTCTGTGGCTTTAATGGCGATATTTGGAGTCATCTGGAGCCGCACTGGAATAAGAGGAGGCAGCGTGCCGAATGTGA
>DAQG01000055.1 GCA_002502785.1 Methanothrix harundinacea | reverse complement strand
TTTTCGTGGGTTTTCATGCGAAGTTGCGGCGGCGCACCCCGCAGCAGAGCTGCGGGGTATTCGATAAAAATCAGACCGCCGATCCAGAAGGACGCCCTCGCCGGATATGACCAGCGGGGACGAGACGGGGAAGGTGGAGACGCCACCCCCCCCAAAAAGGTAACGTACTTCCCCTTCAGCCCTCGAGCTCGCATCCTTCGTCACATACTGAGACGAAACCCCATTCCGGAGGCTCCCACCCGTTGCAAGAGGTAGCCCCGCCCTCCTCGACCTCGCCGACCTCGATGACGTTGCTCGCGCCGACCGGCCGGACGACGGACCCGTCGACGGACCTGGCGTCCACCTCGACAGAGTTCTCAAACCTCCCCGACCAGAGGGCCTGGGCAGCGTACTCGATCACCGTCGTCTCGAAGGGCCCGATCTCGACCAGGTTCCAAACGATGATCCCGTCCTCGTAAGAGGCGAAGGGGACCGACGAGTCGACGACCACCATCCCTTCCGGTAGCGAATCGGTCGCCGTGGCGACCATTGTCACATCGTTGTTGTTTACGACCTCGACCCTGTACTGGACTATGCTGGAGTTCGTCTCGTCCACCTCGGCGGTCTTCTTCACCGCGATCGTATCATTGAGGCCGCATGACAGCCAATCCATTTCGAGGGCGCTGAAGTTGGAGGCGCATACCCACTCGCCGTTGTATCCGCCCCAGACTTCGACCCTGTTGGTCAGCTCGTCAGGATAGTACTTCGTCACGTCCAGCTTCAGAGTAATTAGCGATACATCCCCAATGGAGAGGTGGGTCAACGTCCAGTTGCCATAGGTATCTGTCAGCTCGACGGGCCTCACGGAGGACGGCTCAATGAAGCTTGATCCCGGTGGGAAGAGGTCCCGCACATATATCGGGCCAAGAGCGCTGTTGCCGTCGTTCTCGATGGTGATGGTGTAGGTCGCCACCTTTCTCGTCTTCGTCTCACCCGCGAGATGGGTCTCATTGTACCCCCACGGTAGAGTCTCGTCGACGATCTCGTCCAGGGTCTTGGTGACGTTCAGGTGAGGCCGATCGTACTTGGGAACTCCGGTGAAGAGTATCCTTCTCTCGATCGAGTAGTCGCCTTCGTACTGTTCGTCAAAGTCGGCTTCATCCATCAGGACGGCCCTGTACCGAGCCCGGCCCATAAATCTTGAAATGGGATTGATGCGTCCTCGTGCCTGCTGCGACGAGGACCGGCTTTGAAGATCCTCACGCCAGGACTAATCGACCTGAAAGACGACGACTCCTTTCGTCCTGCCGCTTCCCCTGCCCCTTGTTCAGCCGATTTTTCAGCTTCGCCTTTCAAGCTAGCGGGTTCTCGGCAGCGTACCAGGGCCAGAGCCCCCGCCGATGAGAGCCAGGCAGGACGCAAAGAAGATCGCATCTGGCTCCAAGAGGACGATGAGAGATATGTAGGTCGAAATTCCCCAGAAACGGGTGGATGTAAAAGCGCACGAAACCGATTAAAAACAGCAGCAACAATTCTGATATTCAAAAACTGTTTGTCCCCTTCGAGTCAGGCGCACCCTCATCCCCGCCCGCGAATCCACCGGCGCGGATCGAAGGTGTTCCGCCATCGATGGATCGCCTCCCGGCCGAGGATCAGGCCGCCGATCCAGAAGGACGCCTCGCCCGAGATGACCAGCAAGGACGAGAGGACGACCTTCCCTTTGGCGGAAAAAGGTGTCATCGGGACGAGAAGGATGCAGCCGTAGAGAAGACAGGACAGGATGACGAGGAGAAAGCCGAGCCGCCGCTTCCAGTTCGATGCACCCTCAAAACTCAGATTAAATCTCAACTTCATCGTCCCATTCACCATCACAAGATGGAGGTGCTGGCGGCGCATAAAGCTGAATTCTGGACTCTTGCTTTAGAGTCGCCGAAAGTGAGTCTAGGTCCGGGCGCAGAGTTCTTGGTGTTATTCCCAATGCAGCTAAATCTTGTAAAAGTTTATGTTTACAGTTTGCGGGAATAATGTAACGTACTAAATTTTCCTCCTCTTGTAATAGATCGGTTATCGTGCAGTTGGGACTTGGTTCTGGATGTATCGTAAATACACTCAACTGAGATACCATGCGTGAGAAATTCATCGAAGGTTGGATCGCAATAGGATAATTTGGGGTATAGTTAAGCCTAAGTTCTTCTTTAAGTTCTTCTGGATTACGCATGGGCTCTGATGCAAGGTAGCGCAATATGCGGGTTTTTGGGAGTGCTCTTCCGAAAAAACCGCTGAGTTCGTTTAATGCATCTGGATACATGGCCCAAAGCTCACCATCAGATGATTTGTTCTCACTGACAGCAAAATAAAGAGCTATGAGAATGCTTTCGGTCCAATCCAGTAGTCTAGTTGGTAGACTATGATGTTGCATCAGAAATAACCAGGAAACATGATCATTGTCATCCGGCAAATTTGATTCTAATGAGGGCGCATTTAGCTTAAATTTGGTGATCAAATCGAACTCGATATCACGTCTTGATCGTAAGGGCGAATCATATCCTTTCCGGAATATCCCTGGAGTAAGCTCACCAACGATCCTACTATGTCCTCTGAACCAACTTAGAGACAGCGTCGTCCCGATCTCTACTGCGTGTTGAATTGTAGAAAGTCTATACGTTTTAGTCATGGTTGTGTGTCATTTTAAAAATTATAGGTTCTGATATGATGAGATCACCTCATCTCCCGCAGGGATTCGAGGGCCTGATCGACCCGCCCTCGCATCTCTCCAACGAGCCGCTCGTTCTCCTCTATTCTGCTCTTCCGATCGGCGGCCATCCTCCTCGTCTCCTTTGGCGCTGGCCCTCCGATCTTCGACCTCAGAGCCACGTTCTCATTCGGGTCGAGGGCGGTCTTCAGCTCGTCCTCGCCGAATCCCCTCTCGCTCGGCCTGAATTTTGCGATCCTCTCGGCGGCCTCGTCCAGGTCCCGGATCGTCGGCCTCTCGTCCTTGACCGCGAGAGCTCCCACGATCTGGTGGGCGGTCCGGAAGGGAATCCCCGTCTTCCTCACCAGAGAGTCGGCCAGCTCCGTCGCCGTCGAGAAGCCCGCGCCAGAGGCGGCCTCAAGCCGGTCGCATCTGAACTTCGCCGACGAGACTGCCCCGGCCATGATCGTGACCGCGCCTCGGGTCAGGGAGATTCCACGCCAGAGGTTCGGCGTCGCCTCCTGCAGGTCCCGGTTGTAGCTCATGGGCAGCGCCTTGCAGATGGCGAGGGCGGAGACCAGAGACCCAAAGACCGATCCGGTCTTCCCCCGAACCAGCTCTGCCGTGTCCGGATTCTTCTTCTGGGGCATGATGGAGCTCGTGGAGGTGAAGAGGTTATCAAGCTCCACGTAGCCGAACTCCGACGTGGACCACAAAATCAGCTCCTCGGCGAGGCGGCTCAAATTCGCCATCAGGATGGCGGAGCAGGATAAAGCTTCGAGAAGAAAGTCCCTCGTCGAGACGGCGTCCATGCTGTTCTCGATGAGGCCGTCGAATCCGAGAAGCTCAGCCGTGCGGTTTCTGTCGATATCAAAGCCGGTGGAGGCGAAGGCCGCAGCGCCGAGAGGGGACCGATTGATCCGGGGGTAGGAGTCAGAGAGCCGCTCGAAGTCCCGGAGGAGGGTGTCGGCGTGGGCGAGGAGGTGGTGGGCGAGGGTCGTCGGCTGGGCGTGCTGAAGGTGAGTGAACCCCGGAATTATTGAGTCCGCGTTTTCGGCGGCCCTCTCGACGAGGGCTTTTGCAAGGCCGTTCACCTCGGCCATGAGGGAGAGAACCTCTTCTCTGAGGACGATCCGGATGCAGGTGGCCACCTCGTCGTTTCTGGACCTTCCGGTGTGCATCCTGCCTCCGACGGCTCCAACCTTCGATATCAGCTCGGCCTCGATCGCCTCGTGGACGTCCTCCCCCTCGCCGAGGTTTTCTTCGTCGATTTTATCGAGCCCCGCCACGATCTCGCCGAACTCCTCCGGTGTGATCAGGCCCCGCTCTTTCAGCATCACCAGGTGGGCTCTATCCACCAGGAGGTCCGCCTCATAGATCCAGCGGTCCGCCTCCCTCGATGATATGAACTCCAAAACGTCCTCGGAGATCTCGCCGAGCCTCTCTCCTCTCAAAAGCATGATTCGCGCTCTCCTCGTCCTCAGGTTGTGTAATCCGCATTGATCTTGACGTAATCGTAGGAGAGGTCGCAGCCGAAAGCCCTGGCTTTGCCATCGCCGAGCCCCAGGTCCAGGCTGATCAGAAGCTCCTCGGATCTCATCACATCCTCGGCCTCTTCCAGGACGCCGTCGATGATTTTGCCCCTCTCGACGAGGAAGACCTCTTTATCCCGACCCGCTGCGGATATTGACAGGGAGATCTTCTCAGGGTCGATGTCTGCTCCAGACCTTCCCGCCGCCGCCACGATCCGTCCCCAGTTAGGATCGTTTCCGAAGACGGCGGTCTTGACGAGGCTGCTTCTCATGATCGTCTTGGCGGCGAGGCGGGCGTCCTCACGGCTCCTGGCCCCCGATACCTGAGTCTCAACCAGCTTCGTTGCTCCCTCGCCGTCTTTTGCCATCATCTTCGCCAGCTCGACACAGACGTAGTTGAGCGCCTCTTTGAACCTGTCGAGGTCTGCATCGACCTTCTCCGTCGCCGTGATCAGGACCATGTCGTTTGTGCTGGTGTCGCCGTCGACGATCAGCATGTTGAAGCTGTCATCCACCGCCTCGATGAGGCACTCGTGAAGGGTTTCCGGCGAGATTTTGGCGTCGGTGTAGATGAATGAGAGCATAGTCGCCATCTTCGGCTCGATCATGCCGGCGCCCTTGGTGATGCCGGCCACCCTGAACCCAGCGTACTCGACGGCGATCTCCTTGACCCTCGTGTCCGTTGTCATGACCGCTCTTGCAGCCTCCTGGCTTGCTCCAAGGTCGCTTCGTAGCCTCGACTTCGCTTCAGAGAATAGATCATTCATCAGGTCGCGGTCCAGATACCTGCCTATGACCCCCGTCGAGGCGACGCCTATCTTCTCGGGCCCGACGCCCAGGGTCTCTGCGAAAAGGGATGCCATCCAGCGAGCGTCCTCGAGGCCCTGCTGGCCAGTGTAGGCGTTGGCGCACCCGCTGTTGGCGATGACCCCCTCAAGCCTTCCTTCGGAAATATTCAAGTTCTCTGCTGTCACGTCCAGGGGCGCCGCCCGGATCTTGTTCGTCGTGAAGACCCCTGCAGCCGTGCCGATGGCTGCGATCAGGGCCACGCCGTACTTGCCCCGCTTGACGCCAGCGGCCCTGACCCCATCGACGGCGCATATGCCGCCCTCAATCCACTTCAACCTCGGATGCCCCCATCCCAAGCCCCGCTATGATGTCTCCTCGCGTGACGATCCCCACGAGCCTATCGTCCTCCAAGACCGGGAGACGGTTGATCCTGTGGCGGACCATGATCGATGCCGCTTGCTCGATCTCGTCCTCGGGACTGACGGTGTGGACCTTCTTGGTCATTACCTCGGAGACCCGGGTCTGGCCGACCTCCTCTGCCCCAGCAGCAAGCCGCTCCCATCGGATCAAGTCCCGGATCGGAACCTCCAGGATCTCAAGAGGGCTCGGAAGCCAGAGCCCACCCTCATCCTCGGCGGAGAGCATCTTGAGAAGATCCGACTCGGAAACCACCCCTACCAGCTTTTCGCCCTGCAGAACCGGCATCCCGCTGATGTTGTTTCTCTTGAGAAGCTTCACGGCGTCGCTGACGGTGTCGGCGGCCTGGCAGACGACCGGCTCTGAGTTCATAACGTCCCTGACCTTCATGCTCTATCTCCTCGTCTCTCTTTTTATTTACCCTTTCAGTCGGATTAGGGGCTTGTGCCCATCAGGGCGCTCCGCCCGGGAACCATAGCCCTTCAGTCTCGTCAAGCCCCATCATCAGGTTCATGTTCTGGATC
>DAQG01000054.1 GCA_002502785.1 Methanothrix harundinacea | reverse complement strand
AAAATCTGGAGAGGGGTACTCAGATCTATCTTTCCAACAACCTGGAGAAGAGGAAAGACAAGCTGGATGCGTCCAAATTTAGGGTTTAGCAAACCTACGCCCCCCCTCGGAGATGCGCAATAATCCTTAAGTCGATTTCTTGACCTTCCCAACTGCAGCAAGCTGCGGTTGCATTTATTTTAAAAATAATCTCCTATTATTCTAGCATTCTTTGCATAATATAAATACGAATAAGGCGAATTCCTCGCCCTAACCATTTTCTCATTTTTGTTATCGATCCATGTTAATCCAATTTGAATTGCTGCAGTAATTCCTAATAAAGGAATGATAGCTGTGGGCGGCGATCCAAGTGATAAAGCAAGAGATTCCCATAAGACCGGCTTTTTAATATCAATTAGAGATTTAAAAGATTCCATTGTTGCTTTAATGTCCGAATATTTCATATATTTTTTTAAATTAGAAACATCTAATTCTATTCGTTCTTTATACGTAATCATTATATGTTTCATTTGGTTTTCGTTTTCTGCATGAGACAATTCAGATTCAAATTCGTCCAATAGGAATCTGAACTTTAAAAGCTCATCTTCTTTTTCTCTTTTAAATTTTAATATTTGTTCGATTCTCACGTCACTTCTTGGAACCGGCAAAATATTCAACATTTTTGTAGTTATTGATGGAAACCCCACATTTTCATTATACGATTCAAACAATAACGATTCATATTCCTCCCAATCTGTACCTATTATTGTATAATCCCTTTTAGTATATGATAAATGTTTTGCTAGTATAGCCATATATAGTAATGAAGTATTTCTTTCCACTATGTACCAATCGGGATTATTATAATCTTCAATTGCTAAGCCATTATCAACTAATAATTTTAACATGATGTCCTTAGAGGTTTTATCTTTGTGTACTCTGCTAAAATAGTTTCCGATAGATCCTATAAGATCACGCATTAAGTCTTCTTTAAAAATACCCCCAAAAGTAGCACTTTGGAGTTCCCCCATAAATTGAGCTTTGTGAAGTAATTTTTCTCGATATAACATTGGTGGGAGCTTACTTTGAAATCTTTGTGACTTTAAAATTGCCTCAAATTCCTGATCAACATCTAAATGCACAGTTTCATTCTCAGGGCGAATAGGCTCATAGCATCCTTCATCTCTTAAAAATTGCATAATTTTATATGATTCTCCATTAGAAAACGCATCAATTTTGCTGTCCACCATTTTTTCTTCCCATGATTTTGGTACTATAGAACTTATTTGATCCCAGTAAAGTATCGAAAATCTAATCCATTCTGGCGGTATGGCTATTGTGGGATAATACAAAATTGTTCTCTTCATCATTATACCTCCTCAATGTGCTTAGATATCTGTTCACAAATAATTGTTGAATCCTGTATATATGCATATCCATAGGCCATCGGTTAAGTCAAAAACCGCCTTGAATTGAGCCCCGTTTACTGGTTTCTCGAAATAACAGGTTCAAGATTATGTGATATATGGCGAGAGATCGTCCATCCTCTCGTTGTGATAACTCCTGACATCTTCTAAAACCAGTGCATAAGTCAAAACCCTGCATCGAGTAGTTCAATTCCCCATCATCATCATCCTACGGGTCCATCAATTACACTGCGATACACTTCTAGAAAAATTAAGAGAATCTTTGTTCTGAATAGGTTTTAAATTTTGTGCAGAAATTATATAAATCAGTGTGTATAATGTCGTTTATATGCATCTGTTTAATGATTTTTAAATTATTATTTTTTACATTTATCCCTATTTGTTTCTCAACTTTTATAATAGGTTCGAGCTTAGATATACCATCTCCTACGCCTGGAAATACTTCTCTGATGGCATCTAATGTGAAATAATTCTCTATTGCGTATCTCTCTAGTTTATGGCATGGGATTTTGTAATTAGCGCAATTATGCTGAAATTGTTTTCTTATTTTGTGACTTTTTGGATCGGAATCTATTAAAGCAAATACATTATTTCTTTCTGCAAATATAGATAGATCCAATTGCGACATATTATCCCCACCTAGAGGCCAAATTCTGATATTGTACTTGTCCTCAAGGCCCATCCAATCAAATATGGTACGTAAAACGGGTACATCTGTTGGACCTTCAGTTAAGAGTACCATATCTGATACTAAGTTATCAGAAACTGAATAACCTAAATTATAAAGCATTTCCGATTTGGTTGATTCATCTTTTACTTTAACACAACCATCAAATTCGACATAAAATATTTTGTCGGCCACATATGGGTCCAAAAAAATATTAGAATGTGTAGATAATATAAATTGTCTATTTTCTATAGATTTGATAAGATTCAAAAATTTTTTTGCATCTCGGGGTGGAGATGGTTTTCAGGCTCTTCTATTAAAAAAAGTGTGGCATCGGACGCAAAAATGAACGTGATTAATACCAGGACATCGTGTAAACCTAAACCTGAAGCATCACCTTCAACCCACTTTCCAACACCTAATATATTAAAATTTAATACTAAGTCATTGCGATCTTTTGATACACTAAACGAACATCCAGTTATCTGTTCGAATGCAGTATATATCTCTTTATATTTCTCAGCTTCCGGAGAGTCTGGGGTTTTATTTTTGAGATCGAAAAGAAGATTAGTGATAAATCTTCCACCTTCACTATAAAATTCAGATTGCTGTACGGTAATTGGAGTGCGAATCTCCAGGGATCTTTTTGGTATTATCAATATAGGTTTATAATTTGATATTAATTCTGAAAAGAAATTGTCGAACATATTTTTAAGATCGAATTCATATCTTTCTCCAGGATTGAGTATAAACCTGTCTCGGAATTCTTTTACTTCTTTTATGTGATCATCTATTGTATCAGTATATAAAATCGATGCATGTTCGATATTGAAATCGCAATATTTATCAAACCACGCTTTATTTCTGTAACCAACTCCCATTGCATCTGCTTTACGATTAAAATGCTCTAAAAATTCATCTTTTGAAAATTTTCTACCGATTGCGAAGTTTTCACGATTATCCCACTTTTTACCGATGACTTCGAGTATTGAAGTCTTCCCACTGTTATTTTTTCCACAGAGAATATTGATATGGCCTAGCCCTCTTAATTCTACGTCAGATGTTATACCTTTATGATTTTTTACTTTTAAATATTCAAACATTAGCCACACCCCATTGATTCATAGTTCATCTAATGATGGGATTAGTTCTTAGGTACAATATAAGTTTTAGGGTGAAAAATATAATTAAAACTATTTTTATGTTACAACACTAAATACTCTTCATACTTCTCCCTTTTGGTCTTATCAGCTACATATGCATACCTCTTCCTCGAAAAAATACCCCGCTCAGAAGTCGAATAGGGACCTCTGGCGGTCGTCCTTCTCCGGCTCCGCAAGCTCTGAGCCCTCGCCTTGATCCGCTGAGGGCTCCTCTGCAGGCCCCTCGTCCAGCCCCGCGGCCTTCGAGCCCGCCTCAAAATCGTCTTCGTCGCCAGCATCTTTCTTGGCCTTATCCGACTTCCGAGGCCGCTCCCTCTTTTCGGCCTTCTCCGACTTTGAAGTCCCGCCCCAGGCAATCTCTATCTCCGAGATCCTCTCCTCTTCGAGAAGCTCCTGGGCGGCGTCGTAGAGCTTCGATACCTTCTTCGTGGTCGGCTTCGTCCCCATCAGGAGGGCGATCTCCTCGACGGAAAATTCGAGAAGGGCTGCCACCTTCGGCCCCATATCGGAGTCCTTTAGGAAAAGGCCGAAGAGCCCCATCATCTCGGCCTTCGCCATCCGGGAGCTGATGTGGCAGTGTGTCCCGATCTTTTTGGTCGCCGAGTCCCTGACCTGCCTTGCGCCCCTGGTCTGGCCCATCCTCCGCCAGTAGCTGGGGGGCCGAAAGGCGATGTAGCCGCCCTTCTTCTCGGTCCGGGCAGACTGGACCCCTCCGGTCATCATGAAGGAGGCGTACCGCCACAGGCCGTAGTTCTGGCGCCGCCGGACCCGTCCGAGGAAGACGTCGGCCCTGGAGAGCCGGTCGTAGCCTGCGGCGAGGTCAGAGGGCTTGTAGACGAGGGGAAGGTTCTCGTCGATCCAGTGGACCAGGTCCTCGGGGCTCTCGTCCAGGGACCAGGCGATCTTGACCGCCTCGGAGGGGCTGGAACCCCTCAGGATCTTGGCGACCCCATCGAAGATCGAGGACTTCGAGTCCCGGACGCTCGTCGCCACCTCGCCGAGCTCGAGGGAGCCCACCAGGGCCGCCTGGAGGTCGTTTACGGCGCTTCGGAGGTCGCCGTTCGCCATATCGGCGATCTCCTCGATCATCACCGGGGTGCATCCGGCCTTCTCGGCCCGGCATATGTCCTTCAGGACCGAGGCTATTGTGGGCTTCCTGATGGACCTGAACTGGATGCCCTGGGTCGCCTCCCGGAGGGGTTTTGAGAGTCCGTAGTAGTCGTTTGCGATCAGGATCACCGGCTGGTCGGTCTCCCTGACGAGCTTCAGCATCGCCGCAGAGCCGCCCCGGTCCGCAGACCCGTAGAGGTTGTCGGCCTCGTCCAGGATTACGAGCCTCTTTTTGCCTGAGAAGGTCATCATCCGCGAGGCCGCCCCCGCCACCTTCTGTATGGCAGCGGCTGTCCTGCTGTCGCTCGCGTTCATCTCGATCTGGTCCCAGCCCAGCTCCTCGGCCAGGGCCAGGGCGGCGGAGGTCTTCCCCACCCCGGCGGGACCGTAGAGGACGACCGCTCTCTTCTCGGGCACGCCCCTCTCCCAGGCTCGGGCCCAAGCCTCTAGGTCTGAGATGGCCTTACCGTTTCCCAAAACTCCTTTCAGGCCTTTGGGCCTATACTTCTCGGTCCACTTGATGGCGGTCATGGCGAAAACTGCCTATTTTTCGGTTCCATCATCGTCTATATCGTCTATTTTTCTCTTTCAGCTTCGGGAGCAAAGGTTTTACCAGACGCCCTCACGACCGGTCATCTCCTCGATCTCGATCTCCCAGATCACCATCGGCATCTTCTCCATATCCTCCCGTCGGAAGCTCTTCCCGCCGTGGCCGCCCATCTCGCCTTTTGTGAATATGTCAAAGAGCTTCTTTTTCGCTTCGACGTCCTGGGAGAGGCGGGCCTTTCCGAATGCGATGACGCTTCTCCACCTGCCCTTCTCGGCATAGTCCACCTCGAAACAGACCCTCGAGTTATCTTTGACGATATCGAGCTTCTTTCCCTTGAGGCCCGAGTGGAGGAGAATGACGCCGTCGGCGTAGATATAAGACATCGGCACGACATAAGGCTGATCGCCCGATGATAGGCCGACCCTCCCAAACCTCGATTTCGCCAGCAGATCCTCACACTCAGTCCCAGACATCTCCCTCGGCTTCATGGCTTTTAGTCTCAGGCTAAAAGGTTATTAAATTCTTCTTCCCAGGGTTCGCCAAAGGTTTTTAGCCTCGATCCACCAAACCTCTGCTGATGTTCCAGAAGATTCTGATCGCCAACCGTGGAGAGATCGCCATACGGATCATGAGAGCTTGCCGTGAGCTTGGCATCTCCACCGTCGCGGTGTACTCCGAGGCCGACCGGAACGCCCTCTTCGCCAAGTACGCCGACGAGGCGGTTTTCGTAGGCCCCTCGCCAGCGTCGCAAAGCTACCTTCGGATCGACAAGATTCTGGAGGCGGCTGAACAGACCGGGGCGGAGGCGATCCACCCAGGGTACGGGTTCCTCTCTGAAAATCCCACCTTCGCCCGGGCATGCGAGGAGAACGGCATCGTCTTCATAGGACCCACCAGCGGATCCATTGACAGGATGGGAAGCAAGATCGCTGCAAGAGAGATCATGAAGAGTGCAGGCGTTCCCATCATCCCCGGAAGCGAGGGAGGGATCAGAGACCCCGAGGAGACTAGAGACCTGGTGGAATCGATCGGCTACCCGGTGATGCTGAAGCCGGCCGCAGGGGGCGGCGGGATCGGCATGAAGATCGTGTGGAACGACAAGGACCTCGGTCCCGCCCTGAACTCGGCGAGGTCCATCGCAAAATCCGCATTCGGCGATGAGACCGTCTACGTTGAGAAGTATCTCGCGGACCCAAGGCATATAGAGTTCCAGATCCTGACCGACTCCAAGGGCAAGACGATCTACGTCTCCGACAGGGAATGCTCGATCCAGAGGCGTCACCAGAAGCTGATCGAGGAGTCGCCCTCG
Organism: Methanothrix harundinacea; assembly: GCA_002502785.1. Lineage (GTDB taxonomy): Archaea > Halobacteriota > Methanosarcinia > Methanotrichales > Methanotrichaceae > Methanocrinis > Methanocrinis harundinacea_A. The sequence goes on along the minus strand of DAQG01000054.1, from coordinate 20,273 downwards.
CCGATCATGACTCCGGAACTGCGTGAGGAGATGGGGTCAATCGCAGTGCGGGCCGCAGAAGCCATCGACTATCGGAGCGCCGGAACTGTCGAGTTCATGTACTCGCGGGGCGACTATTACTTCCTCGAGATGAACACCAGGCTCCAGGTCGAGCATCCCATCACCGAGATGGTCACCAGCGTCGACCTCGCGAAAGAGCAGATCCGGATCGCTGCCGGGGAGCCTCTGGCATACTCTCAGGACGAGATCGAGATCAGGGGCTGGGCCATCGAGTGCAGAGTCAACGCCGAGGACCCCCTCAACGACTTCGCGCCTGCGCCCGGCAGGATTAAAAGGTACAGAAGCCCCGGAGGTCCCGGCATAAGGGTCGACAGCGGCGTATACGCAGGTTTTGTAATCCCGCCCTACTACGACTCGATGATATCCAAGGTAGTGGCCATGGGCAGGGACCGAAAAGAGGCGATCGCGCGGATGGAGCGGGCCCTCTACGAGTACATCGTCACCGGCGTCAAGACCAACATAAACTTCCACGTGGCGGTCCTGCGGAACGAGAGGTTCAGGCGGGGCGACATCAACACCAACTTCCTGAAAGAAGAGGCGATAATGGAAGAGGTAAAGAAGGTTGCCGAATCCGAATACGAGAAAGGGCTCTCCCTGGCCTCGGCCTTGGGCGCGGACACCAGGAAGGTCGCGGCCATATCCGCAGCCGTGGGTGCCTACATGACCCAACGCGAAACTCCCGCATCCGAGGAGTAGGTCGCCCCTTGAGCAGGGAAGAGATCACCGGAGTGCTGATCCGGAAGCTTGGGTCTTGGACCTCCGGCGAGGAGTTGGCCGCTTCCTTTGGGATCAGCCGGGCTGCGGTCTGGAAACACGTTCAGTCGCTCAGGGCCGAGGGGTATGAGATAGAGGCCTCTAGAAGGGGCTACAGGCTCTCATATCTCCCAGACCTTCTCAGCGAGGATCTCGTCAAAGCCGGCCTCAATACAAAGTTCGTGGGAAGGACCGTAATTTCCCACCCGTCCCTCGAATCCACCAACGCCGAGGCGAAAAAGATCGCGCCCACGGCAGAGAACGGGACCGTGCTTCTGGCCGAGGTTCAGACCACTGGCAGAGGGAGGATGGAGAGGGCCTGGCATTCCCCCAAAGGCGGGGTCTGGATGAGCGTGATATTGAAGCCGAAAATCCCTCCTGCCCTCGCCTTCAGGGTGAACTCAGCTGCCTCAGTTGCAGTGGCAAGAGCTCTAGAGGGCCTCTACGGCCTCGGTGTGGGGATCAAGTGGCCCAACGACCTGATGGTGGGAGAGAAGAAGGTCTGCGGGATTCTGACCGAGATCGGGGCCGAGATGGACTCGCTTGAATACGCCGTGGTGGGGATCGGGATCAACGCCAACCTCGATCTCGACTCATTCCCTGAAGACTGGAAGGCCACGTCCATTTCCGGGGAGCTGGGACGAAAGGTGTCTCGTGCCAAGCTCGTCCAGAGAGTTCTGGAGGAGATGGAGAGGGCCTGCGAGGAGATTTCGGCGTCCTTTGACCGGGTTATGGGGGAGTGGTCGGCCCGCTCCGCGACTTTGGGTCGAAGGGTGAAGATAATAACCAGGAGCGGCGAGTTTGAGGGGCGCGCAGAGGCCCTGGAAGCTGACGGGGCGCTTCTGGTGAGAAGGGACGACGGCATCGGCGAGCGGGTTCTCGCCGGAGATTGCGTCCACCTCAGGCCCGCCGAAGAATAGGTCGAGGAAGAGATCTGACCCGGAAATTTCATTGGCTGAGGGTCAGCGGAGATTATTTGTAACGGGAGATTTTTTGAGATGAAAGGGTGCCGGAGATGAAGCGTAGAATTGAAGTAGAGGGGATAGCCAGGGACACGCTGTACTTCATCCTCGAGGCCTCCCGATCGACTCTGCCCGTGGAGTTTGCGGGGCTTCTGCGGGCCGAGAACGGCGCCATCACCGAGGTTATCATGCTCCCGGGAACTGAGTCGTCGAGCAAGAGCGCTCTCGTGCGGCTTTACATGCTCCCCAACATGAGGATCGCGGGATCGGTTCACAGCCACCCCTCATCCAACATTCGTCCCTCTCAAGCGGACCTGATATTCTTCTCCAAGACCGGCGACTACCACATAATCGCAGGTCCTCCTTTCGACGAAAAGAGCTGGACCTGTTACGACAGGACGGGGTGCCCCAGAAAGCTCCCCGTTCTGGACGTGGATGTCGAGGAGGAGGATGAGGACTGGTTTGATTAGGGTTCTGGCTACGGGAACCTTCGATCTACTCCACCCGGGCCATCTGATGTACCTGGAGCAGTCGAGAGCTCTTGGTGACGAGCTGGTGGTGATAGTGGCCAGGGACGCCAACGTCAAGCACAAGCCCAAACCCATCATCCCCCAGGATCAGAGGCTGCTCATGGTTTCTGCCCTGAAGATGGTCGATAGAGCTGTCCTCGGAAGCGAGACTGACATGTTCCAGCCGATCGAGGAGTTCAAACCCGACATAATCACCCTGGGGTACGACCAGCACTTCGACGCCGTCCTCCTCAAAGAGGAGCTGGCAACCCGTGGGATCGACGCCCGGGTGGTGAGGCTGGAGGGACACGACCCATGTCCCCTATGCAGCTCCCGCATAATAGTCGCCAAGGTGCTGGAGGAACGCTGCCCGAAGAGAGGTCGGCTCAGCCCGAAGGGTTGACTTTTTGTTCCGACTCACGGCGCTACACGAGTGTGGAGCCTCAGGCATCGCCTCAAAGCGCCAGTTACTTATACCGACCATCCCTCTTTGCCGGCTGTATGGCCCCCAAAGTCGCAGTTGGCGGCACCTTCGACCCACTTCACGACGGCCATCTCGCTCTTTTGAAGAAGGCTTTCGAGGTGGCGGGAGAAGAAGGTGAGGTGGTGATCGCCCTAACATCGGACAGGATGGCCACCAGTCAGCGAACCCGCCCGGTTCGAAACTTCGATACGAGGGCCCGGGAGCTGAAGGCTGCCCTCAAGGAGAACTTGGGGGTGGAAAGGTTCGAAATAGAGATGCTTCACACCGTCTACGGCTCGGCCATAGAGGAAGACTACGACGCGATCGTCGTCTCTCCCGAGACGGAACCGATGGCCTGCAAAATCAACGAGATCAGGAGAGAAAACGGCCTGCGTCCCCTCGAGATCGTGAGGATAGAGTATCAGATGGCCGAAGACGACGTCCGAATCTCCTCCACACGGATTTGTGGGGGCGAGATCGACTCTCATGGCAATGTATCTCACGGCAAGATGGTGGTCTAGGGCGAAAAGACGAGTATCTATTCAGGCGGAAGATCTCAGGCGCCAGGAGACCGAAAATGGACGTCGGGACGAAAATGACGGCCAACGGGCCACGGCGACCGTAATCCATATCAACTCACACAATAAAAGGGCAAAGCATGAAGCTTCGCCTCTTCGCGCTCTTCGCGCTCTTTTCGGTATTTATTGTGCCTGCCGTGGGGGAGAGATATTCGGAGGACAATCCGCTATATCCTCTGGCCTGGTACAACAAAGGCGTGGCTCTTTCGGAGCTTGTCAGATACGATGAAGCCATCAAGTGTTACGACAACGCCATAGAGCTGGACCCGGATTACGCCCTCGCCTGGAACAACAAGGGGATCGCCCTCAGCGCCCTTGGAAAGCGCGAAGAGGCCCTGGATTGCTACAACCGATCCCTGGAGATCGAGCCCGATTATGCACCGGCCTGGAACAACAAGGGGGTCGTCCTGGAGGCCTTGGGGAGAAGCGAAGAGGCGCTCCAGTCTTACGAGAAGGCTCTGGAGATCGATCCGAACTACGCCCTGGTATGGAACAACAAGGGCGGGATCTTCTACAACATGGATGACTACAACCAGTCCGTCGACTGTTACGAGAAGGCTCTAGATATCGATCCCCGTCTGAAAGAAGCCTGGAACAACATGGGACGATCCCTCTACGCAGTGGGTCAATACGACCGGTCCGTCGAATGTTACGAAGAGGCCCTGAAGCTCGATCCGAACTACGCCATGGCCTGGAACAATAAGGGGATCTCCCTAGGCGCCCTCGGACGTCACCAGGAGGCCCTCGGCTGTTACGAGGAGACCTTGAAGATCGATCCGGGGCACGTCACGGCCCTGTACAACAAGGGTATCGCCCTCGGAATTCTCGGAAGCTACGGTGAGGCTCTCGACTGCTACGAGGAGGTTCTGAGGCTGGATCCGAACTACGCTATGGCCTGGTACAACAAGGGTGTAGCCCTCGGGACCCTGGAAGAGTTCGACGCGGCCATAACCAGTTACGAGGAGGCTCTGAAGCTCGACCCGAACTACGCTTCGGCCTGGAACAACAAGGGGATCGCTCTTGGCGTTCTGGGACGCCAGGAGGAGGCGCTCCAATCTTATGAAGAGGCTCTGAAGCTTGATCCGAACTACGCCATGGCGTGGTACAACAAGGGAGTCGCCTTGGGCGCCCTCGGCCGCTACGATGAAGCGATCGCCTCTTACGACAGGGCCCTTTTGATCGACCCTCAACTGAAAGAGGCCTGGAACAATAAGGGAATCGCGTTGGGCGCTCTTGGCCGCCACGAAGAGGCTATCAAGTGCTACGAAAAGGCGCTGGAAGTGGAGACCGAGGGGGGTGGTTCCGAGAACGTGAGCAAATCCGAGAACGTGACGGAGGGCATTCTGGAGAACGATCTCGACCTGCTTAATGATACAGAGCCGAAGAGCGGGCCAGATCAGGAGAGCCCGGATGTGGTGATCGACCCGAGCCAGGTTACAGACAACGATTCCGAAAACGACACCTTGAAGGCGTAGGCGGACTTTGGCAGGGAGCGGGCCCTACCCCTCGTCGCCACTGCTCACGTTCTTGAGCCTCTCGACGCCGTCGATCTCCTCAATCACCGAGACGACGGAGAAGGGGACGAGCCGTTTCCAGTTCTCGTCTCCAGCCAGCATCATCCTTCTTATAGCGGTTCCCGAGTAGACCTCTCTTCTGTACATCGGCGGCCTTCTCACCTCCACCCCCGCCTCAGCAAAGAGTTGGACCACCAGGGGGTTGTTCGAGTAGACCACCTCGAACTTGGGGGTCATGGCCTTCACATGAGATACCCAGACCGCGTTTCTGGCCATGTCCTCCAGGGGGATGACGTAACATGCGACATCCAGACACTTGAGAGCGGGCCAGATCATGCTGATCCTCTCTCCTGCCGTAAAGGGGTTTTCGATGGTGTGGCTTGCCTGGGCGGACCCCAGACCCACCACGATCTCGTCCACCTCCTCGACGATCTTCTGGAGGACGGCCTGGTGGCCCAGATGGTAGGGTTGGAACCTTCCGATGTACAGACCTCTCTTCATAGGATCTCTTTTCCGATCAGCTTTATGGACCTCTCCTTGTTGGGCCCGATGGGCGATCCAACGACGATTTGGGTGACGCCGGTCGCTAGAAGCTCTTCAACCCTCGCCTTGCAGTCGTCGGGAGTTCCCGAGACGGAGAAGGCCTTGATCATCGTATCGGTGACGGCCCCCAGGGCCGAGCCGAAGTCGCCCTTGCCTATGGCGCTCGACACTTTTGCTGCCTCCTCGGGCTTTATGCCGTGGCGCGAAAGGACCGTCTCGGGAGACCCTGCGACGATGAAGGCAACGACGATCTTCGCCTCATTTATCGCCTTCTCGCCGTTTTTGTCGGCGCTGAAGCTGGTGTAGGCGCAGATCTCCACCTCTTCGGGGTCGCGGCCCGCCTTCTCTGCGCCCTTCTTAACCAGGGGGACGGCGTACTTGAAGTCGTCAGGGTGGCTTGCGTTGACGAGGACACCGTCGGCGATCATGCCCGCCATCTCCAGCATCTTGGGCCCCTGCGCCCCGATATATATCGGGATCTCGCCGGACTTGAAGGCGAGCTGGGCGCCTGCCATACCGTAGTCGGCAACCCTCTTCTTTGCGAGGAGGTCCCTTAGGGCCGAGACCGACTCCTTGACCGCTGTGAGGGGCTTTTCCCAGGCGATCCCCATGGCGTCGAAGGTGGCCTTGTCGCCGGGACCGATTCCAAGAATCGCCCTGCCGCCGGATATCTCGTTTATCGAGGCGATGCTGGAGGCGGTCACGGCGACGTTTCTTGTATAGGGGTTGGTGACGCCGGTTCCGAGCTTGACCTTGCTTGTGGCGAGCGACAGTATCGCAAGGGTGGAATAAACGTCTCTGTTGTTGTAGTGATCGGTGATCCAGATGGTGTCGAAGCCTGCATCTTCCGCCAGCTTTGCCATGTAGCCCACCTTCAGGGCGGGCTCATTTGGGACGAACTCTATTCCGAACAATTTCCTCTCTCCAGAGTTATCCGATCGCCCGAGGAGAGGCCGAAGATGTCTTTTGCGCTCCCCCCGTTGACCGCAATTTCTGCAAACTCATGGCTCCCAATGGTTATAAGGGGTTCGACGCCGCCCGCCTCGGCGTAGGTTTTGACCCTTTTGAGCCTTCTGCCAGAAAGCCTCACATCATTCCAGGGGATATCGTCTGCGTTCAGAATCAGGTTTCCAAATCTGTCTACGTAGATCACCTCGGCCTCGATCCTTCCATCGAACCGCTCGGCCCTGCCAAAGTCGAGGTTTTTCGGAACCACCCTCGGCCCGAAGGATTCGGGCATCACGCCAAGAGCCAGCATCGCCGCCGCCGGTGCGAAGACGTCCCTTCCGTGGAAGGTGGGAGACGCGCCTTTGGCGAAGTCAGGATCTATCATCCAAAACGCGGGCGAACCCAGGGACCCAGCGGCAGGGATCAGAAGGCCGTTGTCGGGGCCGACTAAGAATTGGCCGCCGCTTTTCGCGACGAGCCCGAGCCGATCGGTCCCGACGCCTGGGTCGACGACGGCCAGGTGAACCGTACCCTCTGGAAAATGCCGAACCGTTGTCATCAGGGCGAAGGCCCCAGCCCGCACGTCCTGGGGCGGTATGTCGTGAGCCACGTCCACGAGGGTGGCGTTTCTGGCCCTTGAGAGGATCGCTCCTTTCATCTGGGCGGGGTAGAGAGACCCAAAATCTGTGAGCAGGGTGATTATCGGTCGATCAGGAGGATTTTGCATAATAGTCCATCGGTATTTTGCGATTAAGTCTTTGTTCAATGCTGGATCCTTTCGGCTCGCCTTCCTTCCCACATACCTTCGGCCTGTGATCTGATGGAAAAGTTCAACAGGGAGAAAGGTTTATGGCAATCTCCGGGAGATGAAATAAGCATGGCAGATTGTGAACTTTGCGGACTTGCTAAGCCAACCCTGGTACCGGTGAGAGTTCAAGTGCATACCCTCGCAAACCCCGAGGGGGCCTACAAAGGGCTCTGTCAGGACTGTCTGGATTCCTGTGAGGCAGCTTACCAGCAGCACTTTGGCAAGAAGGAAGAAAAAGAGAAGAAGTAAAGCTCAATCGCGCATTTTTCTTTTTTGATGGTCTCTTTTAGAGCCGCCGGCGTCGAAGGACTGGCGACGGAGGGTCGGGATGCAGAAAGAGGAGAAGGTTGTCGTGGTGCTGCTCTTCATGGCCCTAGGGTCCCTGGCCGTCGCCTCCTGGGCTCTGGGGGATTTCGACACCAGTTCCGACCCCACTTCCGGTGCCGTTTCTATAGTCGCCGAGGGAACGGTGAGCGCGATCCAGGCAACCGACGGCGGGAGCCTCATCTTGAGGGTCCAGTCCTCCTCCATGCCGATATTCGTGAGCAGCGAGTCCGGTGCAAAAGATGTGGCGACGAGGGTGGCCAAAGGCGACCGAATCCGGGCTAAAGGCGAGATTGCCGAGTATGAGGGCAGCCGGGAGATCGTGGTCCAGAGACCTGAGGATGTGGAGATTCTATGATGATCTGTCGGCGAACGACCGCTCGAATTATGATCTCGGCCTCCATCCTTTTATCGATCTCGTTATCATTCGCCGCAATCGCGGGCGCAGTATCCGTGAAGTTCCAGGAGATGCCCCTTTTCGGGTCTGCAATCTCCGCGGAACTGGGTGCGCCGGTCGACTTTCTCGTCCTTTACGAAAGGGCGAACTCTACCTACGAGGTCATCGACCACGATCCGGGCAGGATAGTCTGGAGGTTTGCGGGAACGACCGGTGACTGGGCCATCGTCAGCGCCGACGGCCGTTTGATCGTCGCCAGCACCGTTGACCTCGACCTCGCCGCAAAGGACATTCTGGAGAAAGAGCTGAACCTGGTGATGGACCTGTTGAACTCGGTTGAGGGCGGAATTTCGGCGGAGAGCAGGGAGAACGCCATCGATTATGCCATTTATTACGCTTCTGATGCCGGGATATACCACAGGATCAGATACTCCTTCAGCGGAGATTTCGACCTTTCTCTTCGAGTTCCTGACTGGGTGTTGATGAAGGCGAAGTTCTCGGTTTTGGGCTCCGACAGGGACGCCATTGATGGCAGAAGCGGCCAGCATCACCTCCTGGACGGGCGCCACCTGACGGGCTGCGATGCGACCTACGGCGAGAGCTGCAGCGTCCCATCCCAGGACGTGACCCTCTGGATCGGTCCGGGAGTTCACGAGATCGAGGCGATCCAGATCGACGACCCTCACCAGATGATCATCGAGGCGATCACGGCGCCCAGCGAGAAGGGGATGGTCCTCTACGACGACGAAATATGGGTCGAGGAAAGGTCGAGGCCCCTCTCCATTACGGAGCTTGAGGGGCTGACGAGGTCCTGTGGCCCGCTAACTGTCGAAGTCATCTCTCCAAAGGAGGGTTTTCGGGTCGACAGGGCGATGCCTGTGAAGCTCGAAGTCCAGGTCAACAACCTATGCGGCGATGGGGCCGAAGGGGCCTGGGATGCCGCAAGGTTTGGGAACGACGATACCGGCCTTCTTCTGGACGACCTCGGCGAGGGCCTATACGCAGGAACTTGGATCCCATGGAATAGACGCGCATGCAACCTGACGGTGATCGCGACGCCAGGGGCCTTTGGAGATGCCAATTCTGAGGCTTACTTTGCGGTCGTCAACGGGACGGTCCGGTGAGGTCGCAGCGACAAAGAATTTACCCGATGTGCGGGGATATATCGCTGGCCATGGGTGATGATGGTTTACCAGGAGGATGAAGGAGTTGGTTGCGGTTCTTCAACTGGACGAAAAGACGCTTTACGCCGAGGATGAGGCATGGGAATGCGAGATGGAGGACGGATCGACCGTCGGGCTTGGGATCGTCTTTGAGGCCGTAGACCTGAAAGGCTCCGAGGGCTTTGAGGAGGAAGAGTACTCGGTTATCGTGGAGGCGGAGATCGTGCCCCGGCCCGAGAGCCTGGACGAGGAGGTGATCCTCGAAGTCTCAGAGGAGGAGAACCCGAGCCGCGAAAGCCTGATATTCGATCTATACCGACATCACGGAGGCGTGCCCGTCAACATCGACGCCCTCCAGCCCGCAAGAGCTTCCTGCGGAGCCTCTGCCTTCGTCGCAGACCAGGTCGTCAGAAGCCAAAAAACCGCCTCGGGCCAGACAATCGAGGTCCGACACTTCAGAAGCGTCGAGGACGCCCTCCAGTTCACCAGGGAGTTTTACGCCTTCATGGCCGCGATCGTCTTCGAGTTTCTCGACTGGGTCCTAGGACAGCCTTTGGGCATAGGTACCGGATGGGACAAGATGCGAATGCTATCGAAGGGAGGGTAGCAAGGGCGAAAAACCGAACAACTTTTAATTGTCGTCAACGTTTAAACCTATTGAGGCGATATCATGAGCTTGATCAAATCGGCCCTAGGCCTTTCGACTTTCGTGCTGATCCTTTTCGGTTCGATCGCTTTTGGAGCTGCAGCTCAAAATGACGGGATCGCGGCTGGCGATGCCCCGCAGATGCTCGAATTCCGGTCGGGCGTCTCCGTGGAGCTGGGAGCTTCTGTGGACCTTGGCCACCTCGGCGAGAGAGCGGACTTGGTCTACGGATTGATTGAAGAAGATGAGCTGCGTCTCGTCTGGAGTTTCAGCGATACCGGCGACTGGGCCTTTGTCTACGCCGACGGCAGAGCGACGGTTGCAAGCCCCGCGGAGTTCGACCTCGAGACGAAGGCGATCCTGAAAGGAGAGATGCAGGAGGTTTTCAACATGGTGAGCGGCTTGGGGCAGGGCGTCACCGGAGAGCGCTGGGCCGATATAATCGACTTCGCATCCTATTATTCTCGAGATTCCGGGACGTATCACAGGATAAGGTACGAGTTCGATCAGGGCTTTGAGCTGAAGTTGAAGGTGCCCGACTGCACCGTGGAGGAGGCCTGGGTGGGGCTGGAGTCTTGCGACAATTGCGGTGGCGTTTTCTGCTACAAAGATCCCCTGGCTCTCGAGATCGATGGGGGTGAGATCGCAAGCTGCGACAAGTGCGGGACCTGCAGGATAGAGAACGTGAACGTGGCCGACCTCGTCCGGCCCGGCGAGCTGAACGTCTCCTGCAATAACCCCCACGATCCGAACGCGATGATCATCGAGGCGCTGACCTCGCCCACCCAGAAAAAGTTCGTCCTCTACAACGACGATTACTCTGTCTGGGCGAACGAGACCACAAGCTCCCTCGACCTTGAAGCTCTCCGAAAAGCAATAAGGTCTTAAGTCCGCCGATAGGATGTAGCGACTCTGACTTAGGCTGTTTTAAGTCTGGACCACTAGACCCGGCCCAGGGATCAGAGATGAATTGTATATCGAACGGGGTTAACGTCCTGAAGCTCCGGGAGACGGTAGATGCGGATGGTAGAGGCCCTGAAAAGGGCAGGCTCACCATCCAGACCTGGACTGGCGGCTGCCTTTGCCGAACCTTCATCGAAATGCTCCCAACGCCGTGGTTTTCGTTTTACACGCTCACGCCTCATGTCACGCGGTGGAGTTTGCCCTCAGGGCCGATGCCCCACGGGAAGAAACCGAGGCCCTGTGTGAGGAGGTCGTCAAAAGATCTGCGGTGATGGACGAGGTCCAAAACCCTGTGCCGATATCTGTTGTGCTTTGGGGTGGCTGGGACGTGAGAACAAAATCGATTTGGAGATAGCGTGGTAATGCAAAGGTCTTCTCGTTGCGGTCATAGCATCCATTCGAGGATAAATTATCGATTCTCCGTTTAGAGTCTAGCGTCGAGGACAGGCGGGGCAGCGCAGCCGTCACCTCCCTTGGATCAGACCTTACTTATATACGGCGCAACTTAAATCCTCTGCTGAAAGCATGCTCGTCTTACACGCAGTCTGGGATAACGCCCGTCTTTATCTTTGGGCAGAGTCATCAGTGCTTCCACTGACCGTCCCGGCGTCGCGGGGAAGACTACCTAAAAAACCAAAACCCAGACCTCATCCCTTCTCCGTCCCGAAAGAGATGCTCCTCGATGAGATGGAGGCCATCTTTGGGCAGACACCTTCGGGGATCGAGACGAGAATTTTCAGGCTGCCTGCAACCAAAAAGGGGCCGCTTCCTTCGCCATGGCTCGTCAGAAAGGATCGCGTTCTTGAAGAGCCCTCTGGACTATTTCCCTGGTACATTGATACCCTGGCCTTCGACCCCTACGCAGCCTTCAATCTATTGCTCGATCTGCCAGTTCATCCACCGCACGGAATCGTCTTCGGAAGCTCTCTCAAGTTTTGGATTGTAGCTGCCAGGTTCTCTCTTGAGATCATTGCTAGAGAGCAGTTTGCTCCTACGATAAGAGATGGTCGTGCTCTTTGGATACCTGTAATTGACGAGGAAGACCAGAAAAGAGTCCATATGCTCTCGAAGGCCCTTCCATCCTGCTGCCTGGCCTTTGAGGTGCAAACCGGACCAAAAAAGAGATCGAGAAAAAGAGACGAGTCAAAACCTCAGCAGTTGGTCATGAGCTTCATTAACCAGACAGTTGATCTCTTTGTGCGCCGGTCCCTTAGGACCAGAAATTTCCAGCTCGAACCACACCTAAATGGTTGCCCTCCCAATGTCACACCTTTGCCGCACCAGTTACTTCAGGCCCTCGTCGATGAGGATCCCGCTCTCAAAGCCTCAATCGGAGAGATGAACATCTTCTCAAGGAAGATTCAACACTGGCACTCTCAGCTCAAGCCGGTATCGCCAAATACGCCTTTTCGCACCTGTTTCAGGCTTGATGCGCCCTCAGACCCGGGGGAAGGGAACGGTGGGGCGTGGCAGGTCCGGATCTTCCTCCAGGCCAAAGACGATAAAAGCCTCCTCGTTCCGGCGGAAGAGGTCTGGAAAACCCAATCCGGTACCGCAACTTTCCTCAAACGAAAGATCGCAAATCCGCAGGAGCAGCTCCTGGCGGATCTCGGCAAAGCATCCCGAATCTCACCTGCGATTGAGCGGTGTCTCCAGAACGCCTGCCCATCGGGCCTCGAGCTGGAGACGGAGGAGGCTTACTCTTTTCTGCGCGAATCTGCGCCCCTCCTGGAACAGAACGGTTTTGGCGTCCTCCTCCCGTCCTGGTGGGAGAAGCCGGGCGCACGCCTCGGCCTGAAGCTCAGGCTGAGAGAGCCCGAAGACGAGGACGAGAGCGATCTTCTCATAAGCCGGGGGCTCTTCGGCCTGAAGTCGATCGTGAAGTACGACTGGAAGGCAGCTCTCGGCGACGCGACCCTCACCGAGACGGAGCTTCGAGAGCTGATCGATCTCAAGGTCCCTCTGGTCCGGGTCCGGGGTGAATGGGTGGAGCTACCTCCGAAGGAGATAGAGACTGCGATAAGGTTCTTTGAGAAAAGGCGAGAAGATGGTGGTGGGGAGATGTCCCTCGAGGAGGCGATGCGACTGGGACTTGGCGCAGAGGAGAGCATCGGATGTGACCTTCCCGTCCTACAGGTCGAAGCCGAGGGCCGCATCCGTGATATGCTGAACCGCCTCTCTGGAAAAAACGAGATCGAGGCGGTTGATGTGCCCCCCAGCTTCAAAGGAACCCTCCGCGCCTATCAGGCCAAGGGCCTGTCCTGGCTATGTTATCTTCACAATCTGGGATTTGGAGCATGTCTTGCGGACGATATGGGGCTTGGAAAGACGATCGAGCTCATCGCCTTCCTTCTCCACGAACGTGCTATCGGAGTTTTTCCCGGACCAGCTCTCTTAATCTGCCCCATGTCGGTAGTTGGAAACTGGCAACGCGAGGTGGAGCGTTTCGCACCCTCGCTCAAGGTGATGATACATCACGGTGCAGATAGGCTATCAGAGGATGCGTTCGCAGAAGAGGCGAAAGGGTGTGATCTCGTCATCACCACCTTTGCAACAGCTCAGCGGGACGAAGACACTCTATCGAGGATCTTCTGGCATCACGTTGTCCTCGACGAGGCCCAGAACATCAAAAACCCCGGCGCAAAGCAGACCAAGACGGTAAAGATGCTCAAGGCAGAGCACAGGATCGCCCTAACCGGAACCCCGGTGGAAAACCATCTGTTTGAACTGTGGTCGATCATGGACTTTCTCAACCCTGGTTACCTGGGCTTGGCCGGGAGGTTCCACGAGAACTTCGCCATGCCGATCGAGAAGTATCGGGATTTGGAGCAGGCAGAACGGCTAAGGCGTATGACCCAGCCCTTCATACTCCGGCGTCTCAAGACAGACCCGGCCATCATCAGAGATCTGCCTGATAAGGTCGAGACGAAAGTCTACTATAACCTCACCCCTGAACAGGCCACTCTCTATGGGGCTGTGGTCGAAGACATGCTGGAAAAGATCGAATATTCGGACGGGATCGAGCGGAAAGGTCTGGTCCTGGCGGCCCTCACCAAGCTCAAGCAGATCTGCAACCACCCAGCCCTCTTCCTTCAGGACGGAAGTCCCCTCGACGGACGTTCTGGAAAGCTGACCCGACTTGAAGAGATGCTGGATGAAGTGCTTTCGGAGGGCGACAAGGCGCTGATCTTCACACAGTTCGCGGGAATGGGTGCCATGCTCAGGCACCATCTCCAGGAGAAGTTCGGGTGCGAGGTGCTCTTCCTCCACGGAAAAACGCCGAAGAATCAGCGAGATGCGATGGTCCAGCGGTTCCAGTCCGATGGGCTCGACGAACCACCTCTTTTCATCCTATCCCTCAAAGCCGGCGGCTTCGGCCTGAATCTTACTGCCGCAAACTACGTTTTCCACTTCGATCGGTGGTGGAACCCGGCAGTTGAAAATCAGGCAACAGACCGAGCCTTCAGGATCGGCCAGAATAAGAACGTCTTCGTCAACAAGTTCGTCTGTATGGGCACGCTGGAGGATAGGATAGATAAGATGATCGAAGATAAGAAAGAGCTTGCAGAGTCGGTCATCGGCACGGGGGAGGCGTGGCTGACGGAGCTATCCTTAAAGGAGCTTCGAGATGTTCTAACCTTGAGCAGCAAGTCTCTCTAGAGATGGTTATCGGGAGGTGATCGGTGATGAGCGGCTACTGGGGATACTACTATCGAGCTGAAAAGCCGAAGGAGGTTAAAGATGGCATCAAGGCTAAGAGTAGACGGGGTGCCATCGGAGAAAAATGGTGGTCGAAGCGGTGGGTCGCCCTGCTGGAATCCTTCAAGATGGGGGCGAGGCTTGGCAGAGGACGCTCCTATGCCCGGAAAGGACAGGTCATCTCCATCGACGTCCAGAAAGGGCGTGTCAGATCCAAAGTCCAAGGCGTGCAATCTGAGCCCTACAACGTCGAGATTCGATTTGCCAAGATATCCAAAGATGACTGGGATAAAGCGATAGAAGTCATGGCCTCGAAGGCCATCTTCGCGGCAAAGCTCCTCTCTGGAGAGATGCCAAACGATATCGAGGACGCTTTCACCGAGGCGGGAAGCTCGCTCTTTCCGGGCAGAAAGGATATCAAGACCCATTGCTCGTGCCCGGACTGGGCAGACCCCTGCAAGCATATCGCAGCCGTCTATTATCTCATGGCAGAGAAGTTCGACGAGGACCCCTTTCTCATATTCGAGCTCCGGGGAAGGACAAAGGAGGAGATCATCGAAGCTCTACGAAAACGGCGCGTTTCAACTTTGGTGGAGGATGAAGGGGAAGAGGAAGGGAAAGCAGAAGACGAGGTTTCCACAACTCTGGATGGGAGGCCGCTGGAGGAACGTCTCGACTCGTTCTGGGAACTAGGCGAGGAGCTGGAATTTGTCGCTCCTTATCCCATGCCACCAGAGGTCGCAAATGCCGTCCTCAAACGGTTTGGCGATGCGCCCTTTTCCATAGGGGATGCCAATCTTTCGTTCTTCCTTCCGAAGGCACACGAAGTCGCGGGTCGGGCGGCGTTAAAGATGGCTGCTCGGAACGGGAATCGAGGTCTTTCACCCGATGGCATCCAGGAGGAAGAGCATTAACCCCCACATTCCGCACCTTGTTTTCCGAAATTAGTATTTAGCTCCTCGCTGTTTTATGTTGGTAAATTTAAGCGAATCGCAAACCCTGTGGTCGGGTCGTAGTCAAACTCGCATGAACACATTGCTCACGCAAGAAATGATGAAAACCTGATATAATCATCGTGCAATTAAATCGCTTGATACGGGCGGTGAAGGCAGTCCGCAATTTAGGGGCATAGACCCCGTTAGTCAAACTCGCGGCGGGGTTGTACGCCTGGTGTTGGTTGATATATCCATAAAGAACGACATTTATTCTGATTTGTTGGATACCCCCCTTGATCCATCTTTGAGTCAAACTGGCGACGGCGCACCAAGCAACAGAGCTGCGGTACGATTCACGCCGTCGCCCAGTTAAGCCGATCGTCCGCAAACAGCATAATTCTTAAGCAAGTCATATGTTTCTCCATGGGAACATCCTCGAGGTGAGAAGGCGAAAGCAGTATGGTTGAATCCCCCATGTCGTTTTCGTCTTTGATCCGATTCGAACATATTTCCCTCCTGGAACGAACGAATGAATCCTTTCCTATCATACATGCGAAATCTATATCATATTTCACTCACTAAAATATCGGGAGATAAGCTCAATTGTTCGTTGAGCAGCTGAGGAGGAAAAACTCTTGGAACTGAAAGACGAAATCCTTGAGGTCATCAGGGGCGAGCATGTGGCCGCAGTGGCCACGTTATCTGAAGGCGAGCCCGCGGTGAGGTTTATGGCCATTGCGGGGCTTGACGACCTGAGCCTGGTCGGGGCCACGATGAAAAGCTCCCGAAAGGTCCAGCAGATAAAAAATAAACCTGAGGTTGCCCTGTCGATATGGTCCGGCGAAAGCTACTCGGACCCCTATGTTGTGATCCAAAGCAAGGCCGAGGTTTATGATGACCTGAAGACCAAAAAGATGTTCTGGGACCCCAAGCTGGAGCCGTACTTCCAGTCCCCGGAAAATCCAGACTACGTGGTCATAAAGTTCGTTCCACAAAGGATCGAATACTACGCCGGCGGCATGAGCATGGAGGTCTGGGAGAGATAAGAGGGCCTATTTCAAAATTGGCTACCCTTTTCTGGTGGGCAGTCTGCCTAATTCACTATTATTTGAATTTTGGGGCCAGTAGATTTGGGTGAAACACTCTGGTGACGGCGCGGCGCCGAATAGCGGATAGCCTAATTGACGCTGATCGCCAACCTATGACGGTCTCGAGAACGATTCGATCTTTGGGCTATCAGCTTAAAGGGATGACGAATTTGGGCCTATTGATAGCTTTAAATGAGAATAAGTGCTTATAAAACTACGGAGGGTTCCGACTTGAAAGGAAAGACGTCAATTTTGTTTGTAATCTGCCTTCTGACATCTGTGGCCCTGGGCGCAGCACCCGCTTTCGGAGCATCGTTGCTGACCCATTGGATCGCTGAAGACAGGATTGACGGCATAGCCGTCGGGCCCGGAGGTGAGGCCTACGTGACCATAAACAACAATCACAAGGTGGTCAAGTACTCGCCCGAGGGGGAGAAGCTGGCGGAATGGCCCCTGGAAGGTGTGGCTGACGGCATCGCCACTGGGCCTGTCGGCGATGTCTACGTTACTATCAACAACAACCACAAGGTTGTGAAGTATTCGTCACAGGGTGAGAAACTGGACGAATGGGACGTCGATGGCGTAATGGCTGGGATTGCAACAGGTCCCGATGGGCTCGTTCGCGTCGCCTTCGCCAACGGTCTGATTCAGGTTTTCATGGCCTGACCAGGAAAAATATCCGAGCTTTGCAACTGAGATGGCCACCCCCTCCCAAGCGACGCCAGGAACCGGCGGGGCCGTTTCGGGAGAGTGGCTCATCTCCATTCTTTTTAAGTCTGATGGCTCAGCCAGTCGTTCCAGGTGTAGAGCCTTGCATCGTACCCCTGGAGCATCAGGGCGTACCAGACGATGGAAGCTTGGCCTCCGTTCTTGGTGTAGATGGCTACTGACCGATCCTTTTCGAGAGCGACGAAGATCTCGGCGAGGGCGGAATCGTCCTTGATCCAATCGCCTTCGATCACCCTGTTGTAGTCGATGTTGATCGCTCCGTCGATGTGGCCTGCAGCGAACTGATCAGCGGTTCTTGCGTCCACCACCTGGAGTTCGCCGCCTACTACGGCTTCGTAATCTGCGAGAAGATCAGAGCATGGGTCAGGTGAGTAGGTGGCAGCAGGCATCGTCGTTGTGGAAGCTGCCATTGTAAGTCCGGTAGCCGGCCCTTGGAGGATCTGGACGTTTTGGTGGCCCAGGTACTTCATGATCCAGAAGACGAAGGTGTCATCGCCGCAGGAGAAGCAGTCACCGTATATTACCAGGTCGTCATCCTCGGTGATTCCGGCGTTCCCTAAAACCCCGGCCAGATCGGCTACGGGCTTGAGAGATCCGTCGCTTTGGATCAGGCTTTTTGAGGGAAGCAGGACAGATCCCTTGATGTACGAAGACCCCTTGGGCGAGGTGTTGCTAACGTAGGCGATCACGGGCTTTGAACCACCATCGAGCTTATCACGAAGCTCCTGAGCGGATATGGATGGAGAGCAGATCTCGTCGTAGGCGTCCGACTCTATTTCAGTTACAACTTCAGCACCGGCCCCAGCTTCTGTCCCGTTAGCTTTGACGACCTCCTCTGACGATCCGTCGAGGGTGTCCTCGAGCCATGCTTGGCCGTCCCAGGCGCCTTCACCGCCTCCGCGGCAGCTGCATCCAGCCTCTGCGCTGCTCACAAGAGCGATCACGACAACCAGAAACGCTCCATACTTCGCTAGTTCACTTCGCATTTCGTATATCCTCCTTTAAAGTACCTATCTTTGAAATAAAGCGCCACGTTCACCAGGCTTATCAGCACTGGAACCTCCACCAGGGGTCCTATCACCGCCGCGAAGGCCTCGCCGGAGTTGATGCCGAAGACGGCGACGGCCACGGCTATGGCCAGCTCGAAGTTGTTGCTGGCAGCGGTGAAGGAGAGAGCTGCAGTGTTCTCGTAACTTACACCCATCCTGTAAGAAATGTAGAAGGCCACGAGGAACATCAGCAAGAAGTATATTATTAACGGTATTGCGATCCTCACCACGTCGAAGGGAAGCTCGACGATGTACTCACCCTTGAGGGAGAACATGACGATGATGGTGAAGAGGAGGGCGATCAGAGTCAGGGGTGATATTCGAGGGATGAACCTCTCTTCGTACCAGGTCTTGCCCCTCCTCTTGATCAGAGTGAATCTGGTAATGATCCCTGCGAGGAAGGGGATTCCGAGATAGACGAAGACGCTTTTTGCGATTTCGGAGATCGTTATCGCCACCACGAACCCCTCGGCTATCCCGAGGATCGGCGGCAGAACGGTGATGAAGACGTAGGCGTAGATCGAGTAGAAGAGGACCTGGAAGATGGAGTTGAATCCCACAAGGCCTGCGCAATACTCTGTGCAGCCGCAGGCAAGCTCGTTCCAGACGATCACCATGGCTATACATCGGGCGATCCCGATCAGGATCAGACCGACCATGAAGTGGGGATAGTCCCGAAGAAATATGATCGCCAGGCCGAACATCAGCACCGGTCCCACACCCCAGTTCAGAAAGAGGGATAGGCCCAAAACTTTCGTATCTCTGAAGACCTTCCCCAGCTCCTCGTACTTCACCTTGGCAAGGGGCGGGTACATCATCAAAATCAGGCCAACGGCGATGGGGATCGATGTGGTCCCCACCTGAAAACCGGTTATCAACTCCGAGACCCAGGGGAAGAAGTAGCCCATCCCGATCCCCAGGATCATCGCTCCGAAGATCCAGACAGTCAAAAATCTGCTCAAAATCGGAAGCTTGACCCTTTCTTTCTCGTCCATCGAAATCAAATCCCTTTTTTTCAGGAGCGTTTCAGTCCCCCGTCATCAGCCCCGCCAGGTTCATCATCTCTATAACAGCCCCCTCTGAGAGACGGTATCGGGACCACTTTCCGTCCTTTCGCTCCTTTACCAAGCCTGCCCTCTTTAGAATGGATAAATGGTGAGATGTTGAAGATTGAGGCTTGTCGAAGGCGGTCATAATCTCGCAGACGCATAGCTCCCCCTCTCTGAGGAGCTTGAGGATCGCAAGTCTAAAGGGGTCGGACATCGCCTTGAACACCTCGGCCTCTACAGTAAGCTCCGACTCGTCTATTTTGTCGGTGAGGTTCTGAAGCTTACGGGCCGCGGTCTTGGCCTTGCACCGGTCTCCCGTCAGCCTCGCAAGCCTCTCAACACACGGGTCCCAAATTTCAACGACTTCCGTCATCTCTATCAACTCAGCAGCAGGAGCACCCGCCGGATGGAAGAAGCCTCTCTTTCTCCAATCTCAAACATTCCTCGCATATCTTCACCCGTCCCCTCTCCCGATGCTTCGCTTTGAAGAGGCGATCCGAATCCTTGCCGCATATCTCGCATCTCATATATTTCTCAGCTCTTCGACCAGTCCGTCTCCGTTTAAACCATCCTCTGGACCTTTTCTGCATGGCGGGATCTCTGAGAGGTCCTGCCGAGGCCGACATCCTCGCTGTGGTGCCGCCACAACAGATCTCTTCTGACGACGATTATAGGACTGGAAGAGCAGTAACCGCTAGATCCTGCTGAGGGACCGTTTTTAAGAGGCGGATATGCCTGAATGCCTTCCCCACGGATTTTACGATATTCGGATCAAGCTTATTCGATATATAAGTGTATCGACTCTCTTAGACCGTCTTCCCGTAGCCCATAAGAGATGATTTGTTCAGATGTTATTTTAAATTTAAATGCCACTCTATCATCTAAAAATGGTGGTTTCAATGCGGTTTTTGTTGATAATTGTCCTTGTGATCCAACAGCTATATATATCAACCTAATCCACCGAGAAGGTAATTCAGCCAGAAGCGTAGAACGGCTGGTAATTCTAAATCCATCTTTGTGGATATTAGGTCCACTGATCCACGCCAGAAATGCACCTGGCTGAACTTGTGGTTTAACTTGTAGGATCGGAAAG
>DAQG01000074.1 GCA_002502785.1 Methanothrix harundinacea | reverse complement strand
TCACATTCGGCACGCTGCCCGAAAAATTGACAATCAACTCTAATGTCGATATGTGGTGTGTACAATCTCTTTATCTCATTTATCCGCTCTTCACGTTCAAATCGCTCTTGTTCTTTCTTATCTTCAAATTTTTGTCGTTGTATCTCTAATTGTTTTTGATTAGCCGATTCAGCTTCATTTATCTTTTTGTTAATGAAGTAAGCTACAACTACGACTGCTATTGGAGTAAGAACCGAAGCCACGAGTTTAGCGGCCTCTAAGCTGTTCCATACCGTTTCTGCCGCTATGATGTTTATAAATTAATCCTAAAAGAATAAATATGTGGCGGTGCGTCTGAATTATTAAATATATCATATGAATAAGTTAGTTGGAGGCATAAAAACCAGGTGAACCACCCTAATTACAAGGATAAAATCTAAAGCCCCAGGCAGCCCATTCCCAGGATCGAATCGATCAGAGTCAAGAACCTCCCGGGCGCTCTGCTACCTGGAGACCAAGCCCCTCTCGCCCCTCAACTTCCTCCTCTACCCGAGCGGCAGCGGCAAGTCCGCAGGTCCGTCGACGTGATAGACACCGTTAAAAGGGCATATATTTTGCTGGCCCGACCATTGTAAATCCCCAGAATCTGCTGGCGAATCTATCTGGACACCAGATCCTCGAACTGCTTCTGAGCCCGGTCCAAGATCGCCTCTTCGCCCGGAATGACCCCGTCCCTCATCAGGACCTTTCCGGCCACTATCGTCGTGTCCACGCCGCCCTGGATGCTGTAGACGAGGTGAGAGACGATGTTCTCCTCGGCGAGGGGAAAAAACCAAGGCTTTTTGAGGTCGATCAGGGCCAGGTCGGCGAGAGCTCCCACCCGAAGCCCGAGGTCGAGGCCGAAGGCGGCGTAGGCGTTATCCGTCGCCATCCTCCAGACCTCTCGGGCGCCGAAGAGGTCGGGGCGGGAATGGGCGCACTTCTGGACGATGGCCGTCGTCTTCATCTCCTGGAAGAGGTTGAGGCTGTTGTTCGAGGAGGCGCCGTCGGTCCCAAGGCAGATGTTGGCGCCCGCCCTCGCCAGCTGGTCGAGGGGCGCGATCCCCGAGGCTAGCTTGTGGTTGCTGATCGAGCAGTGGGCGACGTTGACACCTCGCGTTCCGATGATCGATACGTCCTTTGGAGAGAGCCAAGTGCAGTGGGCTGCAACCACCCGGTCGCTGAGAAAGCCGAGGGAGTCCAGGTACCCGACGGGGCTATTGCCGCAGTTCTTCTTGAAGCTCTCCACCTCCGACCTCGTCTCCGAGAGGTGGATGTGCAGCATGGTGGCGTGCTCTTCTGCGAGGTCCATAGCCTTGTAAAGCGTCTCCTCTGAGCAGGTGTAGACTGCATGGGGGCCCACCGCGGGGACGATCAGATCGTCCCCCTTCCACCTC
Organism: Methanothrix harundinacea; assembly: GCA_002502785.1. Taxonomy (GTDB): domain Archaea; phylum Halobacteriota; class Methanosarcinia; order Methanotrichales; family Methanotrichaceae; genus Methanocrinis; species Methanocrinis harundinacea_A. Next base: position 8,031 of record DAQG01000074.1, on the reverse strand, counting down.
CTTATGAAGGGCTCGGCATCTTCAATGAGGTCAGGCCTCATGTCGAAGAGCACCGCTGAGAGAAAAGCCCGAAGCCCCATATCCTTCGTCGCCCGAGCCGCCTCGTCCATGATGTAGTACATGTCGTTATAGCAGGTGATTCCCGCCCGGATCATCTCGAGGCAGCCGAGCTTCGTGCCCCAATGTATGTCTTCGGCGGTGAGCTTCGCCTCCAGGGGCCATATCTTCTCCTCCAGCCACGGCAAGAGCTCCATGTCGTCGGCGTAGCCCCGAAAGAGGGTCATGGCAAGGTGGGTGTGGGCGTTGACCAGGCCCGGGATCGCGAGCTTTCCGGAGCCGCCGATCACCTCGCCGTCGCCCGACTCGTCTCTGATCTCCGGGCCGATCCCCATGATCCGGCTCCCTTCGATGGCGATGTTCACGTCTCGGAGAAGCCCTCCGTCGACCAGGATCGAGGCGTCTTTGATCAGCATGCTTTTCACCTCTGAAAGCGATGGATATAAAACAGGTATTCAAACCTCCCTTAGGGGGCATAGACGTTCCGAGAGCTCATCCAGGAATTGCAGAGCGACTAACAGCGACTCAGTTCGTGTACTTTATGCATCTCCCCCTTCTAACGTCCACTGATAATCTTTCAAGCCAAGACCTCGACCGGAATCAGCCGAACTTCTTTAGATACCTCAGAAGGAATATGAAAGCCACCGCGCCGACTGTGGCTGCGATCAGCGATCCGATTAACCCGTGGGCAGAAAGGCCGACCAACCCGAAGAGAAAACCACCTACGAAGGCACCGATAACGCCCATTACCATGTCCCCCAGAAGTCCGAATCCCTTCCCTCTTGTTATGTGGCCTGCCAACCAGCCTGCAATGATCCCTATGATTAGAAACCAGAGCCAACCAAACATCAGGCATCACTCCTGTCTAAACTAGAGCGGAGTCGCAGACTTAAAAACTTTTTGTGAATTACTCACCTGTAAGACTCTGTAAAGGACAGATTGAAAGAGAGATAAGCGAACACATCTCTCCCACAGCCCTCATCTTCTCGGAGATTAATGGGGTGACTCCATAAGAGCATAAGGAAGACAAAAGAATCGATGTTATCTGGATAAGAATGAAAAGCTCTAACGGAGGCAAACACAGTTTCTATGGGAGATGCATCAAGATGAGGCGGCTTTTGATCTTGGTCAAAATGATGGTGGCAATCTCAGTTCTATCTGCAGGAGCGGTTGAGCCATCTGGAGAAGGCGTTGAAAACCTTGTGGTTCTCCTTAGAGATTACGGGACAACCGACTTCTACGTCGGGGGCTCTTGAGGGCTCGATCTACTCGGCAAATCTTGAGGCTAGAATATCCATTATAACCCACGTGGCGTCAGCTTTCAACATCGCCGAGGGGTCATATATACTCGCCCCCTGGCGGTCTGTCCCCCGGATCGTATCAATCCGAATCAAGAACCTTAGGGCGCTTTGCGACCTGGAGAGAAAGTCCCCTCGCCCCTCACCGTCCTCTTCGGCGAGCAGTAGCGGCAATTCCTCGATTTCCCCGCGCCGTCCGAGCCCCCCATACCTTCACTGCATCTCTCTTCCGAGGCCGAAGATGGGAGTCATGATGAAATTTGCGAGGAAGCATATTCCGCCGGTGAGGAGGCCCGTCCCTATCGGCGACAGCTCCAAGAGGTGCCCGAAATAGGTTCCCAGATAAAAGCCCAGGCCAATCGTCACGACCATCTGAAGGATGCGAAGCGTTCTCGTATCAACCATACACTAACAAATTCTCATTCATCTTTTAAACGGTTTTTGACCCCCCTCCGGAGCCGGATGGGTCGAGAGCTGTTTTGGGGCGGGGGACAGATGGCGTTCGGCGATATCCGGATCGAGACCATCGGCACCTTACGGCTTGAAAGTCTCGGGCCACCGCGCCGAGGGAAGGGTATAAGGCCGAAGAGATAAAAATAAAGTCCTATGCCTCTCAAGATCCTCCAGGTTGACGCCTTCACCTCGGAGCCCTTCAAAGGAAACCCCGCCGCCGTCTGCCTCCTCGACGGGCCCAGGGACGGAGGGTGGATGCAGAAGGTGGCCCGTGAGATGAACCTCCCGGAGACCGCCTTCCTGATCCCGGCCGGGGACGGCTTTCGCCTCCGTTGGTTTGCGCCCAGGGCCGAAGTCGACCTCTGCGGCCACGCCACCCTGGCCTCCGCCCACGTCCTCTGGGAGGAGGGGATCCTCGGGCCGGGTGAGGTCGCCAGGTTCGAGACGAAAAGCGGCCCCCTATCCGCCGAGAAAAAAGGCGACCTGATCGAGATGGACTTTCCGGCAGAGCCGGAGAGGGCTGTCGAATGCTCGCCGCCCATGCTCGAAGCTGCCCTGGGTGCGCGGCCGGGGTACGTCGGCGAAAACAGGTTCGACCTTCTGGTGGAGCTGGACTCCGAAGAGACCCTCCGCCATCTGAGGCCAAAATTCAACCTCATGAAGAAGCTCCCTGTCCGCGGAGTGATAGTAACCTGCGCCAGCGACTCTCCGGAGTACGACTTCGTCTCAAGGTTCTTTGCCCCAGCCCTGGGGGTCGATGAGGACCCGGTGACAGGATCGGCCCACTGCTGCCTCGGACCCCACTGGGCGAGAAAGCTGGGGAAAAAAGACCTTGTGGGCTATCAGGCTTCAGAGCGGGGCGGCATCGTCCGCGTCCGGGTTGGCGAGGATGGAGATCGCGTCAGGCTGGGCGGGGAGGCTGTGACCGTCCTCAAAGGAGAGCTGATCGAAGGGTAGACGAAAGACTCAATCCAAAAGAACGGGTTAAAGGGTCTTGACCATCCTCGTCTCAAGGGCTCCAGTCTCCTCGTTTTTCCCTTCGCCAGCGACCTTCCACCCCCTGCTCAGGTAGAAGCCCATGCCCTGATCGTTCTGGGTGAAACAGGAGAGCCTTCCCGTCCGATGCCCATTCTCTCTCATCTCGGCCTCCACGCAGCCCAGTAGGGCGGTCCCCATACCCTCGCCGTGACGGGAAGGATGGACCCAGAGGAGGTCGACGGCGTCTTCTGATACGGCTGCCACCCCTACCACCACTGACTCGACCTCGGCCACCACCATCCTCGGCCACTGCTCCCCGACGAGGACCTCGACGGCATCGCCCTCGACCCAGGGGCGTAAAACCTCTGGGGGAATGAAGGGGCCATAAACCTCAGAGATCGTATCCTTGCAGAGGCTGACAAGAGCGGGAACGTCCTTTTTTGCCGCCCTCCTGAGAGAAAACTCGGTCATGTTGATCGGCCCCTGATCGTCAGCCTTTCCGTTAATATCTTCTGTTGCAACTGGGACGAATATTAGAATAGAATGGATACGAGATGAAACGAGATTGTGGTGATAAGACGATTTACAAAGCCAGATCAGGCCAGGCAAGCTATGGCGAGGCGATAGGCATCCTCCTTTTGGATTGCTTCACCCCCTTCATTCCAGGGGACGTCGCCAACGCCACCACCTACGACTTTCCCGTTCGGTTCCAGAAGGTGGAGGGCCTGACGACGAAAAGGGTCCTCGGAAAAGATCAGACGGCCTTTGAGCCCCTCCTGGCCGCAGCCGAGGTGCTGGCCCGCCAGGGGGTGAGGGCCGTCACCGGAGACTGCGGATTTCTCGCCCTCCATCAGAGGAGGCTTGCCTCCCGGCTTGAAATGCCGGTCTTCCTCTCAAGTCTCCTCCAGATCCCCTTCATATCCAGCATCATTGGCCCCGATCAGAAGGTAGGAGTCATCACCGCCGACTCAAGGAGCCTCGACGAGCCGCTGCTGGAAGCTGTCGGGGTCAAGCCTTGCGAGAGGCTTGTGATAAGGGGGATGGAAGACCAGCCCGAATTTTCAAAGGCCGTGATCGAGGAGGTGGGGGTCCTCGATTCCGAGGAGGTCGAGAGGGAAGCGGTGTTCGTTGCCAGAAAGATGATCGAAGAGGAGCCTAAGGTCGGGGCCCTCCTCCTGGAGTGCAGCTGCCTTCCCCCCTACGGGAGGGCGATCCAAAAGGCCGTCGGCCTTCCTGTCTTCGATTACGTCAACATGATAAACTACGTCCACTCGGCCCTCGTCAAAGAGAGGTTCGAAGGGCAGATGTAACCGAGGGCCCGGAAGAATGCGGCCAAATACCTAAAAAATGATGGTCAAGCGCCCAAATTCAAGGCGCAAGGCCGCAGTTGTCGTTACATGCGAACTCTTCACAGCTCGTCTCCGCGGGGCAGCCGACATACTCAAAGTCCCAGTTTGGCGAGCTCCACCCGGTGCATGAGGTGTCCCCGCACTCCTCGATTTCGCCGACGTCGATGACCGAGCTGGCATAGACCGGCTGGACGACGGGTCCGTCGACAGATCTCGCATCCACCTCGACGGAGTTTGTGAACCTTCCTGCCATTTTGGCCTCAGCACTGTATGCGATCGTCACCGTCTCGCGGGGCCAGATCTCAACGAGGTTCCAGACGACGACGTTCTCATCGTACGAGGCGAAGGGGACTGCTGTGTCGAGGAGGACCATGTCATCAGGGAGATGGTCGGTCACCGTGGCGACCCTGGTCACATCGTCCATGTTGCTGATGTCTATCCTGTACCATACGACGCTCTGGTTCATCTTGTCAAGCTCAGCAGTCTTCGAAACGGATACGGTCTCGTTAGGACAGCACGAGAGCCAGTTGACCTCTAGAGCGCTGAAGTTGTAGGCGCAGACCCACTCGTCATTGTATCCGCCGCATACCTCGATCCTGTTCACCAGCTCGTCGGGATAATACCTGGTCACGTCCAGCTTCAGAGTGATGACCGATACGTCACCGATAGCCAGATGCGTCAGCGTCCAGTTGGCGTAAGTGTCGGCGAGCTGCGTAGGTCTCACCGAGGACGGCTCAATGAAGCTCGATCCCGGCGGGAAGAAGTCCTGCACATATATCGGGCCAAGTGCAGCATTGCCGTCGTTCTCGATGGTGATGGTGTAGGTCGCCACCTTGATGACCTTGTTTCGGCTCTCGCCCGCCAGAGTAGTCTCCTTGGCACCTATTATCGTCTCATCGACGATTCCGTCGAGGGTCTTGGTCACGTTAAGGTGAGGCCGGTCGTACTTGGGAACTCCGGTGAAGAGGATCCTCCTCTCAACAGAGTAGTCGCCTTCGTACTGCTCGTCGAAGTCGGCTTCATCCTCCAGGACGGCCCTAAATCTTCCCCGGCCCGAGAAGGTCGCCTCGGTGTCCATCTCGTTGAGCCCTTTGGCCACCGTTTCCTTATCGAGTTGGGTCATGCTGGTGTACTCCTCGCCGATGTAGCTGGTCTCGGGCGTCTTTGAGTACATCCCTTCCTTCCACTTCTGAGATGCGTCGATCGAAACATCTCCCGTGAGGCTTTGGCTCATCGGCGCGTAAACGAGGCTGATATCTTTCGCGATGTAATTGGTGTTTGTCTCTATGAGCTCTTCAGAGTCGTAGTCTCCCGTGCCCGACTCGTAGCTTCTCTGGCTCTCGCCGATCCTTTTATCGGCGGTGACCAGGCCAGCACCCGAAGCCGATTTCTCTGATGTCACGCTCGATCCGTACTCATCGATTCGCTCCAGGATCTTGAAGCTGCCTGTGTAGTCCTCCCGGGCCTCGAAGGGGAGGGTAGCGTGATGTGTCGAGGTGTTGGTGGGCATCTTCAGGAATCCGACATGGCCCATCCCGTCGAACTCGGAGTTGATCTCCATGACAGACTCGTTCTTGTCGAGGAACATCCTCGATTCGCGGTCGATGGATGTGGCGTACCTGTAATATTCGCTCATCGATGCGCCCGTCACCCGATTCTTGGCATCTGCTCCCTCGGTCCACCTGGACGAGTACTCGATGGTCCTATTGTTGTAGAGGCCGAGGGTCGTCGACTTGTAGGTGGCGGCCATGTCCTTGTCCATCGAGATCGACTTGTTCTCGGTCCTCATCCGGACCATCTCTTCGCTCTCGTATAGGCCGGACCCGTGTTCTCGAGTGGATAGCTCTGTGCCGGGGTCGTAAGAGACGGTGACGCTCTCACAGTCTGAGTACACTTTGCCTCCGGTCTCTTCGGTGGTGACGTAGATGCAGTTGTTTATCGCGTAGGACTCGAAAGTGGTGCTGTAGTCATTGGCCACGTTGACGAAGCCCTCCCCGGTCACGCCCTGGTTTAGACCGAACTCGAAGTCCTGAGCTTCGGGGACCTTGACCTTCAGGGTGATTATGGTCTTCCAATTATTCCCGTCAATGCCGCCGATCTCAGCGAACCTCCATATTCCATCGGCGTCGGGCATCGGAGATGCCGAGACGAATTCAACCTGCTTGTTGAAGACGTCCTTGACGACGACGTTGTGCAGATCGCCAAAGCTCGACCTGATCTGGATCAGATACTCGATCTCCTCGCCGCGCTCGACCGTCTTATTCAGGGCAGTCTTGTTCACCTCAAGGATGAATCCCTTGCTGACGTTCACGACCTTCGATGCGTTTGAGGGATCTATCGGGCCGCACGGCCCAAGGCCGACGACCTTCGCCGTGTTCTTGATAGACCCCTTTTCGACGTCTTCCTGTGTCGCCGTGTAGGTTGCGGACACCGTTTTATCCGCTCCAGGCGCCAGGAGGGGTACGTTCCAGGTTCCGGGCTCTGTGAGGTCGTCCTCGATCACCAGGTCGGTGATGTTCACATTCCCCAAATTTTTGACGGTGATCTCGTAGCCAATCACTTGGCCGACGGCCGCTTCGGTTCTGTTGGCGGACTTGGCGATCTCAATAGAGGCGTTATAGGTGGTGGGCACACACCACGAGTCGGTATCGCTGACAGATTCTGCCTCTTGGTCCACATTCAAGGATCCTCCGAGATCATCGAAGAGGACCGTCGCATTGGCTACCACGGTGTTGTTGATCGGTAGGCATATCTCGGACTCGTTTACGACGTGGTGGAAAGTCCCTTCTACGGACCTGCCGGGCTCCAGGAGGTTGGCCAAGAGATATTCGTCAAGGCCGAGCATCGGGTCGGTTATCCTGACCGATGTCAGGTTAACGTCGCCCGTGTTGGTGACGTTTATCTTGTAGGTGATGTTCGACAAAGGTTCTGCGGGGTTGTTTGGACAGGGGCCATAGTCCGCGCTTTTGGATACGGTGAGGTTGGCAGTGTAGTCGGTTTCCACCGTCACGTTGGCCGACTCGTCAGCGTCAACAGGTCCACACGGACCAACATAACTTGTGGCTGTCACGGTGTTGGTGATCGCACGACTGATGTCGGACGGTTTCACCGTGTAGTTTGTGTGCAGGGTCTCACTTTCGCCAGGTGTCAGGATGGACACGTTCCAGAATTCGCCTGTCAGATCGTCTTCGAGCTTAAGCTGTTGGATTGTGACGTTTCCGGTGTTTCTGACCACGATGGTGTAGCCGATCGCCTCGCCGACGGTCGCAACTGAGACGTTAGCGGTCTTGCTGATCTCGAAGGAATCGTCGAAGTCTGTCAGGATCGTCAGGCTGGCTTCTGCTGTGGTTATCGTTTTGCCGCAGTGATCGTCTGCGGTAGCGTAGGCCACGTTGGTGATCGAGCCGTTGCAGAGATCGTCGTCGTTCACTGTGTAGATCAGCGAATCAGAGACGTTCTTGCACTGGCCCGGAACCAGGGTTCCCGGTATCGAGAACGGGCTACCGTCCAGAAGGTCGTCGTAGACTTCAATGTCGGTGACGTTGACGTCACCTGTATTGCAGACCATGATCTCTTACTTGATCTTGGAACCGGGTCCGACGGGTCCCGAGGTGTTCGCGGTCTTGGTGATGTCGAGCTTTGCCGAGTAGCCTGTCTTGACGTTCCATGTTCCGTTTGTCTCAGTCTCGACCGGCTGTTCGCAGTAATCGATCCCGAAGGCTTTTGCCGAATTGTTTATCCAGCCTCGGCAGAGGTCGTCGTCTGTCACTGTGTAGATCAAGGAATCGGTGAGGTTCTTGCACTCTCCAGGAACGAGCGTTCCTGGGATCGAGAACGGGCTTTCGTCAAACAGGTCGTCGTAAACTTTAATGTCGGTGACGTTGACGTCTCCGGAG
>DAQG01000032.1 GCA_002502785.1 Methanothrix harundinacea | reverse complement strand
ATCACATTCGGCACGCTGCCGTTTGATTCTGCTACGTTGGTTATGTTATCACAAATTACGTTCTCGGTTACTTTGTAGTTGAGACGAGTGCTGTTAGACTCACCGACATCCAACTCTGATATCAGAATATAAAAATCGGTCAGGTTATCGGTCACGGTGACGTTAAACAGCTTGACCTCTCCAGTATTGGTCACAGTGATGTTGTACTCGATAACGTCACCTATGGCCGCGGTGAGAACGTTTGCATCTTTCGTTATCGATAAATTCGGTCGTTTAACCGTTATCTCCGTAGTTTCAGTTATGGTCTGGTCCATGATGCATGGATAACGGTCGTAAAAGGCGGCCACAAAATTTACGATAGAGGATTCGGTGCAGTCCTCATCTACAAAAACTGTAATGTTGCAGATTATCCTGTCGCCGCTCTGCAAAGGTCCAGTGGTAGTAATTGTAAATCGGTGAGATCCAGAGTCGTAATTCACATCTAACGGATTTGAGCTGCCGCTACCGGTATATTCACAATAATGAGTGACATAGGTAACGTTATCCGGCAGTTCGTCCTCGATTGTAAGGTTATCTACGGGCAAACTGCCGATATGGTTTAACTCTATGGTATAATTGAAATCCTCTCCAGCGACAACCTCTGACGGTCCACTCTTCTCTAAAGTCAAAGGACGCGATACGTCGATCGTCGGCACAGGAAGAGTTCTGTTCACCTCTGTCCCATCGGGAAGATTATATTTTAGGTAAGAATTTGGAGCGTTGGTCGGAATGTCAGTGCCTGCTACATTTGTTGTTATGTTGATCGAGTTGTTCCAGGTCTCGTTGATAGAAAGGGTATTCATAGTGAATTGAACCGATCCACCCATTCCGTCCAGTAATATAATATTCGGAGCGAGATAGTCTACCAAGACGAGGTTGGTGGCAGCGATCTCGTTTATCACCTGAGAGATGGTTGTGTAAATCTCTTCAAGGTCTTGAGGTGTTGGGGCGAAATAAGCATACTCTTCCTTGGTTGCGGCTTTCTCCAGAATATCCGTAGCCAGGTTCTGAACGCCATAACAATTCGGGGGGTTACACTGGCCAGCGCTATAACCACATATACCATTCAGATAACCTACCGAGAATATGGTAATATTTGCAGCTTTCGCATTTTCCGCCTGGCTCCTCGCGTAGTTTGTACAATCGTTATCGGTATTGGGACAAGTATCACAAGTTGTGTACCCTGACGATCCACCGGCAGGTCTGGCGGTAGGCACGCCATCGGTGAACAGAATGATGATGGGAATATAGCCATCTTTACAGTGGGCCTCGAGTTCCTGCTGAGCTAACCTTATGCCTTCGCCCAAGTTGGTATATTGAATTCCAGAAACAGCCAAGTTGTCAATTGTACTGTTTAATAGGCCACTGTTGTTGGTTAGCCCACGTCTCAACGTTGCCGTGGAACCATAAGATACAATCCCTGCATAATCCTGGGAGAAATTCAAATTGCCGATGAAGGTCTTTGATGCTCCCTTTATGTATTCGAGTATGGTTTTGTCGTTATACACGGCCGTCATGCTGGTTGAGGTGTCGATGACAAGCATTGCACATATTGGGGCAGAAACCTCATACGGTTCTCCTGCCGCAGAAACGTTGATCCATATCACAGCATTCTCGCAGGATATTAGGTCCTCAGGCACCACTTCTTTGGTTACATTTATTTCGATCTCAGCAATACAAGGAGAAATAAATATCATAGTCGCTAAAAAGACAAATAATGGTAATGCCCTTAAAGCTGGACCACATTCAGATCCGTCAGCCTCCAATTTATTCCGCGTTAGTATCCCTCCGCCCATCATATGCATGATCCTCCCAATGAGAGCGCAATATTGCTATGTCTAAGCAATATTGTCTTTTTACCCAGTAAATATAGTTGTTGGAGGTTTAGCAATATTGCCTAACAGTAACAATATTATCATACAAAGATTTATTTACGAATATTCTTATAAACAAAAACAGAATATTTTAGTAAATATTAATCTATTCATATGTGGATACAAGTGCCCATAATACCGACATAATATTTCAAAAACAATATGCTGCGAGACATCACAAACTAATAACCCTTTGCGTAATAAATAAATGTGTTTTGGTATGATATAATCGAAACAAACCCCTTAAAGTGATCGTTTCGACGAGGATAAGTTTATGATTTTACGTTGTAGATCCCTAGAAGGTGCACAAAATTGACGGCTTTATTGAAAACCTCTCAGACAATTCGTCGAAAATCTACTACTATTAATCTCTAAGCGGTATAAATACATATGTTCTGTTATCGTTGGGGTCTTTGGTAGTATCAGAGGTCGCGACCTCGCCTGGACCATTCGCGATTCTCATTCGCCACCAGCATTTCACAAACCTATGAAATGATTCGTTTGCGAACTAAGCTTGGGTTATGCTGTTTATGTAGCGGTAAAACAAGATGGTATCTCAACATTCAGCAGATATCATTGCGATCAACACGCGATTTTGATCATAATCCACCCGCATCCATCCAGATAAGACGCGAAGAACGCGAAAACGTGCAGGGAACGGTATTCGAACCCGCGAACTCCTGCGAGACGGGATCTTAAGTCACTGCGCCCTTGGCCACTTTGGCAACCCCTGGGCATCTGTAGTTGATTTAGGTCGAAATAATGGGGCAAGGAACGCAATGCTCTTCGACTCGGTGACGCGGTGATGCTGTGACGCGAGGCCCCGCTGTGCAGATGAATCCCGGAGGGATCTATCATGCTAAGGTCAAATCAAAGAACCTGCCGGCTTCTCTCCATACACAAGAAAACCTGTATATGAGCAGAAGAATCGGCCGTGATTATTCGCTTTTCTCAGATCTTCAAGCCATCCTTCGGCCTGCCTCTTGGAGACATAACCCATTTGCTCTGCCCTATGAGCATTATTGATCAGATCGAAGACTTTGATGGCCAGATCGAGGTCATCAGTTGTGAAGGTCTCCGGCTTGACCTGTATCTTTTCAAGCCCTTCCTCTCGGAAAAAGCCCGGGAGCTGGCGACCAATCCAGCCGCTCGGGAATGTATCTCCAAAAAGCCGTGTCATGGCGCGGCTGATCTCTCTTTGGCCCCCGTTGATGATGAACGTTCCCCAATCAGGCTCGTAGACCACCAATCTGCCCCTCTCCCCGACTACCCGGACCATCTCTGAGAACGCTTTTCTCGGATCGGCTATATGCTGCAAGACCCGGTCGGCTCTTGCTCCATCGAAGGCTCTGTCACAGAAGGGAAGCTTGCAGGCATCTCCGAGGCAATAAAGGACTGAATCCTCGTTTCCGGAGGCTTTGTATGCCCTTTCGATCATCTTCCTGCTGGAGTCTACGGCCAGCACATAACTCCGATCTCCGATCATCTCGGCTATGGCCGTTGCATCCCCTCCCAGGCCGCAGCCAACCTCAAGAATTCTTGAGCATTTCGTAGGATTCAGGAGCTGGAAGCTTTTCTTCTTGTAGTCCTGGAAGTAAGGCAGGGAGCAGAGGGTCTGTAAACACGAAAAGAATACTCCGGGATCTTGGGAGCCGTCGACTTTAGAAAAGCCGCTCGAAAGGTAGTCCATGAACGATGATTTGAGGGCGATTGTAAAAGAAGATGATGCGCGTGTATGCTACCATTCTCCTACCTTGCGGCTCAACCCTAATCGTCTTTTATACAAATCTCGCGGATAAATACCATTACCCCATCTGCCGATGGGCTGAGAAGATCCTGCCCGAAAATGAGATTCTGGTCCTCTAGCTCCGAGGAGGCGAGGGCCGCGAGATACGTACCCTGCCGGCATTGGTATGAAAATAGGTTTGTACAACTGCCTATTTTCGTTAGCATGGGTGGCCTTTGGGCCATGAATGTTTCATTTTAACGTAAATATAGATTATAGCTGCAAAGATGGTCTGTCCTGATCAACAACAGAAGGCGTAAATTGATGCGGGGAACGGGATTCGAACCCGCGAACTCCTGCGAGACGGGATCTTAAGTCCCGCGCCTTTGGCCACTTGGCAACCCCCGCCCTAGTTTTGATGCAAAACCGCAAAGGGAGACGTCCCTCAATGCCGAATTGCACAGATTTAGGCAGTGTTGAAGCGCGCAAGATAAATAGTTTCCCGCAAACCCCGGCCCCCGTCAAACACCGAAGGTGAAGCAATGTATCAGTATGACGAGCGCAATTTCCAGACATCGGTGTATCAGGATGATAAGTACGACTTTTCGACCTTCCTGGACGTGGCCGGATTCGAGGAGGATGAGGTCCTCCTGGTGACCGACGAGCTAGACGCCTACAGGAGCATCCCAGGCACCACCCTCCAGAGATATCTCAACAGGGTCCTCAACTCCGTCGATGAGGACCGAAGACTCGCTTTTCTCAAGGGCGTAATCGTGGGGACGGCGATCCACGACAACCTCGAAAACTACGACCTCGAAAGACACATCACCAAAGAGGTGAACAGGCGGCTTCGAGAAATCCTGGACGACCTCGATATGGCCTGACGCCCAAACTTGAAATATCCCCCAAATTCAAAGATAATTCCGATGGAAAAAGGCATCTACACCATCGTCCTCCGGCTCGAGGCCGACCGGGACATAGAGGTCGGCTCCCTCGGATCCGTCCGCTTCGAGCGGGGCTATTACGCTTACACTGGCTCCGCCCGGGGCCCCGGTGGCCTCGTGAGGGTAAAGCGACACCTGGCGGTCATGGAGGGGACGAACTCCGTCCAAAGGTGGCACATCGACTACCTCCTCCCCTATTCGACTCTTGTGGAGGTGGTGGCGACGAAGACCGATGAGGATTTCGAGTGCTCCATCGCCAGAAAGATCGGTGAACGGCTCCATTTCGTCAAGGGGTTCGGCTGCACAGACTGCCGTTGCCCCTCACATCTTCATTTCTCACAAGACCGCGAGGAGATCCTAAAGGCGGTGAGATATGCCCATGCTCAGATATCCTGATCCGATAGAATCATATGAAAAAGAGCCAGCGAAGGACGGTCACTGCGAATACCAGAAGGCCGCAGAGGGAGAGGGGCAGAGTGTACCCGATTAGGTTCTCCACGAGATCAGAATCCGTTGTCTCCTTCACCAGCCAGAAGTAGGGATCGCTGACGCTGGAGAGGACGAAGGCCCCTGCCGAGATCAGGAAGACGAGGGTTACGGGCTCGAGGGGGTAGCCTTTCATCATCTCGGAAGCGATCACCACCGTCACGACCCTCGACCCCTGAGCAAGCTGGATCAGGGACGCCACCAGAAAGGGGAGGATCACCGTCGGGACGAGAGGGCCGATGGCAGCGTAAAGCTCCGGTCCGAGGCCACCCTGGGCGATGACGTACCCGAAAGCCCCGGCCCCACATAAATCGAAGATTATGATCCCAGCCCTCTTGGTGGCCTTCTTGATCATTTCATTCGCCTCGTTTCCGGCCAGGGCCGCCGAAAGGAGAGCACCGATGAGGAGGGCGACGTTTGGAGATCCCACAAACCAGGCCGCAGGAAAGAGGAGGCCTACAAGGATCAGGACCAGGGGCAGAGCCAGGGGCGCCCATGAAACGAGCCTCGGTGGCAGGGGACCTGTCTCGCCATAAGCTTCCTTTTCGACGATCGGAAGGCGCACCAGGTAGACAAATGCCGGGATGAAAAGGAGAAGAGATATGGGGAGGCCGAACTTCAGCGCCTCGGTCGGAGGCACCTCCAGCGATTCAGTGAGGGTGACCATCACCGGCGATGGGTAGACCAGGTTGAAGGATATCACCGAAAAGACTGCGGCCGCAAACTGGAACCTCCTTCCCGAGCCCTCGGCCTTTCGGCCCATCCCCCCTACCAGCGGTTCCAGGATCAGATAAGAGGTCATGGAACACATCACCGGGAGGGTGACCAGGTATCCAGATAGGCCCGATGCCAGCATCCCCCGTTTTCGGCCGACAAGCCCCAAAAGGTCGGCGACGATCCTGTCCACTGCCCGAGATTGCCTGAGATGCTCGGCGATCACCGATCCCGAGAAGACGATTATCGCCAGGGCCGAGAAGATCCGGGCCAGGCCCGCTGTAACGTGACCGATCAATTCCGGGCCCATGCCCGTGAGAACGCCGTACCCGAGAGCTGAGACGACCAGGCTCAGGAAGGGCGAAAGGCGGATTTTCACCGTCAGGAGGCTTACCAGAAGGATCGCCACGAGAAAGGCGGGAAGTGGGTCCATCACTGAGATATATCATATTTGACCTATAAAACGTTCTCCTCGCAACTCATTTTCTAAGTCAATTAATATGAAAAATAACTTATCACACGTCGTAGAATCGATTCATATATATGACAGTACCGCCTAATTGTTCCGAAATTCCTTTATAGAAGGAAAACAATAAAACGTTTGTTCAGGGGGAGCGTATGAAGGGCGGGTGCTGGATAAAATCCCCCAAAAGGGGCGGGGCAGTTCGTTTGTTCTGCATAGCTGGCCTCATCCTATTTTCGATATCCTTCCCAACCACCTCAGCCTGGTCATTTCCCTTCTCACTCCCTTTCCTCTCCAGCTCCGACGCGGGGTGTGAGCTGAGCCTGGGCCTTGATCAGCCGCTGGCTGAGTACGGAAGTTCGATCACCTATACCATCCACCTGAAAAATTCGGGTGCAGAAGACTTAACTGGCATATCGGTTACGGACAACTTCGGCCAGGTGGGATTCCTCGCCCGCCTTCCTGAAGGAGAATCTTTCGACCTCACCAGAACCACACCACCCCTGAAATCCAGCACCCAGCTGAAGGTTGTGGCAAGCTCAAGTGGCGAAGAGATCTGCCGGGCTGAGGCCGCCGTTCAGGTCGGACTCCCTGAAGAGGAGTTTTCTATCCCAGAACTGGACTTCGGAAACCTTGTGGCAAGCGAAGACCAAACCCTGAAGATAATGTCGGCCTCCCCCGAGATCGATCTAGTCGTCGGGGCCGACCCGAACGCCGTTGTGCCCGGAGAGAAGACGACGGTGAGGATGATAGTCACCAACCGCTGCTCTCAGCCCCTTAGGGATGTCGAGATCTCAGGTCCAGGCTGGACTGTCGAAGCGGGAGATCTGAACCCTGGCGAATCGAAGATCTACTCGAGAACCCTGACAATCGCCGAAGACCTCTCCGTGGAGCTGACCGCCACCGGGACCACCGATGACGGCGAGAAGGCCACCGATCAAGAGGGGCTAACGGTCTCAACCGTCAGCTCTGAACTATCGGTCACTGTGATCTCCACTCCCGCAAGTTCGGGCCTGCCCGCCGCCACCGGATACAGGCTGAAGAACGAGGGCGAGGAGGTTCTGAGCCGGGTTACCCTGAAAGATGGCGATGGAGACGCCCTCGGCATCCTGCCCCTACTCGGCCCAGGAGAGTCCAAGAGCCTGACCCGAACCGCGGCCCAGGGCGAAGAGGCCAGCGGACCGATCGAGGTGACGGCCTTCTCACCGGAGGGAAAAACGGTCACTGGAGAGGTGATAGTCCAGCCGGCCACCACCCGACCCGGCACCACCTCAGCTCAACAGCCTACGAGCAGGTCAGGCACCTCGGAGCCGTCCGCCAGAACCTCCGAGTCGATGGGGTTCGGGGCTGAACCAGAATTCGATGAGATGGACCTGGAGCTGAAATTCGATGAGATCGGCTCCGGCCTTGACGCCTTCGGGACGGCAACAGATCCCAGCAGCCAAAAAGAGAGCCGGTCGGCTGCCAGCTCAGAATTCAAAGGCCTCGGGTCGGATGCTGGATTTGGAAACTTCGATGTGGGATTCGACTTCGGCGATTTCGGGTTTGGCGAAAGCTCAGACCTCGAAACCCCCTCGACTGGAGCGAAGGCTGGGCCCGAAACCGAGACGGGCTCGCCGAACCTGGTGGTGACCCTCCAGGCCAACAGGACCCTGGTTCATAAAGGCGAGATGGTCGGGTACAGGTGCGCCGCCGTGAACAGGGGGACCACAAGCTTAGCCGATGTGGAGCTTCGATGCGGCGAGAAGACGGCAACAGCTCCCAACCTAGCCCCCGGAGACGGCCTTCCTCTCGAAGGGGCGATGTGGGCAGAAAGATCCCTGAACTTGACGGCCAACGCCATCGCCTCAGGACCCGATGGATCGAAGCTGGTCGAAGAGGCTTCCCTTCAGATAGAGGTTGTATCGCCTGACCTGAAGATCGGGGTCTATAAGGACCCAGTGAAGATCTGTCGAGGCCAGAGGGTCTCGATCGTCGTCCGGCTGGAGAACACCGGAGACGACGTCCTCTCGGACGTGAGAGTCACAGACGTCCTCGGTGATATCGGAAAAATACCGGTCCTCGAGCCGGGTGAGGCGAGGACCCTCATGAGGAACTCGACCGTCGACGAGAGCATCGAAGACGTGGTCAGGGTCGTTGCGATCGATTCGACTGGAAGACGCCTCCAGAGATCCGAGACCTTGAACTTCGAGCTCCTCGAACCCCGCCTCAACCTCACCGTTGAACCCCGGAACGCCGCTGCCTATCCCGGAGATGTGGTAGAGGCCGTCTGGACGATCAGAAACACCGGCGAAGTGGATCTCGAGGACGTGACCTTTGAAGGAACGGGCACGAGCAGGTTCAGGCTTCCGGCCGTCGCCGCCGGAGGGTCAACGCCGGTATCCTCCACATATTTCGCCGACGAGAGCCGAGAGGTCTTGGGCCGGACCGAGGGCAGAACCGCTGGCGGCGAGACGGTATCCGGCTCTGCCGCCTTTGAGATCAAGGTAGTCTCGCCGGGGATCAGCCTCAACGTCAAGCCCGCCGAGGTCGAGGCCTGCCCCGAGAAGGTCTTCAACCTGACATGTCTATTGACCAATTCCGGGGACGACCTTCTCAAGGACGTAACTCTCTCCGAGAAGAGCCTCGGAACCCTCGAGAATATCGGACGGCTGGAGCCGGGCGACTTTAAAGTCGCAACTCTTGACTTCTTCGCGGAGACAAACACCACCTTCAGTCTCGAGGCGAAGGGGACCGACTCCATGGGCAAAACCTGGACAGACTCTCAGGACGTGGCGGTGAAGCTCGTTTCCGCCAACATCGAGCTTTCCGTCAGGGCGGACCCGCTCGAGACGACTCCAGGAGGCACCGTCAACGTCGTCTGCACTGTCAAGAACCAGGGGAACGTCCCCATCTTCAGCACCTTCATAATGGGCAAGTCCCTGAAGCATCTGGGCAACATCGACTACATCTCCCCAGGTTCCAGCCGCACTTTGGAGAAGGAGATCGATGTCTCCGAGGAGATCGAGGACGAGATAACGGCCGAGGGCTTCACCAGGGACGGGGCCTCGGTGAGGGACCGGGAGATTCTCCATGTGGGGCTGACGGAGCCCCTGCCACCAGCCGAGGCGTTCGTCCCTGCTGAGGTTTCGGCGGGCGCGATCGGGATCGTGGCAGAGGAGACTCGCGAGGTCGATGGCAGAGAGGTTGAATATCAGGAGGAGGTCGGCCTTGGGGAAAGGGTCAACAGAAGCGACGCCGGCGCCTCGGAGAGCTCCGGCATAAACGGTCTCATGAACCGCCTGAAAGTGATCCTGGAGAATATCAGGCTGAAGAAGGAAAGCTCAACAGAAACTACTTCATCGGAAGGTACAACGCCCGCCGGATCAGAACCTGTGTCCTCCTCAGGCGCCCCGCCTTCGGCCAGCCTACCGGGCGCGCCGACGCGGTGGTCAGGGTATGGGATCTACGAAGGGGGCACGAACACATCGCCCCTTTCTCCCGACGGCGCCCTCCCGGAAGGGGTGGGATACGCGCCCTCGACAGAGGTGAGGCGAGCCGTGCCCACCACGGACGAGACGAACCCCGAAACCGCGGGATACGCTTATTCGGAAGGGGGGCCAACCTCGGGCGATCTTTCGTCTCTTGGACCCAATCCCGAAACTGCAGGGTACTCGTACTCGGCTGAGGGATTGGCTTCCTCATATCTGTCATCTCCGTGGATCTCACCGGGATGCGCAGGTTATGCTTATTCGGCCAGCGGCCCGGCCTCCGCATATCTCTCAGCCCCCTGGACTTCGCCAGGAAGCGCGGGATACGCATCATCCGACAGCGGTCCCTTCTCGGCCCTGACCTCAGCCGCCGGAATTTCGCCCACTCTCGCGGGATCCGCGACCCCCACCAGTTACGAGAACGTCGACCCCAGGTCTGCCTCGGAGGCCTCGCCAAAGGTGGCCGAATCCAGGGCATCGACGGAAGATTCAAGCCGCCAGAGATACTCGGAGGTCTCGCCGGGTTATGCAGAGGCGGCGGCTCCGGCGGGCAGCCTGAGCCTGGACAGCCCATCCCAATCCAAGTCTCCCTCAAAGAACATCAAGCTGGTAATAGGCGATCCGAGCACTCTTGAAGTCGACCGCCCGCCAAGGATAATCGACGTGGGGGCGTTCCCGCCAGAGCCGACCGCATGGTCGCCTGTGGTGGTGGCGGTGCACGCCTCTGACGACATAGGGATAAAGTCCGTGGATATGCTCTGGGACACCCCCACCACCACCGTCACCAAGCTGGATTTGGCCGACATAACCAAGATCAACACTCAGAGGATGGAACTTGAAGAGGGCGACCTCAAAGAGGGCTACTGGAGCTACGAGATCCCCGGCCAGGCAGCAGGAACCTACATGGCGGTCTTCGTCAAGGTGAGCGACGGGGAGAGATGGGCCGAAGACGGCCCCTACATCCTTTTCTGGTCTGGAACGGCTTCAGAAAACGAAGCCGAGCCGCCCGCCGTCCAGGAAACGACTCCGGAAGATGGTGGAAGAAAAAAGACCGTTGAGACCCAGAAGAACGGTATGCTCTTCGTCGAGTCCACTACCGTCGTCGGCAGAGGCGACGTCTCCATCAAAAACGAGTTCCGAGAGGATAACGCCCGGTACAAAGAAGAGCTGGACGGCTGGGGGTCGATAGAGATGCAGTCCGAGAAAACCATAAACAAAGGAAACCCCATTGTCAACATAACCGACAGCCGTCTCCTGGTATTCGACCAGGGTTACCTCAAGGGGTTCAAGGTCATGCAATCTCCGGGCTTCCACGGCGGCATGGGCGCCAGCGTCACCGAACGGTTCAACGCTACGACCCTCGAGAAGAGCGAAACGGGGACGATATCGTCGGTTGACAGGTCGCAGAACACCCTGCTCTTCAACACTCAGCAGGCCTTCGAGGGGATATGGGGAACCAAGACAGAGTACTCAAACTTCAACAAGAAAATAAAGGCCGACCAGAAGCTGAGTGGAACCTTTGAGACCCAGAAGAAGATAACCTTCGAGGACTAGGGGCTCTGCGGCCCTCTAAACCTCTCGATCTGATTTTAAAAAAATAAGATTTGCCCTATAACATGCAGGCTCCACAAGGATTATTAATCATAGATGCCAACAGATATTAAGATAGAAGCCGATGAATTTGCCAGGATAGGATGTGCTGGCTGTTGCCCGCAAGTTCCTGGACGAAGATCGGAATCTATTGGCACATCGGTTAAAGATGGATGATGCAGCCGAAGTCCTCGGCCGGTGGCCCGAACTACAATTTCGAAATAGAGGAGGAAGGAAAATGAGCGCAGAATCTTTGGAAGGGCTGAGCAGCCAAGAACTAGACGATATAGAAATCCTGCGGGATTATAAGGGATGGTTCTTAGGACTGGGCATAGCCCTGATAATCCTGGGCATAGCAGCCATCAGCTTGCCCATGTTCGTCGCCCTGACAATAGACGTTATCGTGGGCGCAATTCTGGTAATCGGTGGTATAGCTCACATCGGCCACGCGTTTATGTCTCGAAAGTGGAAGGGATTTCTCCTGGGACTATTGGTGGGAATTCTCTATCTCGTCGCAGGCGTCGTAATGCTGGGTCACCCAATGCAAGGCGTGCTCACGCTGACGTTATTGCTGGTGGCGTTCTTCATAGTCGATGGCATATTTAATATCGGTTTGGCGTTGAAATTAAGACCGATATCCGGCTGGGTTTGGCCGCTGATCAACGGCATATTTGCCTTAATTCTGGCCGGCCTGATATGGTCCGAGTGGCCCAGCTCTGCCGCATGGGCGATCGGCCTTTTGGTCGGGATAGACATAATCTTCAGCGGCGTTATAATGGTGGGTTTCGCGCTGAAAGCGCCCGATCTCTGAGCGATCGAAGGTGGTCTTGGGACGGACGTTTCGAATAGTGGCGTCGCGAATAAAAATGGCCCTAGCGAGGATCAGGACCTTCCGGCCCTGATAGCCCCTTTCCAGATCTCGTCCGCCCTGTCCACCACCGCCACGATCTGGTCGTGGGTCTCAATGCGGTGCTTGATCTCTCCGGCCTTGAGGTCGTTATCCACCGCTAACCTCATCATCTCTCTGCTCTCGGCTCGCATGTCCTCGGACTCCTGCCACATCTCCTCTGCCGCCGACGGGTTTTCCGGGCGAAGGTCGATCGATCGGCTTCGAAGGTCGTCGGACCGTCTCAGAAGCTCTGCCGCCTCCTTTTTGAGCCGTTCCGATTCTTTCTGGAGCGTTTTCACGTCTTGCTCCATCTCCTCGAAGCTCTTCTCCACAAACTCCTCATCAATACCGAACATGAATCCGAACCTCCTAGATCATATCCAAAAATATCTCGTGGAACCTGAGGTCGCCCGTCAGCTCGGGGTGGAAGGCGAGCCCCATCAGGTTTTCCTGCCTGACTGCCACCGCCATGTCCTCGATCCGGGCCAAGATATCGACGTCGTCATGCCAGCCGACGATGGCAGGAGCTCTTATGAAGACTGCCCGGTAAGGCGAGTCGAAACCCTCCACCTTGAGATCTGCCTCGAAAGACTCCCTCTGGGACCCGAAGGCGTTCCTCATAACCCTGACATTTAGAAGGCGAAGAGGCTCAAACCTGGTCTCCTCGACGATCTCTTTGGATATGACGATAAGGCCTGCGCAGGTGGCCATGATGGGGACGCCAGACCTGGCGGCCACCTGAATCTCGTCGCCTACGCCGGTCCTGGCAAGGTGCCTGCTTATGGTGGTGCTCTCCCCGCCGGGAAGTACGATGCCGTCGCAATCTGGAACCGTCCCCATACTTCGGACAGCCACCACCGATCCCTCACTCCCAAGAGCGCGCTCCATCGCATGGACGTGCTCAGAGACGTCACCCTGGAAGGCGACCACGCCTATCCTCGATCTACCAACCCCTGGTCTGAAGGATCTCGCCCTCTTTGAGGGTCCCGGCATCAATACCCTTCATGGGGTCGCCAAGGCCCGTGGAGATCTCAACGAGCTTTTCAGGGTTGTCGTAGTTGTTCACCGCTTCCACGATCGCTGTGGCCATCAACTCTGGGTTTTGGGGCTTGAATATCCCGGACCCTACGAATACGCCGTCCGCCCCCATCTGCATCATCAACGACGCGTCGGCGGGGGTTGCGATTCCTCCGGCGGCGAAGTTCACCACGGGCAGCCTCTGCATATCCCTGCACTCCAGGACCAGCTCGTAATCCGCCTCGATCTCTCTTGCGACCTTCATCAGCTCGTCGTCGTTCATGCCCTTGAGGCTCCTGATCGTGCCTCCGATCAGCCTCATGTGGCGGACCGCCTCTCGAACGTCACCGGTCCCTGCCTCGCCCTTGGTCCTGATCATGGCCGCGCCCTCCTTTATCCTTCTGAGAGCCTCGCCCAGGTTCCTGGCGCCGCAGACGAAGGGGACGGTGAACTTGACCTTTTCGACGTGGAACTCGTCGGCGGGCGTCAAAACCTCCGACTCGTCGATCATGTCGACCCCGATCGCCTCCAGAATTTGAGCCTCCGCATAGTGGCCGATCCTGACCTTGGCCATGACCGGTATTGTGACCGAATCGATGATCTCCATGATGATCTTCGGGTCGGCCATCCTGGCGACCCCGCCCATCTTCCTTATGTCGGCCGGCACCGCCTGCAGGGCCATGACCGCCACGGCCCCAGCCTCCTCTGCGATCACGGCCTGCTCAGAAGTGGTGACGTCCATTATGACGCCACCCTTCTGCATCTTAGCAAAGCCGCGTTTGAGCAGCTCCGTGCCGAAACGAAGTTCTTCTAATTGCATGATAGTCAGATGCCCCGATCTTTTTTAAGCCGCTTACAAGTGAGGGCCGAATAAATAAACTTTGCTCCCAATGCCGTCGGCCTCTATCGACGAACCGGCATCAGGAGAAAAGATGGATGGGCCATAACACCCCCGGTGGGGAGTTATGGCCTCAAACGCCGACCGATTGAACTATTCCCTGTAAATCTCGTACATATAAACGTCCTTGTCCCCCTTCCGGTCATCCACCCAGACAATCTTTCCGTTTCCGGTGCGAGGATCGGTCTGGTCGCCGGGCCCGGTGAAGATCTCCATCTCATTTCCGGTCGAGAGGTCTTTTGCGCGAATGTCCCAGTCGCCCTTTCGGTCGTCCTGCCAGACCAGGATTCCGTCTCTGAGGTGGGGCCTCGCCTGGTCCGACGGATCGGAGGTGAGCTGGGTGACCTTGCCTGTGGCCAGATCGTAGGAGTAAAGGTCCCAGTTCCCGTTCCTGTTGTCCTGCCAGACGACCTGACTCCCGTCAGTGGTGGGTTTTGTCTGGTCACCGGCGCCGGAGAAGACTGGTTTTCGGGTCTGGCCTGACCACATGTAGACGTCCCAGTCGCCGTTCTGGTTGTCCTGGTAAACTACCAGGGTCCCGCCAGCGTCAGGGTTCATCTGATCGCCCCGTGGCGGGATGGCCTCCCTCGCCTCGGTGGTGTAGAGGGGCTTTTTCTGGACGTCCCAGCCGAAGGCGGCTATGGGAAGGTCTCCCCAGGCCAGCATCTCCTCGCTAATCGAGGGCCTTGATGGCACGGATATCCCTCTCTGCAGCTGAGTCCTGTTGACAGTGGGTATGTCCAGGGTCCTGATCGCCCAGGCATCAAACTCCTCCTCAAAGTGCATCCATACTGCGACATCGTTTCTGATGTCCGGGTACATGTCGAGCTCCGTGCCTGCAGCAAGAGGCCACTCCACGTTCTCGATCAGGTTGTAGAGGTAAATGTCGGGATTTTCGGTCCTGTTGTCCATCCAGATCACCCAGTCGCCGCTGACGGCAGGGCTTGTCTGATCGCCAGACGCCTGGGAGATCACGCTGATCTGATCTGACCCCTGGTTCTGGAACCCGAACTTTCCGCTCGGTGAGATCAGCCAGGCGAGCCTCTGGTCGAAGTCGAGATCTATCTCTCCAACGACGCCAGCTACCACCTTGTCCTTCCAGGTATTGGGATCGAAACTGTGGATAGTCCATCCTTCGTCAGTCTGCTCCATGTAGACGACACGTTTTCCGTAGACTTTGGGCTGGACCTGATTGCCGTCTTTCGTGTAGGCGCGTCCCCACGACTTGTCCCAGAAGTAGTAGCTAACGTCGCTGGTCGTCGAATCCTCCCAGACGATCATGTTGCCGCTGACGTGGGGGCTGACCTGGTCGCCCTCGCCGGTGAGCTTTGTCTCCTCGCCGGTGATTAGATCGTAGGCGTAAACGTCCCAGTCGCCGTTCCGGTCATCCTGCCAGACCAAAAGGTCGCCGCTGATGACCGGATATATCTGATCTCCACCCTTGTGGGCCGGCGACTTGATCGAAAGGCCGTCCAGGTCCTTGACCATCACGTCCCAGTCGCCGGAGGAGTCGTCCATCCAGGCGACCCGCCTTCCATAAACCGAGGGGTTCGTCTGGCCGCCTCGCCCCTCGGTGACGATCGTCTCGACGCCCGTGGTGAGGTCTAAGGCCCGAACGTCCCAGTCTCCTTTCCTATCGTCCTGCCAGGCCAAGAGGTCGTTCCCGACATCCGGATTTTTCTGGTCGCCCTCTGCCCGGACCAGGGGCCGCTCGAACCGATTGAAGAAGTCAAAGCCGAATATGTCCCAGTCCCCGCCCCGGTTGTCGGACCAGACTATGAGGCTCGCGTTGGTAGCCAGGTCCGCCTTCTCCAATAACAAGATTGGATCGTCTTCGACCGATCTCGTCATGATCTGAGGCGCGCCCTGACTGTAGTCCATCCAGACGAGCCGGTCACCGCTCAAAAACTGAGACCCTCCGGCGACGTTCACGTAGAAGGGAAGGCCGATACCATCGTTCGGCTTCTGGGAGAGGGGACCTGTGGCAGCGGGGATCTCCCTCTCAAGCTCCAGGTCGTAGAGGTAAATGTCCTGGTCGCCGCTCCGATCGTCCAGCCAGGCGACGCGGTTGCCGGAGACTACGGGGAGTCCCTGGTAGCCTGAGTTGGTGGTGATCACCGTCTCCTCGCCGGTTTTGAGGTTTCTGGCCCGGACATCCCAGTTCTCGTTCCGATCGTCCATCCAGACGATCACATCGCCGCTTATCCAGGGAGCCTCCTCCTTTCCGGGGGCCGTCGTCACCTGAATCTCGGCTCTTGATGTCAAGTTGTAGACGAATATGTCCCAATTGCCCTTCCGGTTGTCCATCCAGGCCACAAGATCGCCCTCGATCATAGGCGTTGCCTTCTTCGAAGAAATCGAGGTTATCTGCTGCTCAGACCCGGTGGCGGTGTCGTAGAGGTATAGCTGGTCATCGCCGGTCCGATCATCGATCCAGATCACCTTTCCATCGCCCACCATCCCGTACCTTTGTTCGGAGGTGTCGTCTGTTACCGTCGTCTCCTTCTTCGTCGAGAGGTCGTAGAGGAAGAGGTCGAGGTTTCCGTTTCTCTTATCGGTGTAAAGAACCAGATCGCCACTGATGCTGGGACTGCTCTTCTCGTCCACGGAGCTTGTGATCTCGATCTCCTGGGAAGTGGACAGGTCCATCATGTAGACGTTGAACTTGCCGGTCCGGTCGTCGGTCCATACGACCCTGTCCCCGTCGATCCAGGGGTTGGTATGGTTGTAAGAACCCGATGTTATCTGGTCATCGGCCAAAAGGCCGAAGTCGTAGATGTAGACGTCAGAGTCACCAGCCCGATAGTCAGTCCAGACGACGCCCCACTCGCCGAGGGCGGGCTCCATCTTGAGGGATCCCGGGCTTATGGCCGTCTCCTCGCCGGTCATGACGTCGTAGATGTAGAGCTCGGCAACGCCGCTCCTGTGGTCCTGCCAGGTGACTAGGTTTCCTTTGACCGATGGCGACGTCTGAAGTCCCGGCCTTTCGATCAGCGTCTCCTTCTTCGTCGATAGATCGTATATAGCTATATCATAGTCTCCGGTCCTGTTGTCGGACCAGACCACCAGGTTTCCGTCGATGGCCGGAAAGACCTGGTCCCCCTGAGCCGTGGTGATCGAGCTCTCGCGGCCGGTCTTCAGGTCGTAGATGTAGACGTCAGAGTTGCCGTTTCTGTCATCCACCCAGACTACGGAATCGCCGCTGATCTGGGGCTGGATCTGGTCTTTGGGGTCTGATGTGATCTTTCGCTCCTGGCCCGTTTCCAGATCGTATATGTAGATGTTCCAGTCCCCGTCCCGGTCATCCATCCAGACCACTCGGTCGCCGTCGATGTCCGGGATAAACTGGCTTCCGGCCGCGGTGGTGATCGGCATCTCCTCTCTAGTTGCGAAGTCGTAGAGGTATATGTCGGACTCCCCGGTCCGCATGTCCTGCCAGACGATCCGGTCGCCGCTGACCGCTGGATGGTCCTGGAAACCGGGATAGAAGGAGACCCCCCTCTCGGTCCCGGTCTCAAGATCGTACATGAATATGTCGAAGTTGCCGCTTCTGTTGTCCGCCCAGGCCACTATGTGGCCGTCGATCGCAGGCTGTTCCTGCAAGCCGCCCCAAGTGCTGATGGGACGCTCTTTTCCCCCACTCATTCCACAGGCAACGCCCGCCAAAAGGAGCGCCGCCATCAATAAAACGATGATTCGCCTCGACATCTTAGCACTCATCCTGTCGAAGTTAAGCTGATTATCTCAACATCCGCACGTAAGGCAGCGAATATATAAGGTCTTACCCCACGGGCCCCGAGATTATCCCCACACGGGAACATCTGTTATACATATATGGACAAAGAGGAAAGAGACGAAGAGAAGGGTGAGGCCAGAAAAAACTACGGTCGACTCACTTCCCCTTTACGACGATCATGAGCACATCCTCATCGGCGAGGACGTGGTTGAGGCCCACAGACTGGCCAGGGAACTTGGCGCTCTTTCCCCAGACCTTGGCGTACCGAAAGAGCCTCACGAAGTCCCGATGGAGGTGCTCGCAGACCGTCCGGACGGTCGAGTCCTCCAGGATCACGAGGGGATCTTTCATGTCTGCCTTGCCCCGCTGAGGCTTGAGATATACCCTGATGAAGCCGAGGGTATCGTATATCAGCTCTTTCAGCTCCTCGACGCCGATGTCCTTCTCGACGGAGAGGGGTATGAAGTCGCGGCCGATCGTGTTCTTTATGTCTTCCCTGACGTCGTCGTACTCGAGATCGATCTTGTTGATAACGGCTAGCTGGGGAACGTAGATCCTGTTTCCGGCGAGAAAGTCGACGAGGGTCTCGGTATCGATATCCTCCCTTATGGTTATGATCCCATTGACGATCCCGTAGGCCCGCAGGATCTCGGAGATCTCGATCTCGGTCATCTTGGTGAGAGGGACGGTGTTTCGAACGGTTATGCCGCCCTTGTCTGAGGGGCTCAAATGGATGTCCGGGGGAACCTTGTCGAGCCGGATCCCGGCATCGTAAAGCTCTCGTTCGAGAACGTCGATGCGGTAGTTGTAGACGTCGCCCATCAGAAGAATTATGTCCGCGGCCCTGGCTGCGGTGATGACCTCCCTGCCCCTGCCCTTCCCCCGGGAGGCGCCCTTTATTATGCCGGGCATGTCCAGTATCTGGATCTTGGCGCCTTTGTAGTCCATAACCCCTGGGATCACCTCCAGGGTCGTGAACTGATAGGAAGCAACCTCTGCGTCGCTTCCCGTGAGCCGGTTCAATAGGCTCGACTTTCCTACAGAGGGGTAGCCCACAAGAGCAACGGTGGCGTCTCCCGACTTCTTGACGTAGTACCCCTTGCCGCCGCCAGCGCCTTTGATCTTCTGCAGTTCTTGCTGCGCCTTAAGCTTCGCTATCTTTGCCTTTAGCTTTCCTATGTGATGCTCTGTGGCCTTGTTCTTCTGGGTGTTGAAGATCTCTTCTTCTATCGCCTGGATCTGTTCATCGATCGTCGCCATCTATAACCTGCCTTTGAATGGCCCCGGTCGGCTTTTTCCACCTTTGGCTGCCAGGGAAACGCCTTTGTCAGCCCCCTGGGGCCGCTTACATATTAATGGTTTGGGTTCGGTGGGCGATGGCTTTGGGCCGGAAAGAAGCAGCCAAAAAAAAAAATGAATTCAGAGGCTTCC
>DAQG01000064.1 GCA_002502785.1 Methanothrix harundinacea | reverse complement strand
GAAATAGCGAAGAGCCATAAAAGTCGATTCTCGGCCTTTATAAGTGGATTCTTCGACTTCAGAGATTTTTAAAATCTGAGAGTCCGAGATCCTCAAATCCTCATCCTCTCCCGCTTCGAAAATAGCTCGCCTGCGATCTCCTCAAGGCCCAATTCCGCCTCCATCGCCCGGATCTCCTCGGCACGCGCCTGTGTCATCGGCTTTTTCGGCGCGGCACTGCAGGTTCCGGCATCCGCCGTCGCCCGATATGTTCCGATCTTACGGGCGAGATCCATGATCTCGGACTTGTCCATGGCGATGAGGGGATGGTATACGGGCAAATCGATCCCCGACTGTTCGGCCATGATGTTCGCCGGGGTCTGAGAGGCGACCTGGCCGAGGGAGTAGCCGGTCACAACGCCGAAGGCCTCCTCTTCATCCATCACCTGTAGGGCGATCCTGAACATCAGCCGCCGGCATAGAAGGCAGGTGGCTCGAGGCTGAGCTTCGCTTATCTTTGCAAGGCCCTCACCGATCGGAACCCGAACGAAGTTTATCTTTCGGCCCGAGGTCCATCGCCTCAGGGCTTCGGCCGACTTCAACGCCTGGGGAAGGGCGTCGACGTAAGGCCTTGCATCAAAATAGAGGAGCGATACGGGACAGCCTCGGCGCATCATCATCCAAGCGGCGACGGGCGAATCGATGCCGCCGGAGATGAGAACGAGCATCCGCGACTGGGTGCCGAGGGGAAGGCCGCCGACGCCTTTGACGACGTCTGTGAAAACCAGGATCTTCTTCTCTCTCGCCTCGACGAAGATCTCAAGCTCCGGGTCTGTCAGGTCCACCTTCGCCCCGGTCCTCTCCTGGACGGCCGACCCAACCTCGACGGCGATCTCGGTGCTCGATATCTCGCCTCCGCCCCGACGAGACCTTATGGCGAATGATTTTGGAGAGGGTGTGCGCTCGGCCGCGATCTGTGAGGCGACCTTTGCGACAGCCTCGATATCCGGCTCGCAGGTCCATACGGGGCTTGCCGAGACCACCCCAAAAACGTCGGCTATGATCTGAGGAGCTCTGGGGTCAGAGGTCGAAACGGAGATCCTGCCCCTCTCCAGGGATAAAGCGTGATCTATCCCCGCCCCCTTCAGGTCGAAAACGATGTTTGAGGCGAGGATCCTCTCCCAGCTCTTCCTGGTCCAGGCGTCCTTGAGGGCGATCTCGCCGTACCTGACCAGGACCGAGTCGAAAGAGGTCATACCGGCCTTTACCTGATTACCTGGCCGCTATAGCCTTCGCGGACCTGGCTATCTTCCTTCTCCTCGCCCCGGAGGAGGTGTACTTCTGCAGGGGGCCGGGGTTCTTGTGAGATGTCTCGGATCTGGGCACCTGTCTAATCTGTCCGTTTCTTCCCTTAATCTTGGTCCATTCAATGCTTCCTGTCTTTCCCATAAGCCGTAACTATCCAGACCGATCTTAAATAGGTTTCGAGGAACGCCACGAATGGGGCGTAAGGGTCGTTCCCAGAAGAGGACATGAACGGACCAGAACGAGAGGTTGCAAGATAACTCTTTTAACAGGATGCGCCATCAAGCCTAGCGTGAACCGCGAGATAGCCCTTCCCAAGATCCAGGTCAGCAAGTCCACAGCTCTCGTTCTTCTCGGTCTTGGGATATATCTCGCCTACCTCCGGCGGCTAGGATTCGGCGAGGTCGCCGAAAGCCTGGACCACGTGAACCCGGTGCTCTTCGTCGCGGCCTTGACCCTCTCGCTCTTGATGGTGGCCTTCAATGCCTTTTCGTGGAAGAGGGTGGCCGAAGAGCTGGATTACGGGGCGTCTTTTCGAGACTTTTTCCTGATCTACCTCTCCAGCATCTTCATGAACAACCTCATCCCCTCGGGGAGCTTCTCGGGAGAGACGGCCAGGATCTACTTTTTGGGCAAGGTCGAGGATGGATCTGCCTCTCGCTTCGACGCGAGCTTTGCGTCCGTCGCCGCCAGCCGGATCGTCACCGCTGTTCCCTTCGTCCTCGGCATGGTTCTTGGCCTCGCCTACCTGACATCCCTGCGCCAGGTTCCGGGATGGGCACTCACCACCTGTTTTGCCATGATGATCTTCACCGTATCGGCGGGGTCCGCCTTCGTCGGGATCTGCTTTGAGGAGCGGTGGCTGCAGAGGATGGTCAGCGCCGCCATCAGCCCTCTTGAGAGGATATTTCATAGGGACCTGGACCGGGAGCTCTGCTCGGGCGCGGTTTCCGGGTTTATGAAAAGCATGCACCTTCTGAGCAAAAGGAGCAGAGCGCTCCTCGTCAGCCTCGCCTGGGCTTTCGCCGGCTGGATCTGTCTCGTGGCGGTGGCCTTCGCCGCCTTTCGGTCTCTGGGAGTCGACGTCTCCCTTTTCGCCATATTCGCCGTCTACTCGGTGATCATAGTCTTTCAGACCCTGCCCCTCAGCCTTCCCGGAGGCGTGGGCCTTGTGGAGATCCTGATGACCGCCCTCTTCTCCGCCGTGGGAGTATCGATCTACGATGCCGCCGCCGTCACCATCCTCATCCGACTGGTCCAGCTCTGGTTCCTCGCCCTCCTGGGCGGCATATCCACCGTTCATCTGATGAGACGGATCGAGAGGGACCGGAACAACGGAGCGGCTTCGAAAAGCTCCGCAGACGCCGGGATCTGAAATAAAGTTAAATACCATCAAGGCGTCAAGGCCAACCTGGCGGGACAGTAGGGTAGCCTGGTCGATCCTCGAGCGTTTGGGACGCTTGGACTGCGGTTCAAATCCGCGCTGTCCCACTAAGAGTTTTCTGAAAAACGATTTTCACGGCGATAGTCCGGAAATTCGACCATCTCCCCTTCCACCCAAAACTTTTTTGCCACCTGGGGCGAAGACTTCCGACCGGAGGAGTCCCCGACGAGATCGAAGCCGCTCATCTTCCTGGCGCTGATGATTCTGTCGCTCGCCGCGACCGCGCTGGCGCAAGGGTCGGGAGACGAGAACGGCACGAGTCAAACAGGAACTTCGAGCGAAGGCGGTGAATTAACCTCTGATACGGAAGCTGCCAGAGAGATCTCAAAGGCAGATGGCAACGGTCCCGAAAATGAGGATCGAGATCTGTTCTTTTATCTTCAGGTTTTTGGAGTTCTGCTGGGCATCATAGTAAGTTTTATAATAATTTATAAATTTGTTTGGCATCGAGAATACAAAACCAAACCCGCATTATCAGACAGCAATCCTGTTGATAATGTGAAGTCGACGTATCCACCGGGTGATCCGGGCAGACCTCTCGGCAAGATCAACAACTTCCCCCACCCCCACAACCCCAACTTCACAGGCCGGGTAGACCTGCTCGACCGCCTCCACGAAGCCCTCGCATCGGGAGAGCGCGCCGCCTTCACCCAGACTTCGGCGATCACCGGCCTCGGCGGCGTCGGCAAGACCCAGCTCGCCCTGCAGTATGCTTACACTCACTTGAACGACTACCAGGTCATCTGGTGGGTCCGGTCCGAGGAGCCCGCCACTCTGGCCGCCGACTACGCCACTCTGGCATCGAGGCTCGACCTTCCCGAAAAGGACGCTCGGGATCAGAGGGTCACCGTCGAAGCCGTGAGATGCTGGCTGGAGCAGAACGGGGGATGGCTTCTCGTCTTCGATAACGCCCAAGAGCCCGAGGATCTTGGTGAGTACCTGCCCACGATCGGCAAAGGGCACGTCATCATCACCTCCAGAAACCAGAACTGGGGCGGCACAGCAAAACCCCTTCCCGTCGACGTCTTCAGCCGGGACGAGTCGATTGATTTCCTCCAGAGCCGAACTAGGCTGAAGGACGGCGCCGACTCCCTGGCGGAGGCTCTCGGAGACCTCCCCCTTGCTCTGGAGCAGGCAGGGGCCTACATTCAAGAGACTGGAATCTCCCTTTCGCCGTACCTCAAGCTCTTCCAGGAACGCCAGAAAGAGCTTCTCGGCCGCGGAAAGCCTGACGCTTACCCGGATACAGTGGCCACCACCTGGGCCCTATCGTTCCAGAAGGCGAGCGAAGAGGTGCCTGCCAGCGCGGATCTCTTGAACCTCTGCGCCTTTCTGGCACCAGACGACATCCCAAAGTCGCTGCTTACCGACGGTGTTGAGCACCTGCCAGAGCCTCTGGCCTCGGCGGTTGCAGATGAGATGGAGCTTAATGATGCCGTCGCCGCCCTGAAGAGATACTCCCTGATGACCGTCACTGACGACTCCCTCTCCATCCATAGGCTCGTCCAAGCCGTGGCGCGGGACCGATTGTCCGAGAAAGAGCAGAAACGATGGGCAGAGGCCGCGGTCCGGCTTGTGTTCAATGTCTTTCCGTTTCAGACGGATGACGTTCGGAATTGGGACGAGTGCTCTGTTCTATTCCCCCATGCCCTCGTCGTGGCAGCACATGCTGAGGGTCTTGATGTTGTCCCAAAATTAACACAGAGTTTGTTAGTCAAAACTGGCTTGTACTTTAAGGGACGCGCTAAAATCGACGAAGCTAGGAATCTCTTTGAACGAGCTTTGCCCATTGCTGAGAACGTATTCGGACGAGACAATGTAGAAGTTGCAGCCATCATCCACAACCTCGGAGGAGTTTTGAAGGACATGGGCGAACTAGCAGGTGCCAAAGAACTTTACGAGAGGGCTTTGAAGATCGTCGAGGAGGACCTCGGCGCCGACGATCCCAAAGTGGCTGTTGTGGCCAACGGACTTGGCATTGTTCTGAAGGACATGGGCGACCTGGGGGGCGCCAAGGAACTTATCGAGCGCGCCATCAAGATTGACGAGAACGTCTTAGGTCCTGACTCCTTCAGTACGGCAAGATATGTCAACAACCTCGGCACAGTCCTGCAGGATATGGGCGACCTAGAGGGTGCCAAGGAACTTATCGAGCGCGCCATCAATATATTCGAGAAGACCCGTGGTCCCAACGACCCTTGGCTGGCAACGGCTGTCAACAACCTCGGCGCAGTCCTGCGAGACTTGGGCGACTTGGAGGGCGCCGAAAAGTGCGTTGAGTGTGCATTGCAAATATTTGAGAAGCGATTAGGTGAGGATCACCCCAAGACGAAAACCGTGCGGGAGAACCTGGAATTGCTCCGCCGATAAATCCCTACACCACCACAATCTCCCCGCAGACCCCGCACGCCTCGGCGATCCGGTCGAACTTCATCCCCGGGAAGGGGTCGATTAAGCATAAATCGGTCGGCTCGGCCCGCGAGAATAGCCTCTCGGCATCGCCGAAGTAGACCTCGATCTTGCAGCCGTCCCCCCAGGCCTCCGCCACGAGGCTCGGCTCTCTGCCGACCTCGCCCGCCGGGGTCTTGTGCCGCTCGATCTTCTCGATCCCCAGGATCGACTGGTTCGCCTCCAGGTTGAGGATCGCGTCCTCCACCGCCGGGAGCCAGGCGTCGTTAAGGACGACCCGGCTCGCCCCGCCGAGGGCGGCCACCAGGCCCAAGGTTCCGGGTCCTGCAAGGACGTCCGCCACCGTCGTCATCTTCCCTCTAAAGTAAAGCTCCTCCAGGATCTTCATCTTGGGGGCTGCCTGGCGGGGAAACTCGACGTGTATTTTTGACTGATGCTTGTAGATGACCAGCTCGCCGATTAAGGAGGATACGACGTCGCACCTCAGGTCCGATCCTGCGAGAAGCTCCCATCGGGTGGGCCCGGCCCGGAGGTCTGCGACGCCGGGGACGCCGCCGCCCCTGATGACGCCCTTGATTTCGGGGACTCGTTCGACGATCTCGACGGTAGCCTCTTTTGTCAGATTCTCGCCGACGATGATGAGCTCTCTTGGCCCCAGCCTCGGCGGATACGCCAGGGGATAGCCCACCTCCACCAGGGGCCAGCCGACGGCTCTGAGGGAATCGGATCGGCTGCGGAGACCGTAATCGACCAGGATCTTCAGGGCATCCATCATCACGAGATCAAGAGGGGCTTTGCCGCAGGAAGGGCACCTTTGAATCCCCTCGGCCCTCGCGGCCAGATCCGAGAAGCTCGCGGTCTTGTCGATGCCGGGCTCCTTCGGGTAGTCTGGACACGCCATGTAAAGCGCATCCAGGCGGGCCAGCACCTCCTCGCAAGGCCTGATGTACTCATCGAGATGCGGATGCCGAGGCATGAAACGTCCTGGGATTGGCGACTATTTCAGCCTTTCCGGGACCATTTCAGGACCAATTCGGGACGGATTCGGGACCGTTTCGTAGAAAGATTTGTAAACAAAAAAGGTGCTCCCCATGGGGAGGAGGTTTGAAAATGGCACAGAGAGGGATTAGGGAATACGACGCCAAGAAGATGCTGGCAGAGCGCCTTCCCGATTACGTAGATGATTTCGATTACGATGGTCAAATCGCTCTTGTTACCCCTGAAACTGATCTGGAGGTGGTAGCGGTCCATAACCCATGGATCAAGAAAAAAAGGCTGGTGGTTAAACCGGACCAGCTCTTCGGCAAGAGGGGTGCTCACGGCCTGATCCTTCTTGATGCCACCTGGGACGAGGCCCGCGAATACATCGAGGAGAGGATGGGAAAAGAGACCCTGGTGGGCACCGTCGTCGGGCCTCTCACCCACTTTCTCATCGAGCCTTTCATCCCCCACGACGAAGACGAGGAGCTTTACGTGGCCATAAAGTCGGACTACGGGGGCGATTCGATCTACTTCTCCACCAGGGGCGGCGTGGACATCGAGGCGAACTGGGACAAGGTGGCCAACATCCCCGTGGACATCCTGGCAAAGGCCGAGGACCTGGACCTGAAATCCCAGCTTCCGGCGGAGCTCGGCGACCGGCTGAAGCCCGCGGCGGAATTCGTCAAGGGCCTCTACCAGCTCTTCAAAGACCTGGGTTTCGCCTATCTCGAGATCAACCCCTTCGTCTTCAGCGATGGCAGGATCGTACCCCTGGACCTGGTCGCAAGGCTTGACGACGCCGAGGCGTTCTGGCAGAGGAATAACTGGAAGGGCCTGGAGTTCCCCGAGCCCTTCGGAAGAGCCCTGACAGAAGAGGAGGCGTACATCAAAGAGATCGACTCGAGGACCGGAGCCTCCCTGAAGCTCACGATTTTAAACCCGAGGGGGAGGGTCTGGACGATGGTGGCGGGGGGCGGAGCAAGCGTCATCTACGCTGACACCATCTGCGACCTCGGCTTTGGAGGGGAGCTAGCCAACTATGGCGAGTACAGCGGCGACCCGTCCACCGAGGACACCTACGAGTACACAAAGACGGTCTTAGACCTGATGACGAGGGAGAAGGACCCGCAAGGAAGGACCAAATACCTTCTCATCGGAGGCGGGATCGCCAACTTCACCGACGTCGCCAAGACCTTCAAGGGCGTTGTGATGGCCCTGGAAGACTACCGGGAACGGCTGAGGGATACGGGCGTTGAGATATACGTCCGGAGGGGCGGGCCCAACTACGAAGAGGGCCTCCGTATCATGCGCAGTCTCGGCGAGAGGCTGGGGGTCCCGATAAACGTCTTCGGACCCGAGACCCACATGACGAGGATCGTCTCGATGGCCCTCGGAGGAGGAGAGTGATGACGATGAAGGACTACATGCTTTTTGACAAGAACACCCGGGCCTTCGTCTACGGATACCAGGTCAACGCGATCCAGAGGATGCTGGACTTCGATTATCTCTGCGGAAGGTCGGTGCCAAGCGTCGCCGCCATAATCAACCCCAGCAGGGCTGGCATACACAAGGTCTTCTGGGGCACAGAAGAGATCCTCCTTCCCATGTACAGGACGATCCCCGAGGCTGTAGCTGACCACCCCTCGGTGGACGTGGTTGTCAACTTCGCCTCCTACAGGTCCGCATTCGACACCACTATGGAGGCTCTCGCCCAGCCGAGCATAAAGACAGTGGCGATAATCGCCGAGGGCGTCCCCGAGAGGATGTCGAGGGTGATGGCCGCCACCGCCAAGAATATGAAAAAGACGATAATCGGACCCGCCACCGTCGGCGGGCTTGCCGCCGGAGCCTTCAGGATCGGAAACACCGCGGGAACCATCGAGAATATCGTCGAGTCGAAGCTCTACCGGCCTGGCTGCGTCGGTTTCGTCTCCAAGTCCGGCGGGATGCTTAACGAGGCCTTCAACATCATCGCGAGAAACTCGAGCGGCGTCGTCGAAGGAATCGCCATAGGAGGCGACAGGTACCCGGGAAGTAACCTAATGGACCACATCCTTCGTTTTGAGGCAAACCCCGAGGTCGCCATCATCGCCTGTCTTGGCGAGGTAGGAGGAACCGACGAATACAGGATCGTCGAGGCCCTCAAAGCCGGCAAGATTACAAAGCCTCTCGTGATCTGGGTCACGGGAACCTGCTCCAAAGTCCTCCCGTCAAGCGTCCAGTTCGGCCACGCCGGAGCCAAAGCCCAAACCGACCTCGAGACCGCCGACGCCAAGAACAAGGCCCTCAAAGAGGCGGGTGCCGTCGTCCCCGATTCCTTTGACAGCTACGGCGACAAGATAAAGGAGGTCTACGAGAGGCTGAAAGCCGAGGGGAGGGTGGAAGACGTCGCTGAGCCCGAGATCCCCGTGATACCGAAGGACTTTGTCAAGGCGAGCGGTGAGGGGACCGTCAGGAAGTCCACAAACCTGATCTGCACCATATCCGACGACAGGGGCGAGGAGGTCCTCTACGCAGGAAAGCCCCTCAGCCGTGTCATGGACGATCAGATGGGCATCGGCGGCGTCATCGGCCTTCTCTGGTTCAAAAAGGAGCTTCCTCCCTGGGCTGCAGAGTTCATCGAGCTCGTCCTTCAGATCGTCGCAGATCATGGCCCCGCGGTCTCGGCGGCCCACAACGCCATCGTCGCCTCCTGTGCCGGAAAAGACCTGATATCTTCCCTCGCCAGCGGCCTTTTGACCATAGGTCCTCGGTTCGGCGGGGCGATCGACGACGCAGCCCGGGAGTTCAAGAGGGCCCACGACTTTGGCCTCGCCCCCGAGCAGTTCGTAAACGAGATGAAATCGAAGGGGACCAACATCCCGGGGATCGGCCACAGGATCAAGAGCGTCAAGAACCCCGACAAGAGGGTAGAGCTTCTCATCGGCTACGCGAGAGAGCATTTCAAGAGGACCGACCTTCTCGACTACGCCCTCCGGGTTCAGGAGATCACCACCGCCAAGAAGGGCAACCTGATCCTGAACGTGGACGGCTGCATAGGCATCCTCTTCATGGACCTGATGGGCTCTTGCGACGTCTTCGACGAGAGGGACATCGACGACGTTCTCAAGTACGGCTATTTGAACGGCCTCTTCGCCCTCGGGAGGAGCATAGGGATTATCGGCCACATCCTGGACCAAAAGAGGCTTGAATCGAGGCTCTACCGCCACCCCCAGGACGACATCGCCTACATGCTCCCAAATTTTGAGTGTGGCGAGTTGAGAGACTAAGCGCGGGCCGGACCCTTCCATCCGGCCCCTCTTTTATGGAGAGTTTGACCGTGGCTACCATCAGCGAGAAGATATTCAGCAGGGCCTCAGGCCACCGGGCCGAGGCGGGAGAGATCGTCGAGGCGAAGGTGGACTTTGCCATGTCTCACGACGGAACGAGCGTCCTGGCGATCAAGGCCTTCGGTGAGATGGGATCGGAACATGTCTGGGACCCGGAACGGATAGTCATTCCCTTCGACCACATCGTGCCGGCAAATAACAGCACCGCCGCCGACCTCCAGAAGGAGGTCAGGGCCTGGGTCAGGGACCAGGGGATCGTCCACTTCTACGAAGGTGGCTGTGGGATCTGCCACCAGGTCTTCCCGGAGGAGGGGTTTGCGCTGCCCGGAACTCTCGTCGTCGGAGCCGACTCTCACTCCTGCACCTACGGGGCCTTCGGCGCCTTCGGGACGGGGGTCGGAGCCACGGACATGGCGGAGATCTACTCCAGGGGAAGGCTCTGGTTCAAGGTGCCTGAGACGATAGGGATCAGAGTATCCGGAAAGCTCGGCAAAAGGGTCCTAGCCAAGGACCTGATTTTGATGCTCGTCGGAGCCATCGGGGCCGACGGTGCCACCTACAAGGCTCTCGAGTACGTCGGCGAGACCGTGGAGGGCCTCTCAATTTCTGGGAGGATGACCCTCTGCAACATGGGAGTCGAGATGGGGGCGAAGGCCGCCATCGTCCCTCCCGACGAGATCACCGAAGAGTTTCTCCAAGGCAGAGCTAAGGAGCCTTACCATCCGGTTCACTCAGACCCGGGATCTTACAACTCAGAGATGGAGTTTGAGGTCTCGGACCTGGAGCCCCAGGTTGCCGCGCCCTTCAGGGTTGACAACGTCCGGCCCGTCTCCGAGCTTTCTGGAACTGAGGTGGACCAGGTCTTTATTGGGACCTGCACTAACGGCCGTCGCGAGGATCTGGAAGTCGCCGCCGAAATCCTGAAGGGAAGAAAGGTCAAAACGAGGACCCTCGTCATACCCGCCTCAAGGGAGGTCCTCCTCCAGGCCCTCTCCTCAGGAATCATCGAGACGCTGGTGAAGGCGGGGGCGATGATCGGAACGCCGGGGTGTGGCCCGTGTCTCGGCGCTCACATGGGCGTTCTCGCCGAGGGCGAGGTCTGCCTATCCACCGCCAACAGGAACTTTCCGGGCAGGATGGGCAAGGGCGGCCTGATATATCTCGCATCGCCCGCCACAGCCGCGGCGACGGCCATCACCGGCGAGATCACAGACCCAAGGGAGGTCTGAAGGTGGACCGGA
The DNA here is from genome assembly GCA_002502785.1 of Methanothrix harundinacea. Taxonomy (GTDB): domain Archaea; phylum Halobacteriota; class Methanosarcinia; order Methanotrichales; family Methanotrichaceae; genus Methanocrinis; species Methanocrinis harundinacea_A. The sequence continues at coordinate 20,036 of DAQG01000064.1, read as the reverse complement.
AGATCGAGGAAGGCGTCGGCAACAAAAAGTTCCTCAGATTCGACCTCCACGTCCATTCGAGCTGCTCAGACGGAAGAGACGGGATCGATGAGATCCTGGAGGCGGCTGTCGCAAAGAAGCTCGACGGAATCGCCGTCACAGACCACGACAGTCTTGAAGGCTCCTTCCAGGCCGAGAGGATCGTCCGGGAACAAAATCTCGATATTATGGTGATACCCGGAGTTGAGGTCTCCACCTCCGACGGCCACCTCCTGGCCCTGGGTGTAAGGGAGCTTCCTCCCAAGAAGCGAAGCCCCGAGGAGACGATCGAGTTCGTTCACGACCGGGGAGGGATTGCCATCGTCTCTCACCCCTACCACGTCTTCAGGCACGCCATGTACCGTATACCGGACTGCGACGCTGTCGAGGTCTACAACTCCAAGTACATCTTCGGGATCGCAAACTGGTGGGCCAAAAGAAAGGCGAAGGAGCTCGGCTTTCCGATGGTGGCGGGAAGCGACGCCCACATGGCGAAGACCGTTGGCCTCGGCGTGACCCTGATCGAGGTCGAGGGCAGTGGCGACGTCTCAGATGTCCTTGCGGCGATCCGGGCCGGGCGCGTCAAAATCGACGGCATGAAGACCTCGCCCGCGGTCTTCGTTGGTCAGACGGGACGCTGGTTGAAAAGACAACTTCGTCCTAGGCCGAAGAGTTAGAGCGGTCTGATAAATAATAACTTTGCTGACGATTGATATCTACGATAAGCCCGCTCTAGATTCGGTTAGATGGATGATGGAGAATAAAATCGAAAGTAAAAAAATAGGCCGGAACTGGTCCGGTCGCTCGTTTGTTGGAAATATGCCAGCTGAGAATTAGGACTTACTGTGTTTTCTCCACTTTTTCTGCTTTGGGGCCCCTGTCGCCAGCTTCCACTTCAAAGCTGACCTTATCTCCTTCATCTATCGAAACTCCCGGCTTCAGACCGCTTGAGTGAACAAAATAGTCCGTCCCGTCGTCTCCAGCTATAAAGCCGAAATGCTTCGTTCTGTTAAAGAACTTCACTGTGCCAGTAACCATTTCAATTCCTCGTTATTCTGACTAGATGCATACGACTATTTAAATGTGCTCCCTTAGGGCCGCAGCAAAACATTCTGGAGAGACACTTTTTTGCTGTCCTTCCCCTGGTGTCGTTCATAGTCAGCGTCATCCACCTTCCGGCAAGCTTCATCGATTATCTCGTCTACGGATTTTCCGTCCGGCAAGCTTTCCGGTGAGAGGGGCCGAGAAATTCGCTGATGGAGATTAAGGCTTCAATTGTTGATGGCATGACCGACGATAAAGCCAGAGGTTTGCTTAGGAACCGCTCGCAAGTGAGGAACACCACCGGGGGCGCCCTCTGATGCCCTCTACTGTCATCTGAAGTGCCGATCAGCGCCGGTGTCATCGGGAGAGTCCCATCACCAGCTTATATAAAAACAAAAAAATGTAAGCGCGAGGTCCGGTTCAACTGACTAGGGGGAAAGCATCGACGCTTGCGCCAGGAATGCTGTAGACTGAATCGCAGGTCGTATCGTTGTTCCCGTTGGTGCAGTTGAAGGAGCCGTAATAGTTGCCCACGGCACCGTCGTCCCATCGGTTGAGGCCGTCGTCGAAGGCGTCAAGCACCGTATTGTTGTAGAGCCTGTTATTGAAGAGAAGGTTGTCGCTGGAGTTTGAAAGGCTGATCCCGCGGGCGTTATCCCTGGCAACGTTGGAGTCGACCGTGCAGTTCCTGGCGCCTTCAAGGATTATGCCCGCACCGCCGTTATTGCTGGCAACGTTGTTTCTGATGGTATCGTTATTTGATACAACCCTGATCCCGGCGTCGCCGGTGTCGTTGCCAGAGTTTGTAACCCTTATGTTCTCCACAGTCGCCTTGTCCGCGCTCACGGTGATGGCGCTGCCGTTCCCGTCAGCGTTTATGAGGGGTAGGTCGCCGCCCTTCCATTTCTCGCCTCTGAGGATGACCGGTTTTGTCACGTTGATGTTCCCGTGGAAGGTTCCGCTCCTCACCAGGACGACGTCTCCGGGGCTTGCCTTGTCGATCGCCTCTTGGATGCTGAGGTACTGACAGCCGCAGGCTCTGCATTCGCATACTTTCAGGGTGGCAGCCCCCTGAGCCATCCCAACAGCGATAAGGATGACCAGGAGGGCAATCACCGATACGAACTCGATCTTTTTTTTGATCATTCCATCTCCCTCTCGATGTTACGACCGTCTTTAGGATTATAAAAAGCTTTTTCGCTTCGGATTCCTTCTGAGATCTATCGAATAACTATATAACCGCTCGTCTCTCTCTAACTTCGCGTTATGGAGTACCTCCCCACCCAGATTTCAGAGCGGCTTAAAAGGCAAGGATATCACCTGGTGGCCCACGGCGCGGTCAAGCCTTGCCTATGGCTCAGGCGGAGCATACGCGGAGGCGACCAGTGCTACAAGAACCACTTTTACGGCATCGCAAGCCACCGGTGCGTCCAGATGACCCCGACCCTCCTCTGCAACCACCGCTGTCTCCACTGCTGGAGACCCATCGACGATATGCCCGGCGTCTCTGGGGAGTGGATCGAGCCCGCGGAAATTTTGGATGGTGCCCTCTTTGAGCAGCAGAGGCTCATCTCAGGCTACGGCGGCGCTCCAGAGACGACAGATCCCGGCAGGCTTGAAGAGGCCAAAAGCCCGGCCCACGTCGCCATCTCTTTGATGGGAGAGCCGACTCTCTATCCGATGCTGAAGGAGCTGATCGAAGAGATCAAGAGCCGAAAAATGACAGCATTTCTGGTGACGAACGGAACGATGCCGGACGTGATCGCCGAAGTCCGACCCACTCAGCTCTACCTCAGTCTCAATGCCCCGGACGAGAAGACCTATCTCAAAGTATCAAACCCCCAGTCCAACCTCTGGAGCCGATTTCTGGAGAGCCTGGAGGTGATGAGGGACTCGCCCTCCAGGACGGTGGCGAGGCTCACCCTGGCACGGAACCTGAACATGCAAGACCCCGAGGGTTACGCGAAGCTCATCGAGATCGCAGAACCGGACTTCGTCGAGGTGAAAGCCTACATGCACCTGGGAAGCTCCCGAAACCGGCTCGAAAGGGATTCGATGCCGACCCACGAAGAGGTGATGGACTTCGCGAGAGACCTATCCGAGATCCTGGGCTACCGCCTCGCAAACCACGTCCCCCTCAGCAGGGTCGCCCTCCTCTCCAGGGGCAGTCAGCAGGAGAAGATCGAACTCTAAAGCCGAACTTCGATTTTTGTATTTCATCAAATTTTGTATGATATTTGAGAAAATTTGTGTGAATAATTCGTCGTTATGGCTAAATCTTCGTACACAACGGGAAAAGTATTTTTATGGGTAATACCTCGAAGCTAATCGGAGACCGGGATCGATGTCAGCGGCGATTCAAAAACCGAAAAGCTCGGAGGTGAAAGTGGATAAAACATCTCAGACATTAAAAATTTTGCTCGTCGAGGACAATCCCGACGACGCCGAACTCACCAGGAGGCTGCTCCGGAGGATCTGTCCTGACAGGGACATCTTTCTGGCCGCAGATGCCGAGGAGGCCCTGAGCTGCCTGGAGTCGCTCTACGAGGAGAGGTCCGGCCTTCCGGATCTTATCTTGCTGGACATCAAACTTCCACGTCTGAGCGGGATGGAGCTTTTGGAGCGGCTGAAAACCAGCCCTCAGTTTGGAGGCGTGCCGGTGGTGATGCTGACGGGGTCCCTCGTATCCGAGCACATCCAGAAAAGCTACGACCTGGGCGCGGTCACATATCTCTTGAAGCCAATATCCGAGGATGATCTTCTCATGATTCTCAGCTGCCTTACCTGACTCAGTTGCCCTACCTGATCGAAATCTCAAAATCGATATATTCTGGCCTGTCCGTAGCCTTCAAGCCATCTTGTCATAACGGAGGCAGTTCATCTCTGACCTTTATCCTCTTCTGCATCTTGGTAATTTTCGTTCAGCCCTTTCAATCACCGGCCAGCAATGCCCCTGCCGCCGCGGAGGCGTGACCCACTAGACCTCCGAAGATGGCGTAAGCGATGATCATGTAGGACGGCATCCCGAAGATTTCGGCAGGGGCCGCATACCACCACGCTCCCACATAGATCGGCAACGACTCGCATAAAGGGCCCAGTAGGGCGCCCGCCCCCATCATCACCATCGTCGCTTTTTCTCGGAAGGCCAGGATCAGGGCCGCCGCCAGGACTGCTCCTCCCACCAGGGCTTGGGGCGTGTTCTGGCCTAGGGCGACAAATATTGCGATCTCTGCTCCCACCCCGGCCAGGGCCAAGACCAGAGTTCTTGGAGAATAAAACCTCGGAACATCCGTCCTCAAAAGAGCTCTTGCCAAAAGCCAGAGGGCCGGGGGAAAGCAGGCCCAAATAGGGAAGTTCCAGGGCGGAACGTAAGGGAGGCCTCCGGTGTTGGCGTAGGTCCAAAGGCCTCCTTTCACACAGGCCATCTCCGTCAACGGGCCGAGGATCGCGCCCGCAAGGCCCATCGCCACCGCCCTTTTGGGATCGCCGAGGATCGCGCACAGGATGATGGGCGGCGGCACCAAAAGAAGGGCTGCAAGGTATGGCCTGTCCCAGAAGGTCGCAAGGACGAGAGTTCCGTAGGCCGCGAGGATCGCGACGACGGCGATATCAAGTTTTGGCCCTTTGGCGGGATGCCTCATCTAGTCCTCTCCCGCCAGCTCTCTGACCTTTGCGATGTTGCCGCGATCGTCCCTCCTCTCGTCTGAGGGGGTCTCGAGGATCAGGGGCCGAGTCCTTATCGCAGGGTGGTTGAGGATCAGCCTGAACCCCTCTTCGCCGATCTCGCCGAGGCCGATGTGCTCGTGGCGGTCCAGCTTCGAGCTGATGGGGCCTTTGGAATCGTTGAGGTGGACGACCATCATCCTTTCCAGACCTATCGTTTGATCGAACTTTTCCATAGTCTCATCCAGCCCCTCCTCAGTCCTCACATCGTATCCTGCCACAAAGGCGTGACATGTGTCAAAACACGCCCCGACCCTGTCGTCTCGGTCCACCCGGCTCATGATCTCTGCCAGGTCCTCGAAGGATCCGCCAACGCTGTTTTTGGAGTCGGAGGTCGTCTCTAAAAGGAGGATGACGTCGTTTTCAGAGGCTGAAAGGGCCTTTATAATCGCATCCACCGTTCTATTGAGCCCCTCCTCCTTGCCAGAGTCCAGGTGGCTTCCAAGATGAGTGACCAGGTACGGGATTCCCAGGACCTCGCACCTATCGAGTTCCAAGGCCAAAGCCTCCACCGACTTTTGGTATACATCCTCCTTGGGCGTTGCGAGGTTGGGCAGGTAGGGCATGTGGTCCACCGGGGGGCTCATGCCGGAGCGTTTCAGCTTTCTCTTGAACTCCTCGGCCACCTCTTCAGATATCTCCTTGAACCTCCAGCCTCGGGGGTTTCGGGAGAATATCTGGAACGTGTCGCATCCGATCTCTTCAGCCCTGTCCACCGCTCGATCTATGGAGCCCGCGATGGAGACGTGCGCTCCGATCTTGACCATCTCGTCACCCTCCTGGGTCTTTGACCTGCATATTTATTTGAACCATGTAGATAAAAATCTGGTCAAATCCCCGAAAGAACCTTCTCAAAAGAACCGTTTTATACTTTCCCGAAGAGCCCGGGAGAGAGAGGTAGGCGGCCTTTTCGGCCGCTCTCACCCGGCGCCGATGAAGAAAAAAAGGTAGCTGATTTCGTGATGAGCCCTATGAGTCCTGAGGCACTCGGGGCCTCTCGAACCCGATCATCCATCAAGTTTCTGCCCGTCTCGCATCATCGAGTTCAGGCGTTCTTCAACTTCGACTTGGCCCACTGGTCTACGTGGTCGATTAGGTTGAACTCGATGATCTTCTTGGCGTCGCTCAGCATCTCCGCCACCTCGCCTATCGTGAATTTCGTAGCCTTGCCAGCTCGATTCACAACCTCGATCTCTTCACTGAGGCTCACGCCCTTCCCGGTGGCCAGAATCTCAGAGAGGTCTTGGCAGGCCTTTTTCAGGTACTCGACCGAGTAATCCGCCATCGATTCTCTGTCCTGGAGATTCTTGTTGACTTCTCTTATGGACCAGCACATGGTAATGACATTCTCGTACATCTTCACCAACCGCCGTCTATCTGCACATCAGGATATTTAAGAGCTGTCGTCATCAAAAATAGTGGGGCTGGTGCGATTCGAACGCACGATCGACGGGTCTCTCCGATACCGAGAGCGATTCTCTCAGTGCTCCAACGGATCATCAACGGCCTCCCCGTCGAGAGGCCTCAGCAGACCCGTTGCTCATCATCAATCATACCGCTGGAGCCCGTCGCCATACCTGACTAGGCCACAGCCCCTCAAAGCGGGCCGAGAGGGATTTGAACCCCCGACCTAAAGGTTAAGAGCCTTTCGCTCTGCCTGACTAAGCTACCGGCCCGGACTTTCCATATACGATGCTGGTTAAATACGTTTCGGCTTTGAAGAAAGTTGGCCGCCTCGGGCGACCGCCTCTCCTCAGATCGTGTTTATGTACCGTTCGACCTCCCAGGGGTGGACGTGGTTGTTGTACATTTTCCACTCAAGGGACCCGAGCCTGCTGAAATTGGTGTATACGTGCTCGCCGAGGGCGTCCCTTATCACTTTGTCATCTTCGAGATAATCGAGGGCTTCGCGCAGGTTGGATGGAAGAAGCCTGATCCCGAGGCGCTCGCGCTCCTCGTCGGAGAGTTCGTAGATGTTCAGGTCCACAGGGTCTCCCGGGTCGATCTTCCTTTTGACGCCGTCTAGGCCCGCCGCCAGTACCGCGGCGAAGCCCAGGTACGGGCTGCAGGAGGGATCTGGCGACCTGAACTCGAGCCTGGTGCTCAAGCCTCTGCCGCTGGGAACCCTGATGAGGGAGGACCGGTTCGGGCCGGACCAGCCGATGTAGACGGGGGCTTCAAAGCCCGAGACTAGCCGCTTGTAGGAGTTGATCAGAGGGTTAGTGATCGCGGTAATGGCGCTCGCGTGCTCCAAAAGACCGCCCACGAAGTAGCGGGCAAGGTCTGAAAGCTGCATCTTCCCTTCCGGATCGAAGAAGGCGTTCTCTTCGTCCTTGAAGAGGGATATGTTCACGTGCATCCCGGAGCCCGCCGCGCCGTAGATCGGTTTCGGCATGAAGGTTGCGGCAAGCCCGTTCTTCATGGCGATGGTCCTTGTTACGTACTTGAAGGTGACGACGTTGTCGGCGGTCTTGAGAGCCTCGCCGTAAGTGAAATCGATCTCGTGCTGGCCTCTAGCCACCTCATGGTGGGAGGCCTCGATGTTGAACCCCATCTCCGTCAGGGCCAGGACGATCTCCCTTCTTATGTCCTCGGCCAGATCCACGGGTCCGAAGTCGAAGTATCCGCCGAAATCTTGGGGTTTTGTGGTGGCTCTTCCGTTCTCCATGTTGAAGAGGAAGAACTCCAGCTCCGGGCCTACGTTCATGGTGTAGCCCATATCCTCGGCCTTCTTCATGGCCCTCTTCAAGACATACCTCGGGTCGCCCTCGAAGGGCTGGCCATTGGGCTTGTAGACGTCGCAGATCAGCCGCGCGACGTTCTTGTTCTCCTTCGCCCTCCATGGTAGGAGGGCAAACGAAGAGATGTCCGGCCGGAGAACCATGTCAGACTCCTGGATCCTGGCAAAGCCCTCGATGGAGGAGCCGTCGAAGGCGGTCCCCGAGTCGAGGGCCTTTCCGAGCCTCGCGGCGGGTATCGAGACGCTCTTCACGAGCCCCTGGATGTCGGTGAACTGCAACCTGATAAACTCGACGTTTTTGTCACGGATGGTCTCTAACAACTGATCTATTGTGTACATGATTGGTCATACACCCCTTGATGCAAGTCTCTTGAGCAGCATCCTCCGTCCCTCGCCCCGAGGTCGGTTCGGTCCGGCCGAGCGGCGAACTGAGGCGGCGGCAGATTCCTCTAAAGACCCCAAATGGACCTACCTCCTTTAATATAGTCATCGGCCCGAGGGCAGAATCTGCCCTTCAATTACCCTTATCTATTGGCATCTCCCACGGACTTGACGTGAGATCAAATGTCTGGTGCAAAGGTTCTGGTTGTTGATGCTGGCGGAAGGGGAAACGCCATAGCCCACGCCTTCGCCAGGAGCCCTCTGGTGGAGCGTGTGTACCTCGCCCCCGGAAACGCGGGAAGCTCGATGATTGAAAAGTGCAGCATCGCCCAGAAAAATGGAAACCCCATCAAGGATATCCCCGAGCTTCTATCCTTCGCCAAAAAGGAGGGGATCGACCTGATCTTCGTCGGGCCCGAGGGCTACCTTTCCGACGGTATAGTAAACGTCTTTTCCGAGGAGGGGCTTGATATCGTGGGTCCGCGACGGGAGGCGACGATCCTTGAGGGGAGCAAGTGCGACGCCAAAGACTTTCTCGAAACCATCGGGGTTCCAATCCCTCGCCACAGAAACTTCAGCGACCCCGAGGGGGCGAAGGAGTATGCATCTGTCTTCTATCGGGAGAATCCGGAGAAGAACCTGGTGGTGAAGGCCGATGGTCTCGCCGCGGGGAAGGGGTCGATCGTCTGCAGCTCCGAGGAGGAGGCGATCTCGGCGATCGAGAGAATCATGGTGGAGCCGAAGCTCTTCGGCGATGCCGGCAGGAGAATTGACATCGAGGAGAGGCTCTCTGGTAGGGAGCTGATGTTTTTTGCCGTCACCGACGGGCGGACGGTTCTTCCCCTCGAGTCGGCGATGGACTACAAGCGGGCCTTCGGACCCGACGAGGAGGTGGCGATACGCCTTTTCAACAAGCTCTCCGGAAACCCGAACATCGACAACAACCCCAACACCGGCGGCATGGGTGGCTACTCTCCCCATCCCTGGCTCGATGGGGATCTCACGGATCGGATCATGGAGACGATCGCCGTCCCCACGATAACTAAGTTCAAGGAGGTCACCGGATTCGAGTACTCGGGGATGATCTACTTCGGCCTTATGATCTGCGAGGAGGACGGGGAGAAGGTTCCGAGGGTTCTCGAAATAAACGTTCGGCTCGGCGATCCCGAGACCGAGGTGATCCTCCCGCGCCTGGAGACCGACATGTACCTCTTATCAAGGGCTATCCTGAACAAGGAGCTCGACTCCATTAAGCTCGAATGGTCCCGGGATTGCTGCGTCAGCGTCTGCGCCATCAGCGGAAGGGTGATCAAGCCCGTGACGAGCGGCGGCGCCGAGGAGGAGAGGCCCGGATACCCCGGAGCCCACTACACCAACATGCCCATCCGGGGGCTTGAGAAGGTCGACTCAGACGTTCTGGTCTACCACAACGGAACCGCCTTTGGGACCGACGCCCAGGGTCAGGAGAGGCTCTACACCACCGGCGGCAGGGTCCTAACCGTCGTCGGCCGGGGCGAGAGCCTCGGGGCCGCGAGAGAGAAGGCCTACAAGAACATCCGGCGGATCAGGTTCAACGGGATCAGGTACCGACGGGACATCGGCCTATCAGCCTGAACGATGAAAAAATGAATAGAGATGCGCGAGAGCGAAGAAGCTATGGGGCAGGTCGAGAGAAGGGAGCTGATTGAAAGATGAGAGCTGACCGAAGGATGGGAGCTGGTCGATGATGATAGTGCTGGGACTGGAGGGGACCGCCTGGAACCTCAGCTGTGCCCTGGTGGACGAGGTGGACGTGATCGCCGAGAAGAGCGCCACCTACGTTCCCGCCAAGGGCGGGATTCACCCGAGGGAGGCGGCCCAGCATCACGCAGAGCACATGGCCTCCGTGGTCAAAGCCGTCCTTGACGTCGCTCGAAAAGATGATCTGGCAATCGAGGGCGTCGCCTTCTCCCAGGGGCCGGGGCTGGGGCCGTGCCTGCGGACGGTGGCGACGGCGGCCCGGGCGTTGTCCCTCAAATTCGGCGTCCCTCTCGTCGGCGTGAACCACTGCATAGCCCACATCGAGGTGGGCAAGTGGAAGACAGGGGCCACCGACCCCGTCGTCCTATACGTCAGCGGCGGAAACAGTCAGGTCCTGGCATTGAGGCGAGGGCGGTACCGGATATTCGGCGAGACCCTGGACATAAGTGTCGGAAACGCTCTTGACAAGTTCGCACGGCAGGTGGGCCTTCCCCATCCCGGCGGCCCGAAGCTGGAGGCGCTCGCCAGGTCCTCCAAGGAGTACATACCACTACCCTACGTCGTCAAGGGGATGGACTTCTCCTTCTCGGGCCTATCCACCGCCGCGGCCCAGGCGGCGAAGAAATACGATCTCGCCGATGTCTGCCACTCCTTCCAGGAGACGGCCTTCTCCATGCTCGTCGAGGTCTCCGAGAGGGCCCTCGCCCACGCCGAGAAGAAGGAAGTCCTACTGGTGGGCGGCGTCGGCGCAAACTCCCGCCTCCGCGAGATGCTGAACATAATGTGCGACGAGAGGGGGGCGAAGTTCTACGTCCCCGAGAAGAAGTTCATGGGCGACAACGGCTCGATGATCGCCTACACGGGCCTTGTCATGATGAAAAGCGGCGTGACAACACCTCTCGCCGAGTCGAGGGTCCGGCCGGGTTTTCGGACAGACGAGGTCGATGTCACGTGGCAGTAGGCACCGATGGTTGAGGGGAAGCGATGGCGCCGCCGCCTTAGTGTCCTGGTTTTAAGGACGGACCCCCAAACACGTTGCATTATTTCACCACATTATTTTGTCCTAAATACGTGAACACAGCAACTGTATGTCGGTTATATGCTCATCCCCGTAGCAGAGCTGCGGGGTATTCGATAAAAATAAACTTGTCGTATCAAAATTTGAGGGAGGCTATTGGGTAGTTCGCTTAATGGACACACTTGGTCAGCTTGTTTGACATTTTCGCTCTATCAGCAACAAACCCCTTAAATCCCAGGAAATCAATATACACCTCTGATTAAGCTTCTCTCAAGGTGTCAAAAGACCATGAAAAGAAAATGGCAGCACGATAGAGGGTTACAGGCGAGGATGCTCTTCACCATGTTCCTCCTGGGCCTTGTGTACCTCGCCTTCTTGGCGATACTAGCATACGAGGGCGCAGGACTGATGGTGATGCTCGCCTTCGTTAGCATATTCATGCTCATCCAGTACTTCTTCTCTGACAGGCTCGTCCTCATGAGCATGGGAGCGAAGATCGTCTCCGAGAGCGAGGAGCCGGAGCTTCACCAGATGATTTCAAGGCTCTGCGCCATGGCGGACCTTCCAAAACCGAGGATAGCCGTCGTGGACACTCCGATGCCAAACGCCTTTGCCACCGGCAGAAACCCAGGAAACGCCGTTGTTGCGGTGACCACAGGGATAAGGCGCCAGCTGAACCAGGCAGAGCTTGAGGCGGTCCTAGCCCACGAGCTGACCCACGTCAAGAACAGGGACGTGATGGTGATGACGATCGCAAGCTTCCTCTCGACGGTCGCCTTCTTCATCGTCCGGTACTCCTTCTTCTTCGGCGGCGGGAGTTCCGATCGGGATAAGGGTGGGATCTGGGCGGCGTTCCTCGCCTCGGTCATCGTCTGGATCTTGAGCAGCCTTCTGATAAGGGCCCTCTCACGGTACCGGGAATTTGCCGCGGACCGGGGCTCGGCCGTGATCACGGGCCAGCCCTCGGACCTGGCATCGGCGCTGATGAAGATCAGCGGCGTCATGCCTCGGATTCCAAAAGAGGACCTGCGAAAGGCCGAGGGCATGAACGCCTTCTTCATCATCCCGGCGGTCTCGGGCTCGTCGATAATGAACCTCCTCTCAACCCACCCTCCGACGGAAAAGAGGATCGCAGCCCTCCAGAAGATCGAACGGGAGTTTGAAACGGCATGAATCGAGGTCAACTTGTAGATAAGTTCGATATGAGGTGAGATTGAAATGAGGTTGAAGATCCTGGATGCGATACTGGGAAAAAGCGAGCTTCCGACAGCCAAGCTCGACCGGCTCTTTGCCATATCCACCGCCAGCATCACCCTGGAGGCGAACCTGGGTCTCTCTCCCGAGGGCGCAGCCGGGATCTGCTTCAAGCCGATCGAGTCCTCCAGGTACGATTCAGCTCGGGTCGAGATCGAGGACCTGCTCAAGTACAGCGCCCAGGAGACAGGAACCAGATACCGTCTCGAGAAAGACGAGTACCGCTACCTCTGGGTGGTGCTGGAGGACCCCGATTTCGACGACCTGGTGACGAACGTCCATCTTGTCAGCCAGACGATGATCGAGCACGGGTTTGGAGAGCAGCTCCTCTGCGCCATATACAGGTTCCGGGGGCGGGACGGTCCAGTCTACTGGATCTACAGCTTCAAAGGAGGGGCTTACTACCCCTTCGCCCCTCTTGAGGGGCAGAATAGAGACAATTCATTTGAGTTCAGGCTCCGATCGGTGATGGAGCCCGAGCTTCCCGTAGAGAAGGACGTGGAGAAGTGGTACCCCCTTTGGGGGATACCGCTCTAATCCTTATGTTTTGATGATGTTTGGAATTTTGACCATCTCTGATCTAATTCCCTGATCCTAATCCTCGATCAGGCCGCACCCGCTGAAGACCCTTTTCGCCTCATCGAACGTCAAGTCTCCCGGAGGCACGATTATGTCCGATTCGACGATCTCCGTTGGGTCCAGAGGCACGCCTTTCCCCTTTATCGTCGAGATGAGGCTTGATAGCTCACGCTTGAAGCTGGCTTCGTCGTCATTGGCGACGTAGTCAACGATCTTGTTGTCGATGACGTTAAGATCGTCGAGGAGGGCACTGGAGAGCTTGAACTGGCCCTCGCCCATTATTCTGATGATCATTTTCCTTCCTCCGCCTTCAGCTTTGCAAGATCCGACTCGACGCTGCTTTTGGCCTGGATCTTGGCAAGCTCCCTCTCGATATCGTCGTTTCCGGTAAAGTCTTCAAGGGTACCTTTCTCCACCAGCTCGTCGAGGGCTGCAGACCTTGCCTTCATCGTCTCGATCTTGTCTTCGGACCTCTGGACCGCAAAGCCGACGTCCGCCATCTCCTCGCTGATGCCGGTCAGCGACTCGGTCACCTTGACCTGGGCCTCGGCGGCTGAGTACTGGGCCTTGATCGTCTCCTTCTTCACCCGGAAGGATTCTACCTTGGTCGAGAGCCTTCTTTCGGTCGCCTCGAGCTTTGCCTGCTCCTGTTCCAGGTCCGCTATCTGCTGATCGAGGCTCTGGGCCTGGACAGTAAGCGCGCTCTTCCGCTCAAGTGCCTGGCGCGCCAGGTCCTCTCGGTCGGACTTTATCGCCTCCCTGGCCTGAGAATCGAGCAGGTCCATTTTCTGCATCAGCTTTACCTTCTGAAGCTCCAGCCTCTTCTTGGAGGTTGTAACTTCAGCCACGCCTCTTTTTACGTTCTGTAAAAGCTCAAGCTGCTTCTGATAGGAGTAGTCGAGCGTCTCGTTGGGATCTTCCACCCTGTCCATCACGGTGTTCATCTTGGCTTTGACCACTGTGCTCATTCGATTGAGTAATCCCATGATAATTCCTCATTCCATCAGATCATATAATTTCAAAGCTTGTGAAAGCCAAAGCTCGCATGGATCTCGTCACCGGCGCGAATCGGATATCACGTAAAGATTAGCTCCTTGTCAACCTCGAACTTTCCGTCCAGCATCGTCTTGGTATCGATGTTCTGGTAGATATCCTTCCTGAAGGCCTCCAGGTCCCATATCCCATTGAACTCGCTTTTGACGTCGAAGGTTGTGCAGTTGGGGGTGACGATCAGACTGTCGTAGCCCGAATAGGAGGAGACGACGTTGATGTTGGATATGTCCAAGCCCGTCCCTTTGAAGACGCGAGAAGAATCAAAATGCTGGACGTTTACGAGAAGCCCCTTGGGAAACTCTATCTTTCGATCGATCTGAGAAACGTTTCCAGATTGGTTCGAGTGGCCGGTAGCGAAATAGTCTATGGATCCCTTCCCATAGAGAACCTCGGTGTTGGTGAATCCCTTCCACCGGTCCAGATTCGTGCTCACGATCTCGGTCTGGCCATCTCCGCTGACGTTGAGATACCCAGTAACGAACCCATCCTGAAATGTAGGCGAGGCTAAGGCGATCGTCGCCAGGGCGGCGACAGACATGATCAATACGAGCAAAAGGGCGATCGCACTTTTCATGTTACTCCCTGAATATCATATAACCCAATTACATTTAAACCTTTTTAATTGAGGTTTTTTCGGGGTGAGACGAGAAGATCCGACGACTGAGAACCCCGGGCCTGATGGATAGCATTTATCACCTTTAAGCTGAAACCACGCTAGCGTGTATCTGGATTATTTCCCTTACGAGTCGCTAAGACCTTACCAGGACGCCATGCTGGATGATGTTTACGGATCCGTGAGAGACGGGGATCACGCGGTGCTGATGATCGACGCCCCCACCGGCAGCGGCAAGACCAGCTGCATCTCTGCGGCCCTGGCGGCAGCTCCCGGCAAGATCGTGGTGGCAGTGAGGACGGTCAGCCAGATAGACATATACCTGGACGAGATCGAGAAGATATGGTCCAAAACCAGGCACCGTCCCACCATAACCTACATGGTGGGCAAACAAAAGATGTGTCCCATCGCCGATGAGTTCGCCGGTGAGAGCGTCTATGCCGGCTGCGCAAGGCTCCGAGAGTGGACGAAGAGGAGGATGATCACACGGCTTGGTGAGGTCGGGGGCAAGTTCTACGACCCATCCAAGGAAAGGAACGCGCCTCAGAGCGTTCCAGGGTACAGGACCTTCTGCCCTTATTACCAGATGAGCAGAGAGGTCTTTGAGCTCCAGGGAAAGCCCCACTTCAGACATTCCGGATTGATCCTGGACCTGGTTGACGACCTCAGGACCGGCATCAGGTCTCCAGACCGGTTTCTCAAGGAATGCGGGGAGGTCTGCCCCTACGAGGTGATGAGCCTCTCCGCCAAGGGGAGCGACCTGGTCATCCTCAACTACTCTCATCTCTTCAGCCCCGAGTTCCAGGAGATAATCTTCGACTGGCTGGAGCTGGACCGGGAATCTTTGACCCTCTTCGTCGACGAGGCACACAACCTGGGAGACGCCGTCAGGGCCCTCAACACGAAAATCCTCTCTCCGAGGATGATCGACCTCGCCGAGAAAGAAGTGGAGAAGTACCAGCAGTCGATGGGCCAGTCGAGGCTTGAGGAGTCTTCCCTGGACGCCTCTTCAAGACTGAGGGGGGTTGAGGTGATCAGGACCCTTCTGCCGAGACTTCGAAAGTACATTCAGAGCCGTCTCTCCCGGATGCAGGAGGGCGAAGAGCTTCTGGACGCCGACCTTTTCCGCGATTTCCTCTACCAGGGGTTTGATGACGTGGAGGAGACACTCTCGGCCGCCACGGAGGTGGCAGTGATGGTGGCAGAGCTGGAGCTGGCGGAGGGTGATCGCGAAAATCTGAAAGGAGAGATCGAACCGAGCTTGGCTCAGGTTCTTCTGTTCTTGAACGACGCGGAGCTGGCCGAAAGGGACCTCTCTTACCAGAGGAAGATCACCGTCAGCGGCACCGGCGACAAAAAGAGGGCGTGGCTGGAGGTTAACAACATCGACCCCGCGCCTTTGGTGAGAAGGGTGGTGGACAACATCAATGCTACGGTGATGCTCAGCGGCACCCTCTCGCCCCTGGACGCCTACGAGCTGTACTTTTTGGGAGAGAAGGACAGGGCGAAGAAGATCAGCCTCCCAAACCCCTTCCCATCGGAGAACAGGCTCCTCATGGTGGCCAAGACCGCCACCACTCAGCTTGAAAAAAGAGAGGAGGCCGGAAACCGAAGGGAGATCACTGAGCACGTCGAGGCGATCATCGAGGAAGTGCCTGGAAACGTCGCCGTGTTCTTCACCTCCTATTCGATGATGAACCAGTACGAGACGACCTGCAAGGCCGCTGCGAGAAGGGTCGGCAAAATGCTCTATTCCGAGCCGAGAAACGCTGAAGACGTCCCCGCGATTCTGGACGATTTCTTCAAGGCGGGAAAGAGGCGGGGAGCCGTCCTTCTGGGCGTATCTGGCGGGAAGCTCGCCGAGGGGATCGATTACAAGGGAGAGGCTTTGAACGGCGTTGCCGTCGTGGGCCTGCCTCTCGGATTCTACAACGAGATCCAGAGGGAGGTCAACCAGTATTACGTCAGGAAGTACGGCCAGAAGAACGGGATGCTGATCGCCTACACCCTGCCCGCGATAAACAGGGGCCTGCAGGCGGCGGGAAGGGTGATCAGGGACGCCTCGGAGCGGGGCGTGATCCTCTTTTGCGACCGGCGGTTCAGAGAGGGGGGCAGGGGCGGCGTTGTCTCCTTCCTTCCGAAATGGATCCAGGATGATCTGATCGTTACCGACGCCCAAAAGAGCAGGGGGATCATCAGGGCCAGGGTGGCTGAGTGGGAGAGGAAGGGAAGCTGATTTGTGGGATTTCGACGCTGGATTTTCCGACTACCTCGACCTCACCGGTCTTCCGGTCCGTCCACCCTCGATCTCTTCAGTCTCCACCAGCCTCAAGGGAACCGCACCCAGGGCTTTCCCGACCATCGCCTTTGCTATCCGGAAGGCGTGCTCCTCGTTCTCGGCGTCGTAGACCTTGATCTCGAAGAGTAGGCCCACGAGGGCGGTTCCCGCCACCATGAAGACCCCGTCCAGGGATTTGCCGCAAGCAGGGCAGATCGTCTGGCCCATCTCCACCTCCACGAAGTCGAGCTTTTTGCTGTTCAGCCTTTTTCCGGCCTCCGATATCGCGACCCCGATGGCGTCGTCTACGGATTTGACGTCTCTGACAAGCCAGGCGCCCTCCAGAAGGACCTTGAAGTTAGTCATATCATCCCAGGTTGGGGGGATGTTGGATATGTATGTTTTCAATAAGGTCCCAGACGTATTTCCAGATGGGCATCATCAACCTGCTTTCCGTCTTTGGTCTTGGTAGAGACCATTTGGTAGTCGGCGTAGGGTGTATCCTTGATCGGCCGGTTCAGGGCCAGCAGGCGGCGGGGCTCGCCCTCCTCTTCCTGGCCGTTCACCTCCTGCAGGCAGAAGAGGTCGGCCTTGAATCTCAAAAGCTGGGGCTTCATCACCGAGATCCTCTTTTCGAGCTTCGGCTTCGCGCCGGGCTTGTCGTCGAGGTTTTCCAGGTTGAAGGTTGCTATGCGCAGCTTGTTCAAAATATTGCCTCCTTGTGATGTGGGATGACGAAGATGTGCTGGATCGTCTGAAGATCCGCAACCAAAGTAAAATAGGGGATCCGGAGATACTTTGGCAGCCGAATACAATTGTCGTTCGTTTGAATCGAGACTTCGGGAGCAAGATCGACGGGGCGATTCAGCCGGGATTCTAGTTCGTGCTTGATTTTTATCGAAACGTTCATGGCCCAAAGGCCACCCATGCTAATGAAAATAGGCAGTTGTACAAACCTATTTCGTACCAATATCCCGCTAGCTTGCTGCTGCAAGTTCGCCGAATTTAGACCGGCCATAGGCCTGCCATCAACTTTCAGAGTCGACCGATGAAAGCAGATTATATAACCCCTGGGGCAGATCGTCTCTTTCATGGAAGGGGTAGCGATCGCCACCAGCGGTCTTTCCATGAGGTTCAACGGCTTTACCGCCGTCGACGGGGTCGACCTTAGAATCGAGGAGGGGGAGCTCTTCGGCCTTCTGGGTCCGAACGGCGCAGGAAAGAGCACCATAATCAAGATGCTGACGACGATGCTCAGGCCGACGGCGGGAGGAGCCATCGTCTGGGGCCACGACATCGCCCGGGAGAGGGACGCCGTCAGAAACTCCATCGGGGTCGTCTTCCAGGACCCGTCTGTCGATAGCCAGCTGTCGGGCCGAGAGAACCTGGACTTTCACGGCAGGATGTACGGGATGGACAAAAAGACCCGCGAGGCGAGGGTCGCCGAGGTCCTGGAGCTGGTAGACCTGACCGAGAAGGCCGACGTTCTGATGGAGGACTACTCGGGCGGGATGCAGAGGAGGCTAGAGATCGCCCGGGGGCTGATGCACCACCCCCACGTCCTCTTCCTCGACGAGCCCACCTTAGGCCTTGACGCCCAGACCAGGAGGTACATCTGGCAGTACATCCTGAAGATGAACCAGGAGGAGGGCGTGACCGTCGTCCTAACCACCCACTACATGGAGGAGGCCGACCACCTCTGTGAGCGGGTTGCCATCATCGACCAGGGCGAGATCGTTGCCCTAGACACTCCAGATAACTTGAAAGACCTGATCGGTGCCGACATCGTCACCCTGGAGGTGGACGACGGTGTCACCGACGAGCAGGTCGGAGCCTTTTCGAAGTTCGAGGGGGTCGAGGCCGTCGATCGGTCCGGCTCGACCCTCAACCTGAGCGTCGATCGCGGCGAGTCCCGAATCCCTGAGATCGTCCTCGGCGCCTGCAGGGTCGGGGTGAAGATAAGGTCTGTAAGCATGCACGAGCCGACCCTGGAGGACGTATTCCTCAAGTTCACGGGCAAGAAGATCAGGGAGGCCGAGTCCGCCGGCGCGGGAAGGATGGCGGCGGTCCAGAGCAGGATGAGGACCCGGAGGCACTGATATGCCAAGGATCAACGTCTACGCCATCTACAGCCTCTGGCTGCGGGAGATGATCCGCTTCTTCAGGCTGAAAAGCAGGGTTTTCGGCTCTCTCGCCCCGCCCTTCTTCTTCCTCGCCTTCCTCGGCTTCGGCTTTCGATCGGCGGCGATGCCAGCGATCCCCGAAAACGTCGACTACATAAGTTTCCTCGCCCCGGGGATCATCGGCATGACCCTCCTCTTCTCATCGACCTTCGGGGGGCTCTCGATGCTCTGGGACAGGGTGTTTGGCTTCCTGCGGGAGATCATGGTGGCTCCTGTCTCAAGGTTATCGATCGTCATCGGGAGGACCGCCGGAGGCGTCACCACCGCCGTGATGCAGGGGCTGATCATCCTCGTTCCGGGAATAGTCATGGGCCTGAAGATATCGGGACTTGCGGGCTTTCTCCTCTCCCTCGTCTTCATGGTACTGATCGCCACGACCTTCAACAGCCTGGGCCTCGCCTTCGCCTCTCGGATGAAGGACATGTCGGGCTTTTCGCTCATCATGAACTTCATGGTATTCCCGCTCTTCCTCCTCTCGGGGGCGCTCTTCCCGATATCGAACCTTCCCGTCTGGCTGAGGAGCCTCTCCTACCTCGACCCCCTCACCTACGGCGTCGACGGCCTCCGGGGGTCTCTCGTCGGCGTCAGCGCCTTCCCCCTGGCCTTTGACCTTGCGATCCTCGCGGTCTGCTGCGCTGGGGCCCTAGGCCTTGGTGCCTATCTATTCGAGATCAGCGACGTTGAGTGATGGCGGCTCTGATTTTTCTTGAAGGATCAAAGCCGCACCACTTTTTCGGTCGGCCGACCTTAGTTCATTGGATCGGCCAGAGGATATCTATCGACGCTCTCTTTTCCGGGGATGCTCCGATCCGAGTCGCAGATCCCGTCGCCATCGGCGACCGGATATCCGAGATCCGCGCCCCGACGCTGGTCATAGCCGGCGACTCCGACATCTTGATCCCGCCGGAGAACGGCCGGATCCTCGCCGAGAAGATCTCTGGCGCAGAGTTCCACGAGATCGAAGGGGCGGGCCACCTCTTCTGGATCAGCCATCCGAACGAGACATATTTGGCGTTGGTGGGGTTTCTGGACGGGGGAAGGGAAGATAAGTGGAGGTGGTAGGACAATATGGAATATAGGGGTGAATAATTTAGCTAGCATAAAAATTTTTATACTACTGATGATTTGATTTCAATTTTGTGCCGTTTCAAAACTTTTCTCGCATCGATTAACTCACTCGCATAAAATTTCATATTTCGCAATGGGTCAACAAATTTAAGCTCAGGTAAGCCGTTATCTTGAGCTAAATCTTCAAAATGTTCAATTTTATCGTGGGGACATAAACCAACAAAAATATCACCACGATTAAATTCAAGTGGTCCTTTTGCATACGGATAGCGCCATTCTCTCTCCCAGAAAAAATCCACTTCCTTCCCAATTTCACAATGATTCATAGGTCGTGCTGGAAAAGG
>DAQG01000113.1 GCA_002502785.1 Methanothrix harundinacea | reverse complement strand
TAGATCTTGGAGAGGGGTATCATAGGGGTGACCTTTCTTGTGGGTCTGATCCAGGAGTACGTCCCGGACGAGACGGTGAAGAAGATGCTGGGTGGACGAAACAAGCTTCTGGGCGGGGTCCTGGGGGCCGGTTTTGGGTCCCTCACCCCCTTCTGCTCATGCTCTACGATACCCCTCCTCCTGGGGATGCTCAACGCGGGGGTGCCCTTCGCCGCCGCCATGGCCTTCCTCCTATCGTCGCCGCTCCTGAATCCGGTGATAATCTCCCTATTCGTACTGCTTTTGGGCTGGAAGGTGACGGCCCTCTACTTTGTTGCGACCTTCACGGCGGCGGTAGTCATCGGCCTAATCCTGGACCGTCTCGGCTTTGCGGGCCAAGTGAAGCCGATGGTGGCGATCCGAAGCTGCTGTGAAGGCGACGGCGCAACGGACGCAAAATCAAGGGTACAACGTTCAGCCTCCTTCGCCTTCACCCTCTTTCGCCAGCTGGTGCCATACCTTATTCTTGGAGCGGGGATCGGAGCTTTCATCCACGGATTTGTGCCCCAGGAACTGATCTCTCGCATAGCGGGGCCGGGCAATCCCCTCGCCGTTCCCGCTGCCGCCATCGTCGGCGTCCCGATCTACATCCGGGCCGAGACGATACTCCCCATAGGCCTCGCCCTCACCCAGAAGGGAATGAGCGTCGGAGCCGTCCTGGCTCTGGTGATAGGCGGAGCCGGAGCCAGCATACCGGAGCTGACCCTTCTTTCTGCCATATTCGAGAAGAGGCTTCTTGCGGCGTTTCTGCTCACCATCTTCGGCATAGCAGTGGCCGTCGGATTTCTGGCCAACTTCGTGGCTGTTATCTAAAAGAGAGATATGAGAGTGGGGCGGTCTCAAACCACAATCACCCGAAAATCTGGGTGATCCCGCCCGCCATATTTTCCTGGAGATCACTCACGCGCGGCCAGGCTTGAAGGCGATGACTTTTATGCTGGCGATCCTCCCCTCGACACCCCTCAGATCCTCATCTTGCAGGCCGTCCAGGGCTGCCCGGCCGGTCGGATCGCTGGCAACGCAGTCCAGGGAGAAGGGCGCCTCGTCCATCACCTTCACCTCTGCAAACCCCGCCGACCTCATCGATGCGAGATAATCGTCCTTGGCAGCCGCCCCGGAGACGCATTCGACGTAGGCCTCCACCGACTCTCTGATTAAATCCGGCAGCTCTCCTCGAAGGACGATGTCCGAGACGACGAGCCTTCCGCCGGATCTCAGGACCCGATAGGCCTCGTCGAAGGCGGCCTTCTTGTCCGGGACGAGGTTGATGACGCAGTTTGATATCACCAGGTCAACAGATTCGTCGTCGACCGGAAGCCTCTCGATCTCGCCAATCCTGAACTCCACGTTTTCGTACCCACTGGCGACAGCGTTGGCCCGAGCCTTCTCCACCATCTCACCGGTCATGTCCACGCCGATGACCCTCCCCCTCGGCCCGACCCGTTCTGCGGCTAAGAAGCAGTCGAACCCGGCGCCGGATCCCAGGTCCAGGACGGTCTCCCCCTCTCTGATCGACGCGAGAGCGATGGGATTTCCGCAGCCCAGGCCCAGGTTCGATCCCGCAGGGGCGATCTCCAGCTCCTCCTCGGAGTATCCGATCTTCTTTGCGATCTCCTGAGGCTTTGCGGTCCCGCAGCAGGTAGACGAGCTGCAACAGGAGCCTGCCTCTCTTGCAACGCGGCCGTACCTGTCCTTCACGACTCGTTTGACGTCCTTATCTTCCAAAACTCTCACCTTCAACTTGAAACTTCTAAAAATTTATCCGCATCCTCTCCGTCTCTGGCTCATCCGAACCTCTCGACGATCCACGCTTTTATCTCGTCTCTCGCCCTCCGGAAGGCGCGAAGCTGCTCCCCCTCCGACCCCGTGGCTGCGGCCGGATCTTCGAAGCTTTTGTGGACGACCTCTCGGGCCTTCGGGACCCTCGAAGGGAGGTCGAGGTCGATGCTGCAGATGGGGCAGGCCTCTTTTGCCCTCTCGCAGACGGTGACGGCCAGGTCGAATACGATATCTCCGAGCTCCTCGGCGCTCTTGGAGCGCTGGCCGGAGATATCAATCCCCAACTCCTTCATGACGGAGACGGCCCGGGGGTCGACGGCCGTCGCCTCCACCCCGGCGCTATAAGCCTGGTACCGATCCCCGTACAGATCCCTCAAAAGCCCCTCCGCCATCTGAGATCGGGCCGAGTTGGAAGTGCAGAGGAAGAGGACCTTCTTCTTCCCCGTCTTCTCCTCCCCTTCCCTCGGCGCTCTTTTCATCATCTTCTCCGAAACGCCTTCATCTGAAACCATATCTGTCACCCCGTCAGTCGAAGCTCGGCTGTATCGGGCTCACCCGGATCACCTCAGCAGGGCAGGCCTCCTCGGCCGATTTGAGGCAAGCCTCAAATCGGTCAGGGGCCGACCCCTCGTCCGGCTTTCCCGCGATCCTGTACCCCTCTATTATCGAGCTTTTCCCGTCTCCGGGATCTTCGATGAAGAACTCGGGGCAGCTTCCCCAGCACTGGCCGCAGCTGATGCAGCCCTCCCGTTCTATGGTCACAAGAATCATAAAATTATCATCTCCATGGAAGAGATCTCAGAAGGTGAAGAACCGACCGTCCCCTTCCATCACATCCTCGACGAGCCTCTCGTAAAAGTCCTCTCGAACCTCCGCCCCCCTCCTCGGCACGACCCCCCGGGCCGCGACGTCCTCTTTGGAGGCGAGGACCTCACAGGACGGCGGAATTGTTCCGGGCTGGCTCAGCAGATGATAGACCCCGTCCCCAGCGAGGTAGAGCCTCGACCTCTCCGACCTTGCCAGAAGCTTCAGGCAGATTTCAGACCTCTCGCTTTGGGGCGGTTTTGTCAGGAGAAATACGTCCATCATCATCACCTGTTCCCTATTCACCCTCAAAGCAGGATCAGACAGTCTGAACTTTCCATCGCCACCAGGAAGGCCTCCTCGTCGACGAGCTCCGCCGTCTCCACCAGCCCCTCGGAAAATAGCCCTCTATCGACCACCGAGGGCTCGTGGGCCAGGACTCTAATCTCGCCGTAGGCGCGGAGGATATCAGCGAGGTTTGGAATGGCCAGCGCCCGCGAGTCCTGATCTCCCAGGGCCAGGTACGCCCCGTCACCGTAGAGCCCCACCGTCACCTCCATCCTTCCCAGGCTGACGGCGGCGGCGTCCAGGAGGCCGAAGGCCTTCTCACTCCCGTAAGGGGCGGTGTCGAGGAGGTAGAAGACCGACCTCATCGGCATAGAGTGATCACCCCGTCGCTTCCTTGGATCATCTCCGGGAGGTCGTAGAGGCTGGTGATCTTTATCCCATCGTGATAATCCCGCGAGGAGCCGTCTTCGTTTGCAGAATAGCCCCTGGCGGCGGCGCACCGGGAGCATGCTCTTATGGCCGCACCCCTTTCCGCCAGCTCTTTGAAAAGCTCGCCCTCGTCGGCGAAGAAGGCCGGGCTCTGCCCAAGGCGGGGGATGTGGACGGCGTCAAGATAGAGGAATATATTCACATGATACCTTTTCAGGGCGGCATCGGCTATCTTGAACGCTATATGGGCATACTCGGAGATGTAGGGACCGTCTGCGAGGATGATCGTCAGGGTCTTCAAAGGATCCTCCGGCTCAGATGTACTCGACCAAGACCTGGAGATGTTCAAGGTTCTGTCTGTACTTCGGATCCTTGAGGGGCGTGCAGAGGTCGAGGGAGACCTCGCCGCTCATCAGCCGAATGGCGAAGGAGTAGCAGCTCTGATCGCCGCACTCGCCGCAGTTCGTCTGGGGGAGGTATTTGTATATCTCCATCGGCTCGACCCTCACCTTCTCCCGGGGCGCCGGAGCCACACCCTTTGCTATCGCCTCGTTGATCGTCTCCTTCAGCCTCTCCAGGGTTTCCCTGGCCTCGGCCTCGTCTTTGATCATGGTCATGGTGACGTTACCCGTCCCATAGATGGTGATCAGAACGTCCCCGCGCTGGATTATCAGGGCACCTATCCTCTCGGAGTACCTTCCCCTCGGGAATAAGGGCTCCAGGACCTTGAGAGCTCCGCCCAGGGGCGGAGCCATGTTGGCGATGATCCGAAACTTGGTCGAGTCGGCTATGCAGGGCAAAAGCTGTCTCACCTCTGTGATCTCCACCGGCTTCGCCCCGGAGAGGTCGACGCTCACGTCCTGGGCCTTTTCAGTCTTTCCCTCCATGAAGTTCTTGCCGAACTCGGAGAGCTTCACTTTTCCCTCTTCCATCACGATGAGCCCTGCTTGTTGCAGGATCTTGAGATGGTAGTCGAGCATCGATTTGCCGACCGCCTCCCCGATCTCTTCCGCCGTCTTTTCGCTCTCGACGAGGAAGGCCATCATCTTCCTCCGTGGTATGTTGGCCATGGCGTTGCTCACCATCTTGATCTCTTCTGGCTTTCCCGGCATCTTAACCACCTACCATAGATTTTGTAGCCGCCACCACATCTTTTTGGCCGCTACCATAGTTTATAACCAAAGTATCGGGCCGCAAAGACGAGCCCCGTGACGATTATCATCACCCCAAAGAATTTGACTACCCATTTCCCGATGGCCAGGTACTCCTCGCCCATCTTTCCCCCAAAGGACCTGCTGAAGGTGGCGATGGGGATTATGGGAACGCCGTGACCTACCCCGAAGACGAAGAGCATCAGACCTCCTGTCAGTACCGATATATCCTGAGACATCAGCCATATCAGGGCTGGAAATACCAGGGAGACGGCGCAAGGAGCCCAGCCCAGGGCGAAGAAGACACCTAAGGTGAAGGCCCCGATGAAGACGGAGTGTTTGAAGAGGCCGATGGACAGGTTCACAGCCCTCTCCATGAAGCCCTTCTTCTCCCTGAAATCCTCTTCTCCTCTTGAAGGGAGTCGGGCCTTGATCGGCTCGATGATCTCGCCGATGGGCTTGAAGACGTTGATCCCCAGGATCACCAGGATCGCCCCGGCAGCGAGGTCGAAGAACCGGGAGTCCCGGACGAATACCCCCAGATTGGATATGAAGAGGCCCACCACGAAGAAGACGATCGCCATGCCCAGGGTGAAGGCTACCCCGATCAAAAGCCCCTCTCTCGACGAGGAGCCGTAATCCTGGTCGTCAGAGAGAACCCTCTTTCTTCGAGAGGTCATGATGTAGGAGAACATGGCGATGAGCAGGGCAAGAGAGCAGGGCGAGAAGGAGGTGATGACCCCGAGGCCGAACATCCCGAGGAACGTGATATTCTGAATTGATACGCTCCCCTCCATCCCGGCCCATTCGCCCCTCTCCAGAGCCTCGACCTTAGCTTGAAGGGCCTCTGCATCCTGGATCCCGTCGATCTCTCCTCGGCCCAGCTGGTAGACGTGATAGACGCCCGCCACCATCCCATCTCTGTCGATCAGGAGGATGGTGGGGTCGGAGAACCCTCCTTCAAAGTTGGTGAAGTCGACGTACTTGCCGGCGATCTCGTAAGGCTCGAAGTCCTCGGCCCAGATCCAGCTGACGTCGGCGTCCCACCAGCTCTGCGAAAGGGTCATGCCGTCTTTTGAGTAGGGGTTCTTCCGGACGTTCAGGGTTATGAGGTTCACGTCGGGCTTATTCTCCACCAGCCGTTGAAGCTCGCCGATCTGGGCGGCCAGGGTCTTCTCACACTCGACGCATAGCGGGCTTTCTATGTTCGTTATGTGAAGGACGACCACCTCTCCCTCAAAGTCGCTCAGGGAGAAGTTTACACCGTTAAGGTCCGCAGCCTCGAAGTCGGGTGCCGGGATCGGCTCCGCGCTAGATCCGAGGGTCGAATTCAATGAGAAGAGGGCGACGAGAACGATTAAAAGGGTCAGTGCTCCTACAATTAAAAAATGTTTGTGATCAGATCTCATCTCCGATCACGCGTCCCAGTCCCCGACGTTCTCCTCGTGATAATCGACGGCATCCTGGACGTAAGATGAGAGCCAGTCTTCACCGGTATCATCCTCGGCGCTGTGCCATCCGACCACGACGTTTCCATCCTCATCCTCAACCAGAGTGATTATGATAGTCAAGGGGATGTACGGCTTTCCTCCGTTGGGGTCATAGACGTCGAAGAGACTGGCCGCCCTCTCGTTGCTGGGTTCAGCTATCAGGTTCTCGTAGGCTATAGATTCTTCACCGACATCCTCCAAAACTGCATCGGAGGCAGCCTCCTGGTCGATGCAGGCTTTGCAGTTGGTGCTGTGGTCCAGGATAAGGATCGGCTTATCTTCGAGTTCGTCCAGGACCCACTGGGGATGGTCGACCTCGGAGCCGGCGTCCGGATGCTGGTCGGGGTATACGGTCCACCAGTCATCGGGTTCGGATCCGACGGAGTACTCTGCTGCGGAGACGGTGGCGATGAGACCTGCCACCATGACTGCGCCCATAACCAGGGCAGAAAGTTTAATCTTGGTCAGATGCGTTATGCTTACCAACTCCCACATTTGTTTTGATCTTAACCCCACTTTTTCTCACACCACAGATCGAAAGCTTCAGCCGACCGCATCTATGCCGCGGTCTTGGGCCCATATATCCACAAAGTTGGATCTCTAAATACATCGGATTTCGCCCATTTGGCCGAAGCAACCTCTTGGAGGACGACGCTCGTATATATAGATGTCGGATATCTCTATCCATTGACATCAATTAACTAAACATAATATCGATTTTAAGACGAAATTATGCTATATATGTCAGATATAGCATTAGTTTGAGCTACAAAAATTAGAATTAATAACCAAAATCAGAATTAAACTGCCAGATACGGATGCCTGGCATGAAGGCGGAGGGAATCAACAATCTTATATATCGAAATGATTTGATATGACTCTGAATTGAGAGGCTTATGTGGAGCCCTTCTGGCAAAAGGAGATACAACGAAGCAATCGTCATCAGGAGAACAGAACGCAGATGAGATGCGAGATATGCGGCAAAGATTCGGATCACCTCTTCAAGGCGAAGCACCGGGAGAGGGGGCGGGTGAAGATATGCGAGGAATGTCTGAAAAAGGAGATGGAGATGCTCCTTGCCTCCGGCGGGTGCTCTTGCTGCTGAGCTGATAGGTATGACGCAAGCCGTAGAACCTGAACCCCTGGATCCGTGCGTTGAAAGGCTGGCGAAGCTGACGGGAGACCGGTGCAAAGCCAAGAATGCTGCTCGAAAGCTTCAGACCTTTACCGAGAGCATTGACGAGGCCGCTCTGGCTGCCGAGGCCGAGGTCTTCAAGGCGATGTCCGACCCCTTCAGGCTTGCGATCCTCCATCTCCTAAGAGAGGGCGAGCTCTGTGTCTGCGAGATCATGACCGCCTTCGACAGACCGCAATCATCCACATCTCACCATTTATCTATCCTGAAGAGGGCAGGCTTGGTGAAAGAGCGAAAGGACGGAAAGTGGTCCCGATACCGTCTCTCAGAGGGCGCGGTCATCGAGATGATGAACCTGGCGGGGCTGATGGTGGATGGCTGAACGATCCTCTGTCAATATCGGAGTTTGAGATCGATGAACGAGAAAAAAAACGAGATAGAGAAAGAAAAGTCCAGGCTCCCTCTTTTAAGCAGATTTTTGACGGTCTGGATCTTTGGAGCGATGATCCTGGGGATCGGGATGGGCTACTTCTTCCCTGGTGTCTCGGAGCTGATAACCGGCTTCTCGGTGGGGACCACATCGATCCCCATCGCCTTCGGCCTCATCTTGATGATGTACCCGCCCCTGGCCAAGGTGAAGTACGAGGAGCTGGGTGAGGTCTTCAGGGACACGAAGGTTTTGGGCCTATCCCTCTTTCTGAACTGGGGCGTGGGGCCGGTCCTGATGTTCGGCCTCGCGGTCATATTCCTCCGGGACTACCCCCACTTCATGGTGGGTCTGATTCTGATCGGGATCGCGAGATGCATCGCCATGGTGATCGTCTGGAACGAGCTCGCCTGCGGCTGCACCGAGTACTGTGCCGGCCTTGTGGGCTTCAACTCCATCTTCCAGGTCCTCTTCTACTCGGTCTACGCCTACGTCTTCATCACCGTTCTGCCGCCGATCCTCGGGATAGCCGAGGGGTTTGTGGTGGCGATAACCATCGGAGAGATCGCGAGAAGCGTCTTCATCTATCTAGGGATACCGTTCCTTGCGGGGATCATCACCCGGTTCGTTCTGATCAGGAGGAGGGGAAAGGCCTGGTACGAGGAGAGGTTCATCCCTCGGATATCTCCCCTGACCCTCATCGCCCTCCTCTTCACCATCATCGTCATGTTCTCCCTCAAGGGCGAGTACATAGTCGAGCTTCCCCTCGACGTGGTGAGGATCGCTATACCTCTCATCATCTACTTTCTGCTGATGTTCCTCGTGGCCTTCTACATTTCTTACAGGATGGGCGTCAGCTACGAAAATACCGCGGCCCTCTCCTTCACCGCCGCCAGCAACAACTTCGAGCTGGCCATCGCCGTGGCAGTCGCTGTATTCGGCATCAACTCCGGAGAGGCATTTGCGGCGGTGATAGGGCCCCTGGTAGAGGTTCCCGTTTTGATAAGCCTGGTGAACGTATCGCTGTATCTCAAAGATAGGTACTTTCAAGGAGTGCATACCGAATGCGAAGTAAACTAGCGATGGTTGAATCGCTTCTAATTGTCATGATCGCTCTTGCGAGCGGAGCAGAGGCCGGATGCAGCTGTGGCGGAGGTGCAGACGCCTGGAGCGGTCAAGCTTGGCTGGAGGACTCGATGAGTGAATCATCGAACGAGGCATCCACATCGAGCGGCACAGTAAATGGAAATGGTGCTGAAGAAAGATCAAGTGCTGAAGTTGCAACTGAAGCTGGTTCGGATGGTGATGATGATCTTTTCTCCTCGTCCATATCCGCTCAGGAACTTCGTGAGAAGCTTGATGGTGATTCAGAGCCCGTGATCGTCTACGTCAGCAACACTTCGCCCAAGGGATCTAAGTACATCGAGGGATCGATTCAGCTCCCCTCAAAGAGTCTGATCCAAAGCGATGGATCTCTCAAGCCGTTGGCCGATCTAGCCAATGTTATCGGGAACGCCGGGATCACCGAGGAGGACGATCTGGTCATTTACGGCGACTGCTTCTCCTGTGGCGATGAGACCTTCGTATTCTGGATCATGAAGTACCTGGGCCACCAGAACGTCCAGATCCTCCAAGAGCCGGCTACAGGACTCCCCATGACAGGGTCCATGACGACGAGGCCTGCTGCCAACTACTCAGCCAACCCCCGGCCAGAGCTCCTCGCAGATTACGAGACCATCTCCGATGGCGTGTTTATGGTTGTTGACGCTAGGTCCCCAGATCAGTTCGCAGCAGGTCACATTGAAGGAGCGATCAACATCGACTACAACAGAGTGATCGAAGGCGATTGGATCAAGGACGATTCGGCTCTCGCCGAGATCTTCGTTGACCTCAATGGGGATCTTCCGGTCGCCGTCTATACTAAGAACGGAGGCCAGGCATCCATCGTCTGGTACGCCCTGATGCTACAAGAGTACGACGCCAGGCTCTACACCTGGAACGACTGGCTGAGCCATCAGAACTGAAAAAAGGATAGAGACAAGTCTCAACGAAATCGAACTTCCTTGGCAGTGGAACAGCATTGAACCTTAGAAGTATCGCCCTATCAGTGCTGCTCATCACAACCACCCTCATATCAGGACTTTCAATAGCTGAAGACTCAAACATAACAATGAAAGACAGCGAAACCGGACCTACAGAGGTGGTCGAACCGATGGAAATCGTGGACATCGACGTCGAGACGGTAATCACGGAAGATGTCACAGTAGATGAAGAGACAGCAACCTCAGTGGTTCAGAGCCTCGAAGGGACCTGGATCGTGAACATGGATTATGTCCCAATTTCGATGGTCATCTACCAGTCGGAGGATACCCTCTTTGGTGCAGCCAACTCCGATGTCCGGAAGCCTTGGAACGGAGTGGTCTTTGGATCAGCGTCAGGTGACGAGGTCGAGCTTGAGATTCACTCCCTCATGAACGGCGTCCTCGTCTCAACTATGACCACCGGAACTGCTACAGAAAACACCCTCAAGGGAATTTTCATCCAGTCCGATAGCAATGGGAAGGTCAACAAGGGAAATCGGAAGACTTGTGTTTGAGGATTTCGATTAATTTTCCTTAGGAGAAGGTTCTCGGCCCGACCATCCCAACAAGGTCGTAGTGAAGGACAATTTGGAGTCGGTCAAACCCACTTAGGTGCGGGGTGAGTTCCCCCGCACCAATTCAGCTTTCATTAGGCCTCGGATCAGCTTCTCTGTGGGTCGATCCTCATCATGTCATATTAACTTATACAACGTTATTATAATAAAGATTCTTTATTTTAATATCTGAGATGGTTTCGAAAGGTGTGAGGTATTATGGAGCCTCTCGTTTTTGGCCTCTTTCGCAACTATGCATCTTCAATGGGCCAGAGGGTCATAAAAGTACCGGTATTTATAATACACTGCAAAACTGCGGGGCCACCTTTGACACCTTATGTGTTGGCTTTTAGGACAATCTTCGAACATGCTGCACTATTAGGTGCATAAAATTGCCCCAAAATGCGTAAACAGATGAATTATCCCCGCAGCTTGCTGCGGGGTGTGCTGGCGCAACTTGACAACCGCGAAGGGTCTTTCGCCAGGTGATCTCAGCTTACTTATCAGCCGATTCCGCTCGACTTCGATCTCTTCCAAAGGTCTCTCCGTCGTCCTCCTCTTCATAGTGAAATCTT
>DAQG01000069.1 GCA_002502785.1 Methanothrix harundinacea | reverse complement strand
TTTAGGGTAGGGTAGTTCACTCTATACGATTCTGATTTTAAAATAAATTCAGAGCTACATCTTTCGCAAGTAGGAATAATGCTAGAAGGATTGAAGTATTTAAGGCCAGGTTATAGGAGACTTATTTACTTATTTTCTTTGACCGACCCTCAGTTTGATGAAATAATAAAGAATAAATTTAGGATATCTGTGTCTTATAGGAATAGTATCGGGGAGTATAAAACAGAGGAGTTCTCTATTGACTTATCTCAATTCCAGGGACTTAAATCTATAGCATCTACCGAATATGAAGCTAAAAAACAAATAGAAACTGATACGTGGTCGATAGACACAACTACTTCCGGAACTAGTAATAATATGATGTATGTTAGCAAAGACCCTAGCAGCCATGTTAGCGACGTAGATTATAGATATGAGAAGTGAACGTTCGCACCCAAATTTTTTTGAGGACTCGTTAATGTCCGTCTCGTCGATTATCTGCTATTGCTAGGGTTTCGATTAGGATCTTTTTGAACTTAGAGCCATCGAAGAGAACTGAGGCTCTTCGGCTAACTATAATATCCAGCTTCCTTAATCTGGGTCTTTGTAGGGCCGCGAGGTGGTGTGGGAATGACCCTTCTCAACGACGCCGATAGATTCGGGACAAAGAACCGGTCCTGACGCCGGATTGAAACAATATCAAAAACGCTAGAGAAACCTTCCAAAACCTGTCACCCTGCCCCCGGAGGGGCGGCGCCGACTGCGGCGCCCGCCCTCCCGATGGCTTAGCATCCCTCCTTTAAGAGATGATCTTCAATCTTTCTTGAGCCACGGCATCATCGATCGAAGCTCCTCGCCCACCTCTTCGATGAGGTGGCTTGCCTCCCTCTTCTCAAGGGCCCTCTTGACGGGAAGGCCCGCCTGGCTTTCGAGGATCCACTCGCGGGCGAACTCGCCGGTCTGGATCTCGCTCAGGATCTCCCACATAGCCTCTCTGGACTGATCGTTGATGATCCTGTCGCCCCGGGTGAGGCCGCCGTACTCGGCGGTGTTCGAGACGTTCTCCCACATCCTCATCAGGCCGCCCTCGTGGATAAGGTCGACGATCAGCTTCAGCTCGTGGCAGGCCTCAAAATATGCGATCTCGGGCTGGTAGCCGGCCTGGACCAGGGTCTCAAAGGACGCCTTGACAAGCTCGGTGACGCCGCCGCAGAGGTCCACCTGCTCTCCGAAGAGGTCGGTCTCCGTCTCCTCTCTGAAGGTCGTCTCCAGGACGCCAGCGCGGGTTCCGCCGATCCCCTTAGCGTAGGCCATCGCCTTCTCGAAGGCTATGCCCGAGAAGTTCTGCTCGACGGCGACGAGACAGGGGGTTCCTATCCCCTCGACATAAGTCCTCCTGACCAAGTCGCCAGGCCCCTTCGGCGCCACCATGTAGACGTCGACGTTCTCCGGGGGTATGATCTGTGAGAAGTGAATGTTGAAGCCGTGAGAAAATCCGAGGGCGTTTCCCTCCTCAAGGTTCGGCTCGATGTCTTTTTTGTAGACTATCGGATGAATCTCGTCAGGCAGGAGGATGTGGATCATGTCCGCCTCCTTCGCAGCCTCCGCTGCTGTTGTCACCCTGATCCCGTCGGCCTC
This sequence comes from Methanothrix harundinacea, assembly GCA_002502785.1. Taxonomy (GTDB): domain Archaea; phylum Halobacteriota; class Methanosarcinia; order Methanotrichales; family Methanotrichaceae; genus Methanocrinis; species Methanocrinis harundinacea_A. The sequence goes on along the minus strand of DAQG01000069.1, from coordinate 18,320 downwards.
GGCCCTCTTCCAGGCCTTTGAGCCCTTGACGTCTGCCGCGACCACGTCGAGCCCCGAGTCCTGCAGGTTCTGGGCCTGGGCGTGCCCCTGGCTTCCGTACCCGATGATGGCGATCGTCTTTCCCTTCAGAACGCCGAGGTCGGCGTCCTCGTCATGGTATATCTTTGCCATTTCCTATCTCCTCCCGATTTTGGGAAAACATCACGCATTTAATATAAACTTGACCTTAGCGGATTTGTAACTGGGTTTGCGTGACCGGCCACGAGATCGGCCATAGGACGGACCGCAAGACCAGCCACGAGACCGGGGCCGAGGTCAGTCATGGTCAGGGGCCCACCGCCGTTGCGCCCCTGGCCATCGAGACCTTGCCGGTCCTGGCCTTCTCCTTGATCCCGAACTGGCGGAGAAGCCTGACCATCGCCTCCACTTTATCCTCGCTCCCCGTCATCTCGACTATCATCGAGCGAGGCGATACGTCTATGACCTCTGCCCGGATGACGCTCACGATCTGCATGATCTCGCTTCTGTCCTCCTTCCGAGCCGCGACCTTTATCACCGCAAGCTCTCTCCCGACCGACTCGGAAGGCAAAAGCTCGCTGACGCGGATGACGTTGACGAGCTTGTTCAGCTGCTTTGTCACCTGCTCGAGGACGACCTCGTCGCCCTCGACGGTTATCGTCATCCTGGAGCGGTCGGGGTTGTCGGTCGCGCCTACGGTGAGGCTCTCGATGTTGAAGCCTCGCTTGCTGAAAAGCCCGGCTGTCCTGACCAAAACCCCCGGCTTGTTCTCAACGATCGGGGCTATGGTGTGCAGCATCTCTCACCCCTCCAACTCCAGAATCTCGGAGAGCGAAGCGCCCGCAGGAACCATCGGCGATACCTTTTCGTCCGGAGATATGACGACGTCGACGACTGTCGGCCTGTCTGACGCGATCGCCTCTTTCAGGACCCCTTCGACCTCCGAGGGCCTCGTCGCCCTAAGGCCCAGGGCCCCGTAGGCCTCGGCCATCTTCACGAAGTCTGGGACCCGGCCCAAAGTCGTGTTCGTAAACCTCTTCTCGTAGAAGAGGTCCTGAAGCTGTCGGACCATCCCCAGGACGCCGTTGTTCAAAATGATCACCTTGACGGCGACGTCGTTTATTACGGCCGTGGCCAGCTCCTGAATGTTCATCTGAATGCTTCCGTCTCCGGCTATGTCGAAGACCTCTTTTTCTGGACAGCCCATCTTCGCCCCGGTGGCCGCGGGAAATCCGTACCCCATCGTCCCGAGCCCTCCCGAGGATATGAAGTGCTTCGGGTCCTTGTGGGTGAAGAACTGGGCGGCCCACATCTGGTTCTGGCCGACCTCCGTCACTATGACCGCCTCGGGACAGAGCTTGCAGATCGTCTCCAGGACGAACTGGGGCTTGATCGAGTCGCCCCCTTTGGCGTAGAATAGCGGATGATCCCTCTTCCAGGCTGCGACCAACTCGTTCCAGGCGCTCCAGACCTTAGGCTCGACGGCCTTGGCGAGCTCTGCCAGGGCCGTCTTCGCGTCGCCGACGACGGGTATGTCGACGCGCACGTTTTTTCCGATCTCGGCTGGGTCGACGTCGACGTGAATCACCTTCGCCTGGGGAGCGAAGCTCGCTATCTTTCCCGTGACCCGGTCGTCAAACCTCGCCCCCACGGCCAGGATCAGGTCTGCCTCCTGGATGGCGAGGTTTGCGTACCTCGTCCCGTGCATGCCGAGCATCCCGAGGGATAGAGGACTGTCTTCAGGAAAGCACCCGACCCCCATCAGAGTCGTCGTCACCGGGGCTTTGATCTTCTCTGCCAGCTCGACGAGCTCTTTGTGGCCGTCGGAGTACTTGACGCCCCCTCCGACGTAGATGACGGGCCGCTCGGCCTCCATCAGCGCCTTTGCCGCCCTCTTTATCTGGAGGGCGTGGACCTTCAAGTTGGGGCTGTAGCCGGGCAGGCAGATCTCTGGATACTCAAAGTCCAGGTCATCGACGGTGACATCTTTAGGAAGATCGATCAGAACCGGTCCGGGCCGTCCGGTCCTGGCGATGTAGAAGGCCTCCCTGAAGACGCGGGGGATGTCCTTCGCCCTCCTGACGAGATAGTTATGTTTCGTCACCGGGATCGTTATGCCCGTGATGTCCGCCTCCTGGAAGCCGTCGGTTCCGAGGAGCTGGGAAGGGACCTGGCCTGTCATGGCCACCATAGGCACAGAATCCATGTAGGCGGTGGCGATCCCGGTTACAAGGTTTGTGGCACCCGGCCCCGAGGTCGCGAGACATACGCCTACACGGCCTGTGGCCCTCGCATATCCGTCAGCGGCATGAGCTGCCGCCTGTTCGTGTCTTATCAGCACGTGCCTTATCCCAGAATCGTAAAGGGCGTCGTAGAGGGGCAGGATGTACCCGCCTGGAAGCCCGAAGACGACGTCGACGCCCTCAAGCTTCAGAGACTCAACTATTGCCTCCGCCCCAGACATGTTGCTCATTATTCCCTTCTCCTCGATTATCGAATCAGCCGCGTATCCTCCGACACGTTCAGCCAGATGGCTGCGGCTCTCTAGTTCCAAGTTTCAGCCAGAGATGCCCCGTTCACATCGAGACCATCCCAAATTGCAGTCAGGCGCTCACGACTTTAGTGCCCCTCACCATCGATACCTTTCCGGTCCTGGCCATCTCCTTGATCCCGAACTGGCGGAGGAGCCTGACCATCGCCTCGACCTTGTCCTCGCTGCCCGTCACCTCGACTATCATCGAACGGGGCGATACGTCGATGATCTTCGCCCGGAAGACGCTCACGATCTGCATGATCTCGCTTCTGTCCTCCTTCCGAGCCGCGACCTTGATGATCGCAAGCTCTCGCTCGACCGACTCCGAGGGCAACAGCTCGCTGACGCGGATGACGTTCACGAGCTTGTTCAGCTGCTTTGTCACCTGCTCGAGGACGACCTCGTCACCCTCGACGGTTATCGTCATCCTGGAGTAGTCAGGGTTGTCGGTCGCCCCGACGGTGAGGCTGTCGATGTTGAAGCCTCGCCTGCTGAAGAGGCCAGCTATCCTGACCAGGACGCCGGGCTTGTTCTCGACGATGAGGGCTATTGTATGCTTCACTTTTTACCCCTCCAGCTCCAAAATCTCGGAGAGCGATGCTCCTGCAGGAACCATCGGCGACACCTTCTCGTCCGGTGATATGATGATGTCAACGATCGTCGCCCTATCTGACGCGATCGCCTCTTTCAGAACCCCTTCGACCTCTGAGGGTTTCGTTGCCCGCAGGCCCAAGGCCCCGTAGGCCTCGGCTACCTTTACGAAATCGGGAACCCGAGTCAAGGTGGTGTTTGAGAACCTCTTTTCGTAGAATAGGTCCTGCCACTGCCGGACCATCCCCAGTACCCCGTTGTTCAAAACGATCACCTTGACGGCGACCTCGTTTATTACGGCCGTGGCCAGCTCCTGGATGTTCATCTGGAAGCTTCCGTCCCCGGCTATGTCGAAGACCTCTTTTTCGGGACAGCCCATCTTCGCCCCGATGGCCGCGGGAAACCCGTACCCCATCGTCCCAAGCCCTCCCGAGGATATGAAGTGCTTTGGGTGCTTGTGGGTGAAGAACTGAGCGGCCCACATCTGGTTCTGGCCGACCTCCGTAACTATTACGGCTTCGGGACAGAGCTTGCAGATCGTCTCCAGGACGAACTGGGGCTTGATCGAGTCGGCCCCTTTGGCGTAGAATAGAGGATGGTCGTTCTTCCAGCCGGCGACCTTGTCGTTCCAGGGGCCCCAGGACTTCGGCTCGACGGCCTTGGCGAGCTCTGCCAGGGCCGACTTCGCGTCGCCGACGACGGGTATGTCCACGCGCACGTTCTTTCCGATCTCGGCGGGGTCGACGTCCACGTGGACGATCCTCGCCTGGGGTGCGAAGCTCGCTATCTTTCCCGTGACCCGGTCGTCAAACCTCGCCCCAACGGCCAGGATCAGGTCGGCCTCCTGGATCGCATAGTTCGCGTACGTCGTCCCGTGCATGCCGAGCATCCCGAGGGAGAGGGGATGGTCTTCGGGGAAGCACCCGATCCCCATCAAGGTCGTCGTCACGGGGGCCTTGATCTTCTCTGCTAGCTCGACGAGCTCTTTGTGGCCGTCGGAGTACTTGACGCCGCCTCCGACGTAGATGACGGGCCGCTCGGCCTCCATCAGGGCCGTAGCCGCTCTCTTTATTTGGAGGTTGTGGACCTTGAGGTTCGGACTGTAGCCCGGCAGATTGATCTCGGGGTATTCGAAGTCCAGCTCGTTGACGGTGACGTCTCTTGGCAGATCGATCAGAACCGGGCCGGGCCTTCCCGTACTCGCTATGTAGAAGGCCTCTCTGAAGACGCGGGGTATATCCTTCGCGTCCCTGACGAGGTAGCTATGCTTGGTCACGGGAATCGTTATGCCCGTGATGTCGGCCTCCTGGAAGGCGTCCTTTCCGATCAGGTTGGTGGGCACCTGGCCCGTCATCGCCACCAGCGGCACAGAATCCATGTAGGCGGTGGCGATTCCGGTTACAAGGTTTGTAGCACCAGGTCCCGAGGTCGCAAGACATACGCCTACGCGGCCCGTCGCCCTCGCGTATCCGTCTGCAGCGTGCGCTGCCGCCTGTTCGTGCCTAACAAGAATGTGCCTGATATCTGAATCGTAAATGGCGTCGTAGAGAGGCAACAGCACCCCGCCCGGAAGCCCGAAGATTAACTCGACGCCTTCGAGCTTCAGGCACTCCAGGATGGCCTCGGCCCCGCTCATCTTACCCATCTATCCGTCCTCCTCAAGTTGCATCAGCCTGTTGATCCCTTCCAAAACGGCCTCGACGGAGGCCATGATTATGTCCGCTCCAGCACCTCGCGCGGTTATGCTCCGATCGCCCATGGCCATCGTCACCCAGACCTCGACGAGAGCGCTCGTCCCGCCGGTGATTGCATCAACGTGGTACTCCTCGAGCCTTACGTCCGTAACCCCGGAGATGGTTCGCCGGATGGCGTTGATCGCCGCATCCACGGGACCTACGCCGGTTCCCGCCACCAGCATCTCCGCGCCGTTGACGATTATCCTGACGCTGGCGGTTGGTGTCGCGCGGTTGCCGCTCACCACCGTGAACTCGTCGAGCTTCACCTTCGGCTCCTTCTCGATCGATAGGACGATCTCCGCGATCGTCTGAAGGTCGGCGTCGGCGACCCTTTTTCCCTTGTCCCCCAGGTCCTTTACCCGGGAGAGTATCTCGGCGAGCTCGCCCTTTGTGCACTCGATCCCAAGCTCTCTCAAGGCCAGCTCAACAGAGCTTCTACCAGCGTGTTTTCCGAGGACGATCCTCCTCTTTCTGCCGACCGTCTCGGGATGGATCGGCTCGTAAGTCGAGGTGTCGGCGAGAAGGCCGTGGACGTGGATCCCGGCCTCGTGGGTGAAGGCGTTCTCCCCCACGATCGCCTTGTTGGGGGCGACCGGTATCCCCGTAAGCCGCGAGACGAGCCGAGAGAGGGAGTACAGCTCCTGACAGCGTATCTCGGTTTTGATCCCGTAGAGGGATTCGAGGGTCATCACCACCTCTTCGAGGCTGGTGTTTCCTCCCCGCTCACCGATACCGTTCACGGTGACGTGAGCCTGAGAGGCCCCGCCCCGGAGGGCGGCGACGGTATTGGCCGTGGCCTGGCCGAAGTCGTCGTGACAGTGGACGCTCACCGGTGCCGGAAGATCGGAGAGCCTAGAAAAGATCTCAAAGGACTTCTCCGGCACCAGAACTCCGACGGTGTCGCAGTAGCAGAGCCTGTCGGCACCAGCATCGATCCCCGCCTTGTAGAGGGATTTCAGGTAGGCCTCATCGGCGCGGCTCGCGTCCTCGCCGGAGAGCTCCACGACGAGGCCGTGGTCTTTTGCGTACTCGGTCACCGTCACGGCCGATCTCATTACCGAATCCCGGTCGGACCGGAGCTTGCTCTTGATGTGAAGGTCCGAAACCGGCACCACGAGGTGGATGGAGTTGACATCACAATCAAGAGCGAGGTCCACGTCATCGGTTCTCGCGCGAACGTAGCTTGCGATCTCGGCTCTGAGCCCCTCGCCAGCTACGGCCTTCATGGCCTCTCTTTCGCCTTCGGAGGTCACGGCCGAGCCCGCCTCTATCACGTCGACGCCGAGGGCGTCGAGCTGCCGGGCGATGCTGAGCTTCTCGTCCAGGGTCAGCGAGACGCCTGGCGTCTGTTCTCCGTCGCGAAGCGTTGTGTCCAGTAAATGAACTTTACCAAATAAAGCGATCCCACGCATTCATCTTACATCACCAAATAGAGGCCATGCTAAATATGGCCGATCTCCAATGATGGGGTTTTTAATGGTTGATAAAGTTGACGACGGAACCGGCGACAGTTGCTGGGATCTGACCGAATCAAATACCCTCGAATAAAGGAAAGATTTATCACTCTCGGGGGGTCATTACTCGCCTTCAGCCTAAGGGCGGCTTCAAAGATGGAGCTTCAAAGATGGGGTCAGGTGCAAAAATGGGGTCAAGCGCAAAGACTGGATCAGATGCTGAGCTGAGCGGTGCGGGAACGTCGGGCGAGCTGGAGATAGCAGAGCTGCTTCTCACAGCGGAGATATACAATCGATCCGAAAACCTGACCGAGGACGACCTCCCGCCGAAGATCAGAAAACATTACTTCGATCCCGTCACGAGGAAGGTAAAGCGGCCGGTCTACGTCACCGAAGGTGACGTCCGGGAGATCTACGGCCTTCCAAGCGTCCGGGAGGCGGCAAGGACCCTTCCCTTCGTCGACCGCGAGGGGCTTCGGGACCAGCTGAGGCTAACCGTCTTCGACGTGGGCGCGAGGTGGTTTGTAAAACATGAGACACTGAAGAGGATCAGGTCCAATCCTACACTGGCCTACTTTTACGAGAGCTACGACTCATTAGACGTCAGCTACGCTGAGGCGAGAAAGAGAAACCAGCCCCTTCTCACCGATCGGGAATGGATCCAGGCCAAGATCCGGGAGATGACGGCAAAGGTCGAGGAGGCCGATGACATCCTTAAGCTCGTCCGGATAAAGGCTCCCGAGGACGTCCGTGACCAGATAGAAGATCTGGTATTGACAAAGGAGCAGGTGACGGAGATCGAGAAGGCGGCAAAGGCCCTCGAGCACCGGGAGTACCTGAGAGAGGTGGGCCTCTACGACATCGGAAAGCTCCTCTTTGTGGGACCGCCCGGAACCGGCAAGACCTCCACCGCCATGGCCCTTTCTGGAAAGTTCGGTCTGCCCCTCGTCGAGGTCAGGCTCTCGATGGTGACGAGCCAGTACTTGGGCGAGACATCCAAGAACATCGATAAGGTCTTCGATCTCGCAAAAACCCTCAGCCCCTGCATCCTCTTCATAGACGAGTTTGATTTCGTAGCCAAGACCAGAACATCTGATGAGCACGGGGCGATCAAGCGGGCCGTGAACACCCTTCTGAAAGCCATCGACGACATCAGCCTCGTCGAGGACGGTGTTCTTCTCATCGCCGCGACAAACCACCCCCAGCTCCTCGACTACGCGGCGTGGAGGCGGTTTGACAAGATCGTCAGCTTCCCCCTGCCGGACCTGGAGATGAGGCGAAAGATCATCGACAAGGTCCTGGGGAAGATAGACGCCCGGGTGGACGCCGAAGTTTTGGCTGAAAGGACCGAAGGGTACTCCGGCTCCGACATAAGGCTGGTGGTGAGGGAAGCCGTTCTAAACGCCCTCCTCGAGGACAGAAGGTCCATCGACCAGGAGGATATGCTCCGGGCGATCCAGGACTTCGACCGGAGGATCACCGACCACCGAGGGAGCGCCACTCAATGAAAGTGACCCTCCTCGGAACTGGCGACGCCATAGGTACCCCGAAGATCGGATGCAAGTGTCCCGCCTGCGTCGACGCCCTTTGCGGCGGGAGGAGCAGGAGGCTCAGGTTCTCAATACTGGTGGAGAACGATGACAGAAAGGTTCTGATCGACACCAGCCCTGACCTCCGGTGGCAGCTCATCAAGACCGGAATCAGTCGGGTCGACGGGGTGATCTGGACCCACGCCCACTACGACCACTACGCGGGCTTCGGTGACTTTCACCGGGTCCAGAACAGGGTTCCCGTCTACGCCCTGAAAGAGACGATGGACTACATATTGAACTACCTCTACTTCATGAGGCCGAGGAGAAACGTCGTCGAGATGGGTCAGCCCTTCGAGATCGCCGGGATGGAGTTCACCCTCTTCGAGGTGGACCATCCCCCCATCTGCGAGGCTGCCGGCGTCATCGTGAGGGAAGGGGGAAAGAAGCTGGTGGTGACGGGGGACACGACCCTACATATCCCTGAGGCGAGCCTGGATCTGATGAGGAACGCCGATCTGATGGTGGCCGATGCCATAACCCCTCCTGGATACAACCTCACAAAGCACATGAACTCGGAGGAGGCAGTCGGCCTCGCGCGCGACCTTGGGGCGAAAGACGTGGTATTGACCCACATAAGCCACCTATTTCCGCCTCACGACGTCGCCGTCAAGAAGTGGCCCCTGGGTCACGACATGATGGCGATCGAGCTATAATCCGCCTTCATGGTCGGGGCCTCAAATCGTCCTTTATTGGTCGGGCCCCTGATCGAAACTTGTTTATCTTTTGCATCCCCGCAAGACTGGCATGTGGGGTGGGCGTCATTCGAGGGAGACTTTGGCATTGCTGGCGATCGTCTCGTTCTTATTCATTCCGACGTCGGGGGCAGAAGAGGGTTTCGACTGGGACGTGAACTTCGGGGATCTCTTCGAGCTGAATCTGGACCCGAACTTTGGAGCCGAGGTGAACCCGGAAGATAATTTCGCTGGCAACATGTTGAACGGCTCCTATAATACGAACGCAACTGCCGAGCCCGCCCTGGAACAGCGCCTCGTCATGGAGGCCCTCCCTGCTCTGCTCCCGGATTCGAACACGACGGACGAGGAAGAAGACAGATTCCTTGGGGCGAACTTCTCCTTCGAGCTTCCACCGGGGTGGAAGGCGACCACCAGCGGGAACCGGGATGAGGGGAACCTCACCCTGGAGGGGGCTTGCGCCCTTGCGTCCATAGGCTGGTTTGAAGACTCTGGCGTCGACCCCGATGACGTTCTCGGACAGGTGGTCAGGGCCTACAGGAGCGAATCTCTGAGGTTTCCTGTATTGACGGCGGAGCAGGGCGAGGCCGTCGCCGTCGGCGGCCAGAGGGCTTCAAGCCTCAACGTCTACTACAGGTACGGCGGCCAGGAGTCGCAAAAGCGGCTCGTCGCCTGGAACTCACCGGTCTCCGGGAGATTCTTCTACGCCTCGTTCTGGTCCTGTCCCGAGGCCTGGGATGAGAACCTCGCGAAGTTCGAGGATCTTCTTGCGAGCTTCCGAGACGAGATCTCCGAGAGGTACGTAGTGCTGGAGCCAAGGTCCGTCACCCTTGACGTCTGGGGCACCTTCCTTCAGGAGACGCTTCAATCATACCATTTCGCGAGCTTTACGACCCCACAAAGTCCCGAGGTAAAGGTGATGGTCACGATGAAGAGTCATCGAGTGGGCGACCAGGTAAATCAGCTCGCCTCCGAGGAGATCGTCTCCTTGACCCGCGGCACGAACGATTTTTCAGTGGAGAGGTCCCTCCAGAATCTCCTTCAAGAAAAGGGATACAGATCCTTGACGCTACAGAAGGGAGGGTCTTTTTGGGTGGTGGTTCTGGGGCCGGAAGGAAAGTGGCAGGCGATATCCTCGGCCGCCCCCGGCACCGAGAAGAGCATCGGCATCCTGGCTGGCCCTGACGAGGATGGGTGGTATCGGGGAATGGTGGTAGACGGGCTGGCTGAAGAAAAACCCTCTCTGGCCCAAGCCATCATAGAAAAGGACTGCGACCCTCCCCGACAGGTCCATCTCAAGCCCAAAACCGAGGTGAACCTCACGTGGATCCTGGACCTGAGGGACCTTCTGGACCTGTACAGTTACACCCAGGAAGAGCCTGACCCTGGTTCCTTCCACAGGGCTCAGGTCTGCTGGGCCCTTCTCAAAAGGGAGGGGTACGACGCCCTGCTCGTGACAGGGTACGTAGGCCATCCCCTCTACCCCCAGATGTGGGTGGTGTTGAGGCACCCTGGCGATGAGGGCTACGTGGCCGTGAAGACGACGGCGGTCAGGGATCGTCGGGGCTTGGGCGAGATAGTCTCAGGTGACGAATACCTTGAAGGTATCGCCTACGATACGAGCCTACAGTACTCCTGCCTCCACCCCGATCGAGGCCTTATGCTCGATCCGGGATCTGTCAGGACTCCGGCTCCGAGTTAAATCAAACCAAAGTGAAAAAGCTTAATGTTCGGGCAGAGCCTATCGGCAGATGATGACCTCCGCCAAAGGTTCCGACTTGCGCCCTCTCGGCCCCGAGGAGCGGGAGCGACTCGGGGCCGCCCTTAACACCGAAAGCGACAGAATAATGCTCCGGCTGCTTTTGGAGACGGGCCTTCCTCTGGACGACCTCCGGGAGGCGAGGGTCTCCGACCTCGATCGTGACCGGGGCCACCTCAGGCTAAAGAGAGGAGGGATGAGTGTGGGTAGGGGAGATGGGAACAGGGTGGGGGGCGAGCCAAAGGTCGAGGAGATCCCCCTCTCGCCGGAGCTTTTGGCGACGGTCGAAGATTATGTCGACAAAAATCCCGGCAAAACTTACATTTTTGAGGGGAGGTGCGGCAGGCCTGTGGGGCCGAAATGGGTCCGTTGCACCCTCCTGCCCGCTGCGATCAGAAGCGGCCTTGGGGACCCTCGCGCCGGGACGGACCGCAAATGAGCATACAAAGGGGGCTTTCAGGCCGGCTTCCGGCAGCAAGCTAAAGCGAGGAGGCCGCCGACTAGGGCGAGGACCGACCCCAGGAGGATCGCGGTCGTGTCCAGGTGGACGATGAGAAAGATGCAGGTCAAGATCCCCAGGACCGGCGGAACGGGAAGACGCCCTAGGCTGATCGGCACCTTGAAGGGGCGGGGCCGATCCGGATCTTTGTACCTCAGAGCGATCAGGCCGCCGTTGATGACGATGAAGGTCGCAAAGAGGATGAAGTCGTTGGCTCCGGCGACGAAGGCTATGTCGCCGGAGAAGACGAATCCCATCGATAGCACCATAACAACGAGTATAGCCGCCCAGGGCGTCCTCCTAACGGGATGGACCCTCGCCAGAAAGCCGGGCATCGATGACGACTCAGCCATCCCGTAGGCGATCCTGGACGCGGCGAGAAGCATCAGAAGGACGGTGTTGGCGGTGGCGAATAGGGCGATCGCCGATATGACGACAAAGGCGTCGGCTCCGAGGGCCTCAATTGCTACTTCGGCGAAGGGCGCCTCTGAGGCGGCGAGCCTTTCCCAGGAGACAACGGAAACGACGCTCACCGCCACCAGCATGTAGAGAACGATGGTTATCGCAAGAGCCATGATCAGGGCGAGGGGTATGTTCTTTTCAGGGTTTCTCGTCTCCTCCGAGAGCTTGACCATCTCCTCAAAGCCCATATAGGCGAAGAAGATCAGAGCCGCAGCCTCGAAGACGCCGGAGAGGCCGTGAGGCATCTCGAAGTAGTCGACGCTGCCAAGGCTGGGGAGACCTATATAAATCACCATCAATAGGCCTGCAGTTTCGATTAGGGTGAAGACGATGGCAAACCAGGCCGAGATCTTGATCCCCCACAAGAGGACGAGGGATAGGACTAGGATGAGCAGAACGGCAGAGGTTAAAACGGGAACGCCGGTCAGGGCGTCGAAGTAGCCGCCAAAGCCGAGGGCGACGGTCGATGCCCCGATGACGCCGCTGAATATGATCATCCATCCTACGACGAAGGCTAGCTTCTTGCCGAAGGCGTGGCTGGTGTACTCGTACTCGGCGCTGGCCCTCGGAAAGATCGATGAGAGTTCGGCGTAGCTGAGGCCGGTGAAGACGGCGATCAGGGCCGCGATCGCAAAGGAGAGCCAGACCGAGTTTCCGGCAAGCCCCGCGGCCTTTCCGATCAGGGCGTAGATCCCGGCTCCCAGAATTATCCCTACGCCGGAGAGGGTAACCTCGAAAAGTCCAAGCTCTCGCTTCAGCTCCGTCTTCTCAGTCATGATATCTGGCCATGATGGAGGCGGTCTCGTGAAAAGAGTTTCGGTAAAAGGTCGGAAGAAAAACCGCGGGAGATTGGATCCGGGGCCATTCTTTTATATCCAGGAGACTGAAGGGGATCTGAGCCTATGAGTGCAAGGATCGCTCTCCATACATTGGGTTTGCTGACGATCATTCTCGGGGCCTTGATGCTGGTGCCTGCAGTCGTCTCGATCATTTACGCAGAGCCCTCAGGAGTGGTAGCGTTCCTCTTATCCTCCATGCTGACACTGGCCGCTGGCTATGCAATGAGGCGTTTCGGTAGCAGCGGGGAGGTCGAGCATAGAGACGCTTTCCTGATCGTCACCTTCGGCTGGCTTCTGGCAGCCGTCTTTGGGGCCCTCCCCTTCGTTCTACTCGGCATGGGCTTCATCGACTCCCTCTTCGAGTCTATGTCTGGATTTACGACGACGGGTGCGACGATCTTCACCGATTATGACGCCCAAGGTTACTGGATCGTAAACTATAACGCAGCGAGCGTATGCGTGGCATCGAATGTGATCGAGGCCTTGAGCCGTCTCTTAGCTGGAGATTCTGCAACAACCACCGCACTCATCGATGGCGAGATCGGAGATAGGACATACTTAGGCCTCCTCTTCTGGAGGTCTTTCACCCAGTTCCTCGGCGGTCTCGGAATAATCTTGCTGTTCATTGCGATCCTTCCCCAATTGGGTGTTGCCGGAAGGCAGCTGTATTATGTGGACTCGTCCAGACTCACAAAAGAGACCATCGCCCCCAGGGTTAAGAATACGGCGAGGATATACTGGGGCATTTACCTGTTGATGGTGGGGCTGGAGACTTTTATGCTCTCTTTAGCTGGGATGCCCGTCTACGATTCGCTCCTGACCGCCTTTACGACCATAGCGACCGGTGGCTTTTCTCCCCAGGCCTCAGGGATCGTCGCCTACACCAGCCTTCCGATCGAGGCAATAGCCATGCTCTTTATGCTTCTTGGAGCGACGAGTTTCAACCTCCACTACCACTTTCTCTACAGAGGCTCGCTCTCAGTTTATGCGAAGGATTCAGAGTTCAGGTTCTTTCTCTACATACTGGCGTCGGCGATTGTTCTGATCCTGTTGGCCGGTGGGATAGAGGGAGACGTTCTCCACAGGCTCAGAATTGTGAGCTTCCAGGTGGTATCCACGATGACGACCACGGGATTTACGAATGACTTCAGCTACGATAAGTGGCCCGTATCATCTGGTATGGTCCTTCTGGTTTTGATGCTGATAGGCGGTTGCGTCGGCTCAACGGGCGGGGCAATAAAGGTTGCACGCATACTTTTGATCTTAAAGTACGGCAAAAGAGAACTCATCGAGATGATCCACCCCAAGGCGGTGAAGCCGATAAAGATGACAAAGGTCACTATTCAGGAAGACATAATCCGATCGATCCTCTTCTTCGCCCTTCTCTACCTGATAGTCTTTTTCTTTGCATCTCTGGCGATAGCCCTGACAGAGTCAGGAAATCCAGAATTTGATCTGATCTCGGCGGTTTCTGCGGTTGCAACTTGCATGGGTGGGGTGGGCCCTGGACTTGGCGAAGTCGCTTTTGACTTCAGCCACATTACCCCAGTTGGCAAGGTTATCGGCGTAATCTGCATGTACGTCGGAAGAATGGAGATTCTTCCGGTGCTGGTGCTCTTCTTACCAGGCTTCTGGGAAAAGTAGCTATGGGGAAATGGATGCTTTTCAAAAAAACTTGTAGGAAATCTGATCACGAAGATCGACAGGACTGGAAAAACTAAAACATTATAGATCTCTAGGATAGTAGATGAAATCCAAGATTGTCCTTCACAACCTGGGGTCATTGGCGATCATCCTGGGCGTTCTGATGCTGATACCCGCCTTCGTATCCGTCGTCTACCGAGAGCCCTCGGGTTTGGTCGCCTTCTCTCTGACGTATCTCGTGGCCGTAACCGTTGGCCTGGCAATGAGGCGGCGCGGCGTCGGAGAGGAGATGGGCCACAAAGAAGCAGTTGCCACCGTGGCTCTTGCATGGATCTTGGCGGGATCGCTCGGCGCCCTTCCCTACCTCCTCCTCGGCCTCGCCCCCGTCGACTCCCTCTTCGAGTCGATGTCGGGGTTCACCACCGCTGGGGCGACGATCTTGACAAATTTCAACTCCCAGGGGTACTGGATCCTGAGCGAAGCGCAGCTCGTCTCAAGCCCAGCTCGCGCTTTCGTCGAGGAGTTCTCCAGCCTTGCAACCCTCTCATCGGCCAGCGAAGAGACGATCTACGGTCTCCTATTCTGGAGGTCTTTCACTCAGTTTCTGGGTGGTATGGGGATAATACTGCTATTCATAGCGATACTTCCTCACCTGGGGGTGGCAGGACGCGAACTCTACTCGGTGGAGGGGCTCGGCCTCACCAAGGAGGCACTAACGCCACGGGTGAAGAACACGGCCAAAATCTTCTGGAGGATATACCTGGGCCTCGTGGGGCTTGAGGCCCTTGCTTTGGTGGCCTTGGGTCTACCTCTATACGATGCCGTCTGTACCGCCTTCACAAGCCTGGCCACCGGCGGCTTCTCCCCTCGGGCCGATAGCATCGCCGCCTATGGTAGTCCTCTCGTCGACCTCGTAGTCTGCGTATTTCTTCTGATCGGCGGGACGAGCTTTCTTCTCCACTATCGTATCCTCTTCAAGCAGGAGTTCTCAGCCCCTCTGAGAGATACTGAGTTTAAATTTTATATATTTATACTAGTATCATCTATATCTATCCTCATGATCTGGGGCGGCATAGATGGGGACCTTTCGACGAAGTTCAGGTACTCGTCCTTCCAGGCCGCCTCCATCATGACCACTACGGGATACGTGAACAACTTCAGCTACGACTCCTGGTCTCTGGCCGCGAAGCTCGCTCTTATAATGCTGATGCTGATTGGCGGAAGCACCGGCTCGACGGGAGGCGGGATAAAGGTGGGGAGGATTCTGATAATATTGAAGCACTTTCATAAAGAGCTGCTTAGAGTTCTACATCCCCATGCAGTGACCTCTGTGAATGTTGGCGAGATCGTCGTCCCCGAACATATACTTAGATCAGTTCAGGTTTATACCCTCCTTTATCTTATGATCTTCATTGGCGGCTCCCTGGTCTTTGCCATTACCGAGGCAGGAAATCCGAGTTTCGATGCGATCTCCGCCATTTCTGCCTCTGCCTGCACCTTGGGCGTGATCGGCCCTGGCTATGGTGTTGTTGCCATCGATTTCGGCCAGATATCTCTCGCAGGGCGAGTTTTTGGAACGTTTCTTATGTACTTGGGACGACTGGAGATCATCACGGTTCTGGTCTTCCTGGTGCCTGATCTATGGAAGAGGTGACGTGAGGCTTGACCAGAAGTGATGCAACAAAACCCCCTGGGAATTTCCGAGAGACCGTCGAGTTCTACCTCATCGACTACAGAACGCCTCTGGGAAAAGCCATAGACATAACGATAATTTTTATGAACCTTTTGGTCTGCGCCATCTTCGTCATCGACACCTACAACATATCCGACGGAGTGAGAACTTTCTTCTGGAGGCTCGAGATCTTCGCTGTGGCCTTCTTCATCGTCGAGTACGTCGCCCGCCTCTACGGCGCTCCAGACAGGAGAAAACAGCTGGTGGACGTCTACAGCATCATCGACCTGGTGGCGATACTGCCGACCCTGTTTCAGCTAGTCCTCCCCGTCTTCGGCCTCTCCCTAAACATCGCATTCGTCAAGACGATCCGGGTCTTCAAGGTCTTCAGGATATTCAGGTTTCTCCGGTTCCTCACCGACCCCAACTTCTTCTTTGGCAGCGTCTCTCTGGAGGTTCTCAAGGTGGCGAGGCTCGTGACGACGATACTGATCATCTTCTTCATAAGTTCTGGCCTCTTCTACTACGTTGAAAGCCCCGTGAACAATCAGGTCCAGAACTTCGGAGACGCTTTTTACTTCACGGTGGTGGCCTTGACGACCGTCGGCTTCGGCGACATCATCCCGATCACCGAGGCCGGTAAGTGGGTCACGGTTATGATGATCCTCTCTGGTATCATTCTCATACCCTGGGAGGCGAGCCAGATCGTCAAGGAATGGATCCTGATATCCAGAAAGACGAACGTCCTCTGTCCCCAGTGCGGCCTGGGCGAGCACGATGTCGACGCCACTTACTGCAAACGCTGCGGCCATTACCTCTATCACGAGCAGATTCCGGAAAAAAAGTGGGGGGAAGGGGACGAGTCCCCCTGACCTGATGAGCCAGCACCATATCAGGGCGTAAGCTCGCAGTTCTCGTCACAGACGGTGACAAGACCCCAGTCCGTTGACTGCAATCCGGCGCATGAGGTGGTCTCGCACTCCACTACTACGCCGACCTCGACGACGTTGCTCGCACCGACCGGCTGTACAACGGATCCGTCCACAGATCGTGCGTCAACCTCGACGGAGTTCTCGAACATTCCTGCATGTTGGGCTTCGACCCTGTATTCGATGGTCACCGTCTCGAATGGCCCGATCTCGGCAAGGTTCCAGAAGACTGTATCGTTCTCGTAGGATGCAAAAGGAACCGTTGTGTCGAGGAGTACCATGCCTTCAGGCAGCGAATCTGTCTACGTGGCTGCCCTGGTGACGTTCGTCGAATTATTGACCTCGACGCTGTAGTGGACGAGGCTCGGCACCTCTTCGTTGACCTCTGCCGTCTTCGTCACGGGGATCCTCTCATCGGTGCAGCATGTCAGCCACTAGATTTCGAGAGCCGAAAAGTTCGAGGCGCAGACCCAGCTCGTCTACGTTGCAGACTTAGAAGTTGCGCATCAGGTCCTCTCCGACCTGCAGGATGAGGAAAATGAGCTGAGCAAATGAGGAAACTTCGATCAGGTGTGGTTACTTCCCCGTCACTGGAACGTACTCGACTCCGGGCCTACGCCTGGCGACCTCCATCCTGTAGAGCTTCATGAGGTCGTAGACCTCGGCGGGTACATTCGTGTTGACGCAGTCTCCCAAGAGGCTTTCGGCGTCGTCGGCCAAAAATGGATGGTCGTGGGTGTACTTACCGGAGACGAACTCCTCAATGATTAAGCCCACCTTGGTCTCGTCGCACTTGCCGTCCAGGATGGTCTTCACCAGACCGTCCATCTGGCTGAGAGCTTTTTGGGCCTGGTCTGCGAGGACTATCGTTTTGTCGTCCACCTCGTCGATGCTTTTCTTCTCCATCAGCTTCACGAGAGATGTGGCGGGGTAAGAGCCGGTCTGATCTCCGAGCTGGGGGTCGACGGGCCCCAGCGCCGCGTGGGGGTCCATGATTATCTCGTCGACGGCGAGGGCGATCAGCGTCCCCCCGCTCATGGCGTAGTGGGGGATGATGACGGTCTTTCTCGCCGGGTGGGCCTTTAGGGCAAGAGCGATCTGGGTTGCAGCGAGGGCGAGCCCTCCCGGCGTGTGGAGGATTAAGTCGATGGGCACATCCTTGGGGGTAGTCCTTATGGCCCTGAGAACTTGCTCGCTGTCGTCGATGTCGATGTACCTCGCCAGAGGTATCCCGAGGAAGCTCAAAACCTCCTGCCTGTGTATCAAGGTCACAACGACGGACTTTCTCTTTTTGCCCATCTTGACGAGAAGCCTCCTTCGGCTCTGCTCCAGGTACCTTCTTTGGACCATGGGAACAAAGAACAATATCAGGAATAGGATGACCCATATATTGCTCAGGAGAGATTCTGAGCCCATCTGGAGCAGGATAGGTTCTGGCATTTGATGTATGAAAAAGATGGAATTCTATTTAAAATTTAGTGCTTGTTCAGCCGCATATGCTAGCACTCAGCTTTTTGATGCTACCGGGCCCTCTTTGTCCCCACGTCGCCAGCATTGTCATGATGAGGGAGGCGAAGACCCTGGCATGTGAGAGCCTTGAACCCTAAAAAGAAGTCCGAGATAATGAGTTTCAAAGATAAGTGGCACATCTTCGAAATGGAGGGTTAGGATAATGATTACCTCAACATGGAGACTCAGGATTACATCGAGATAGAATCGAATAATCTTGGAAGTTTCCAGTTCGGGCTGGTTTCAGGTGAACTCCTGCTGCTCCTTGAGGGTCCGGTGGGTCTTCTTGCCGTGGGCCTGGGGGGCGGCGCCCCCTGGCCTGCTGCTCGCGTCCCGGCGTCGCCCGCGCGACCGCCGAGGCCGGTCTCGTCTTCGTAGGCGGTCGGGATGG
>DAQG01000089.1 GCA_002502785.1 Methanothrix harundinacea | reverse complement strand
ACACAAATCAGCGAGGAGCCAAAACTTTAAACTTGGCATCTCTATCACTAAGTTGTTTTATAAATTCTGCAAGTCGGCGCTTATCAATTTGACGAGATAACCTATCTGCTTCATCAATTACCAAAAGGCCTTTATGTTTCTCTAAAACCTCGGCAGCATACGAAGGAGTGATATACATACCGGGACCCTCGTGAACTTTCATAGTTTCTTTCTCTATATTAATTTGCCCTTCAACACCTAATGCCCCTAACAATTTTTGACCGACGGTGGCTTTTCCTTTGGCCATACCACCCTTAGTATCTTTGGAGTCAACTTCACGAAGCGTTATATCTACACCAGCATCTTTTAAAGGATTGCAAAGTATCAGCTCGAAAGTTGAAGAAGAATCACAACTTACACGGTACACTTCTCCACCCATTGCCTGTAATAATTTTGAGAGAAGAAGTTGAGAGGCTACATTAGCAAGCGAACTTTTGCCGACGCCTCGTTCTCCATATAGCAATGAATGCTGACCAGGAGTACTAAGTTGCCGTATAAGTCTTCTCACTTCTTCCTGACGTTCAAAAAAAAGATCAATACTATTAATAGGTTTAGTTGGTGTGAAAACATCCCTGGCGTGGGATTCAATGATTTTTATTTCTCGCTCAAATCCGAATAAATCTTCTTGTTCTTCGGTCATAATCTATATCTCCTTTATAGAAAGAGGTATAAATAATCGTTTATTGCTCTCATAAATAGCGTCCTCTACTAATTGATATTAGCAATATGTTCTAGTCGTGTCCTTGTTTCAGAAGAAACTCGCGAGCGTCGTCTGCCCCGCCCCCCGAGCCAGCTCCGAGTGAGGCCGCCACTCGCGCAAGGGCGTCCTGATCCGCGTCGCCATGTCCGCCAGCGCCGCCTCCAGCGTCTCGAACTTTCGGGGCGAATTTCTCAGGGCCTCCCTCGCCGCCTCCCGGACGACCCAGGCCCCCAGAGGCGCCCAGTATTTCTCTGAGATCTCCCGAACCATCAGGACTGAGGCCTGCCGCCTCATCTCGGCTAAGCGTTCGAGAAGCGCGAGGCGGGCGGCATAGTACCCTCCGGCTAGATCGCTGTAACCCTTCTTCGGGCCGGGGCCCTCGCGGTCAGCGCCGATCCAGGCCACCTCGCCGGACCAGACAGACCTCGGGAGCCAGATCTCAATCAGCTCGTAGGTGAATGAGCCCGGGGTGAGGAGGACCTCGAAGTGGTTTCCGAGCCTCTCGCCGGAGAAGAGGAGGTAGTCGTTCAGGAGTGGGTAGTCCAGGACCGCGGATATCAGATGCTTTCCGGCGATGTCGTCGGAGGCGGTGATCGACCACCTCGTCGGGACCAGCTTCCTCTCGACACCCAAAAGGCCCAGAGAGAGGAGCCTCGATATCCCGTCCACCTCGACTCCCGAGGTGTAAAGCTCGCCGACGGCGAGGTTGGCCTTCAGGTCCGAGTCCTCGACGACCTCGTCGACCTTCCTTGGCACCGACGGATTGGTGGTGATCTCCATCTCCTTGACCGAGCCCGACGGCCCCGACGGCATCATGAACCCGTCGAATCTCAGTCGGCCCCTCGGCGGCTTCAGGAATGTGACCTCCGTCCCGACGGGCGTCGAGGACATGGCGATCTCCTGAGCCTGTTCGAGGAGCTTTCCGGGGTTTCGAGCATCTTTCACCTCCACCTTTGACCCCGATCTAACCATCGAGGACCGGAGGGCCACGATCTCTCCCACGTCCATTTTGGCAAGCTCTGCGGGCCGAAGACAGAGGTCGAGGTCACGGCCAGAGCCCGGACCCTCTTTTTCGCCCGCCGGAACCAGGGGGCCTGCGCTGACCCTCGGGTATCCAAACCTCCCCACGAAGACATCCGGAGGCGACGGACCCTCGATCCTGGTCCCGAGCTTCGGAAGCTTCGCCATCTCCCGAAAGCTTCGCAAGATCGGACAGACCGGCCTTCCGCACAGGCCCCGCCCCTTGCAGCGAACGCACCTGGTCATTGTCCTATCAGAAACTGCTTTTATAGGATATAGGCCCTATCATCGGTCCATGATGGAGATCAAGGGCGACCTCGTCCCGGCGATCGTCCAGGACGCCAAAACCGGCGAGATTCTGATGCTAGCCTACATGAACCAGGAGGCTCTGACAAAGACCCTGGAAACGGGAAAGGCCCACTATTGGTCGCGATCGAGAAAGAAGCTCTGGCTGAAGGGCGAGTCCTCGGGCCACTTCCAGAGGGTCCTGGAGGCGAGGATCGACTGCGACCAGGACGCCATCCTCCTGAAGGTCGAGCAGGTGGGAGGAGCCTGCCACACAGGCTATCGGTCCTGCTTCTATCGAGATATGGAGGGAAAAGTGGTCGGAGAGAAGGTCTTCGATCCGGACGAGGTCTATCGTTGAAAAGCGTTGCGGCACAGTACACCCTCGCCTCAAGTCCCCTCTTCAAGGCCGAGGCCGCAGTCGAGGACGGCAGGGTCAGGTTGAGGGCTGGAGGGCCCCTGGCCCACCTTACCTTCGTGAAATCAGCCCTCAGAATCGCCGACGGCCAGATCCCGGTGATGGCAAAAGAGCGGCTTTACCTCTCGACCTGGTTTCCACCCATCCCGAGCTTGGCCTTCGACCGCCTCGTCAAAAGCTACCTCAAGTCCTCCCTCGGCATACGAACCCCAGACCAGGTGACCATATCGATCACCGAGGAGTGCCCGAACCGCTGCCTCCACTGCGCCCTGCCCGACTCGGGCCACCACCACCGTTTAGAACCCGATGAGGTCGAGGGCGTAGTCGGCCAGGTATTGGACCTGGGGACCACCCTCGTCATATTCGACGGCGGTGAGCCCACCACCTATCGCGAGCTTCCCGACCTAGTGCGGTACGTGGACGACCGGGCGATCTCCACCGTCTTCACCTCCGGGGCGGGTTTCACCCCTAAGCTCGCCCGAGACCTGAAGGACGCAGGCCTCTTCGCCGTCAACGTCAGCCTCGACAACGCATCAGAGAGCGAGCACGACAGGATGAGGGGGAGGACCGGCGCCTTTCGCGACGCCATGAAAGCTGCAGAAAACGCCCTCAAAGCCGGCCTATTCGTCGACCTCTACGTCGTTCTGAGAAGGGATAACGTCTCCGAGATCGAGGAGTTTCATCGGCTGGCCAGCGAAGTTGGCGCCCACGTGCTGACATTCTTCGAGGTGGTGCCGGTGGGCAGATGGACCGACAAAAAAGATGCGATCCTATCAGAGGAGGATCACGCCCTCCTCGAAAAGTTCGTGTTGGGGGCATCGCCACCCCGCATATTTTCCGTGCCATCGGCCTTCCGAGAGTTCGGCTGCTTTGCAGGGAGAAACTGGATGCACATCACTCCGGAGGGTGACGTCTACCCCTGTGCCTGTCTTCCCATGGTGATCGGAAACATTCGGAGGGATTCGGTCAAGAAAATTTGGCGGAGAATGGCGAAATTGCCATTTCAAGGCAGCAAAACCTGTCCAGCGCGCAGATTTTAGCCAAAACATCAACACATATATATAGCCGATAATCGTGAAGATCAGCCCGATCAATGATGAAACTCACACAAATACAGAGAGAGATATTAACTGCGCTGATAAACTTACAACGCCGAGAGGGCAGGGCCATAAAGGGCGAGGAGATAGCCTCGATCATCGACCGAAACCCTGGCACCATCCGAAACCAGATGCAGTCTCTGAAAGCTCTCCACCTGGTGGAGGGAGTTCCCGGACCCAAGGGCGGTTATCGGGCCATAGCCGCCGCTTACGAGGCGATCAACCTGGACGGCAACAACGAGGTTGTGGACGTGCCGGTTATCAGGAACGGATCGCCTGTCGAGGGCGCCACCGCTAACGAGATTACCTTCTACACCGTCATGAGGCCCAACCAGTGCAGCGGCATAGTTCAGATA
>DAQG01000084.1 GCA_002502785.1 Methanothrix harundinacea | reverse complement strand
TCACATTCGGCACGCTGCCTCTATATGTCGGATGATTCAGAAGATCAAGTACGTTTCCTAGAAAATGCAATAAAATATTTAACAGAATCAAGAGTTGAAGATGATGCAGATAAATCACTATATAGCGAACTCGGAGAAGCATATTTTAGGTTATTTCAAATACAAAAAGACAAGGAATTACTTAACAAAGCTTTACATATGTTCCAAGAAAGCTGTAAAAAAGGTAATGATTCCCCAGAAAACTACGGATTAATTGGTGATTGTTATTACCAGTTAAGTCGCTTTGAAAATTCCATGGGAAATTTAGATAACGCGATTAAATACAAGAAAAAGGCTCGCCAAGAAGGACACGAATCTAAAGAGCACTATAGTCTAGCAGGCAGAATTAATCTTTCACTTTATAGAGAAACTAAGATTAAGAATTATTTTATAGAAAGTATTAAATCGATTTGTCAAGCTGGAAGGGTAGACGAAAAATGGCCTTGGTCGGTCTGTCAGCTAGCAGAGATTGTTGAACAATTTCCCGATTTGATAGATGAATTAATTCAAGTGGAGTTTTCTTATCCTAATGAACGAATCTGGAATCAATTCTTAAGAAAGGATTCCCAAGGTCTCTGGTTAGAAGGTGCTAAACTTGCCGCTAATTCGCAGGAGATGAAGGATGAAATATTAGGCGGAAAAAGCAAGGTATATTTCGCGGAGGATTCTCATGGTTTAATTTCAGCTACCTATGTTTTCAAACCTAATAAATTTAAAGAGAATTTACTTGAAGAACAAAAACGTACATTTCAAATGAACCAGTTTCTTGGACAATTTAATCAAAATAAATTTCTAGCTCCCATTCCTTTGGGAATCTTATCTTTAGGTGAAACCGAAATTTATGTGATGAGAAGAGCTACTGGTAGAAATTTAAGTGCATTAATTTCACAGAAGAACGCACAATGTAACATGGCAATTCAGAATACGATTGAGTTCTTAGCATTATATCACGCATTGAATTCTGGATTCCAAGAAAATAAAGATGAAGCTATGCAGAAAACCATTGAAAGATTAAACAGGTTAAGGCGTGCTACACGAGAAGTCCATTTGAGAGACAGCCTAGCGGACGAAATTATTGCTTTGACAGAACCATTATTCAAAATTATAGAGAAATTGCCAGTCGTTGAAAAGAAAGATGCCCATCCAGATAATTGGATTGTGACATATAAAAACGAAATAGTTATGATAGATCTCGAAAAACCAAAGCCACAATTCGAATTTATGCTATTCGGTTTAGTTCAATTAATTGAAACTCTACCATATCTTCCATGGAACGAGGAGGGAATGCAACAGAGAATGGTATTTATTGAGAATTATTTATCATCATACAATAAATTTTTGAAGATGAGATCGATTCCGAAAATTGATATTTCTCAAGAGGAACAAGTAGCGGGATACCTCTCGTTAGCTTATTATTACGCTTTATGGGGCATAGCATATACTATCACTAAAGAAGCAGGAGAAGATATATCGCCAAGTAGAATGTTTAATTTGCGTGCTCAAAGAGATCACTACTTAGAAATTATAACTTCTATTCCAACTATTTGGAATAATGAGCGGATATCATTTTTTGCTCCAGAATGGAATAGGATCATTATATTATTAAGCGAAATGATAAAATGCATTTAGATATAATTTAAGCAGTTAGTATAGGACGTGAATCGAGCAAAATAGTTTTGAAATGGATTAACAGTTAAACATTGTAATATAGGTATTCGAGATCTGGATAAAGCCCCTCAGTTCTGTCGAGACGGCCTTTATTAGCCTAGAGCCGATGGCGCGACCCTCGCACCGCGGCTCGTGCAGAGCCTCTGATTTCTGCAAAAAAGATGGGTGATCTGTTGAAAGAGAAGAGCACATGGGAAGAGTTCTTTGATGCGCATGCGCCGGTCTACGAGGATAACATCTTCACCAAGAACACGATCCGAGAGGTGGACTTCCTCATCGAGGAGCTGTCGCTCCCGCCCGGCGGCTCGGTCCTCGACGTCGGATGCGGGACGGGCCGCCACTCCATCGAGATCGCTCAGGCAGCGGCTACTCCGTCATCGGGCTGGACCTCTCCCGGCAGATGCTCGCCCGGGCCGCGGCGGCGGTGAAGGCGGCCGGGGTCTCCATCGAGTGGGTCCACGCCGAAGCCGCCCGGTTCTCGCCGCCCGAACGGTACGACGGCGCCATCTGCTTCTAGCGAGGTGGCCTTCGGGCTCCTCGGCGCGAAGGACGACCCCATCGGCCAGCCATTGTCGATCCTCTCCAACATCTCCCGATCCCTGAAGCCAGGGGCGAAGGGGCCTCGATCTGGACGAGATCGAGATCATGATCGTGGCCCGCAAAACCGCCGAGCCATCGGCTGCGTGCGGGTGGTTTTGATCATCTGCCTGGGACGTGAGGGCCGTTAGGCGTGATGCTCTGTGTTCCCAGGCCGCAATGACCCTATTGTCGGAATACATGGCGATAGAATTTGATCGGGTTGCCGAACCGTTGGAGAGCGCGGAGACGAGCATCGCTGATGAAGGAACTCTTCCGACACCGTCTTATCGCCCGACGGCGACAGGGCACCGATGAACCCCGATAAGATCGACGAGATCCTCGACTTCCACCGGGCCCAGAAAGAGAAGATCGACGCCCGCCTCGCCGACTTCAGGCGGATCTGGTCCGAGGGATCGGACCGCGACCTCTTCGCGGAGCTTGCCTTCTGCATCCTCACCCCCCAGTCCCGGGCGAGGGCCTGCTGGCCCGCCGTCGAGAGGCTCCGGTGTGGAGACCTCCTCTTCGTCGGCAACGCCGAGGAGATACTCAATGAGCTGAAGAACGTCCGCTTCAAGGAGAGAAAGGCGAGCTACATCGTCTCGGCCCGAAATCAGTTTTCAAGGGACGGCAAGTTATCGATCCGATCCGTCCTTGAAGGTTTTTCCGACCCCTTTGCCCTCCGGGAGTGGCTCGTCGAGAACGTCAAGGGCCTCGGGTACAAGGAGGCGGGCCACTTCCTGCGAAACATCGGCCTCGGCGAGGACCTCGCCATCCTCGACCGCCACATCCTCAAAAACCTGGTTCTTTTGGGCGTCATCGATGAGGTCCCAAAGTCCCTGACCAAAAAGAGGTACCTCGAAATCGAACAGAGGATGATCGAATTCTCGAAGGCAACAGGCATTCCCATGGGCCATCTGGACATGGTCCTATGGTCCAAGGAGACGGGCGAGATATTTAAATGAAGTCCGCGAGTCTCTTGTTTCCTCTCCCCCTCTCCGTTTCCATCCCAGCTGACACGAGGGACCGCTTGGATATCCGCCCTCCAAAAAGTCTTTTGCCGTCTTTGCAGGGCTGGTCCTGGCTGTTGTAGTAGACATCCCAGAGGTCGGAGACGTCAGCGTCGTCCTCGTCAGTTCCGATATCCATGAGCCGACTGAGCTCTTCCAGCGATGCCGTGATCCCATCGCCTCTCGATCTGAAAAAACCGCCCTCGGTTCGGATGGACGCCCACGACCTCGTCTCGTCGCCCAGGATGATGATCGTCTCCGGAAACCTCTTTGCGAAAAAGTCGGCGACCTCAAACCCGATCTCGTGGTCGGGGCTCATCCGGCCGCGGAGGACTTTTTCTCCAAGGGGCTCGAGCCTTACAAAGCCCCTCATCCTGTGGATCTCCCCCTGGACTGAGTAGATCATCCTCCTTATCCGGACGATCTTCGGGTCCGTTGAGGTCTCAATCTCCAGGGGCGAAAGCCTCCTCGCGGCTTCGATCAGCCTCTCACCAGAGTCTTTGTGGGCTGCGAGAAGTTCCATAAAGTCGTCGGGTGTTCTCAATCGATCCACCGATCCAGAGTTGTGCCCGATTTTCCGCCGATCTTGAGGAATGGACCCGCCCGGCGAGTCACAACGCCCAGGGCCGCAAGGTCTCTCATCCTCTCAATCTTCCTATCCCTTCGGAGGAGGGCGATCCTACGGGCGCTCTTCGGGCCGATCCCCGGCACCCTTATCAATTCATTGAAGGTGGCCGAGTTCGGGTCGATCGGCGAATCGAAGAATTCCGTGGCTATGGTCATCTTTGGATCTTTATTTTGAAGAAAACCGTCTTCGTCGAAGGCGGTGAAGATCTCCTTTCTGTCCATTTCGTAGACCCGGTAGAGCCAGTCGACCTGGTAGAGACGGTGCTCTCTCCAGCGGGGCTCTTCCTCCTTATCTTCGAAGGCGGTGCCCGCTACCGGAGAGAAGGCTGAGAAGTAAACCCGCTTCAAGTTCATGACCTCGTACTCGAAGAGGAGCCGGTCGAAGATCTCCCGGTCGCTCTCCTCCGCGGCCCCCACCACCATCTGGGTCGTCTGGCCCGCTGGGAGGGCAACCTTTTTCGATAGATCCCTTACGTACCTCTGCCTCGCCAGGATGTCCCTCTCGTAGTCTTTCGATGGGCAAAGCTCAGTCAATCTGGACTTCGATGGAGCCTCCAGGTTTATGCTGACCCTGTCCGCCAGCTCCATCGCCTCCCTGACATGCTCCTTCGACGATCCTGGAAGGATCTTAAGGTGGACGTAACCCCGGAACCGGTGGGCTCTTCTCAGAAGCCTCACCGTCTCGATCATATTTTCCATGGTGTCGTTCTCGTCTCTGCCGATGCCGGAGCTTAAAAATAGCCCCTCGATACGATTTGTTCTGTAGAGACCGACCGTGATCTTCGCAAGCTCTCCGGGCGAATAGGAGAAAATCTTCGCACCCTTTTTGCATCCTTGGGCGTTGGAACAGTACCTGCACTCGTGGGGGCAGGCGTTGGTGTAGAGGGTCTTGAAGAGGCTGACGCACCTTCCGCTGCCGGTGAAGGAGTGGCATAGGCCTCCTCTCAGAACATCGCCCAGCCCATCAATTCCCTCGACCTTCCTCTTCGTCGAGGTGGATGAGCAGAGGTCGTACTTGGTTCCCCTCCCCAGGGCATCGACCTTGGCCGGGTCGATCTCAAGCCCCGAAGGCGGGCCCACGGAGTCGAACCTGCTAAGAGCGGCCAGACGCGCCATCTTCTCCAGGGTGGTCACGATCTCAAAAGCGCATGACCATCAAATAGGGGTTTTGGATGTGCGGTGCGAAAGTATCCAAGCGGTTGGAGGTTTGGCGAGAAAACGATCCTTTCCACGGTCATCGGATCAACAGAACTGCAGCCCCTTCGATCTTTCCGGACCGGAGTCTCTCCAGGGCGACGTTTGCCTCTTCAAGGGCGAAGGGCACCACCTCGGTCTTCACAGGGACCTCGGGAGCGATCCTCAGAAATTCCTCGCCGTCTCTTCGGGTCAGGTTCGCAACGGACCGGAGGACCCTCTCCTCCCATAGGATGCTGTAGGGAAAAGAGGGAATCTCGCTCATATGAATCCCGGCACAGACTACGGTTCCTCCCTTCGCCGTCGCCCTCAATGCTGCTGGGACCAGGTGGCCGACGGGTGCGAAGATGATGGCGGCGTCCAGGAGGTCGGGCGGATCCTGGTCTGAGCCGCTGGCCCAGGCGGCTCCAAGCCCTCGGGCGAACTTCTGGGCCTCTACGTCCCCGGGGCGGGTGAAAGCGAAGATCTCCTTTCCCTGATGGCGGGCCACTTGAGCGATTATATGGGCTGCGGCTCCAAATCCGTAGATCCCGATGCGTCTTGTGCCGGGATCGGCTGTCGCCATCCGATAGGATCTGTACCCGATGAGGCCAGCGCATAGGAGGGGCGCGGCCTCGGCGTCGCTGTAGGACTCAGGAAGGTGAAAGGAGAAGTTTTGGTCGGCGACGGCATACTCGGCGTACCCGCCATTGATGGTGTAGCCTGTGAATAGAGCTCCGTCGCAGAGGTTCTCTTTTCCCTTTTTGCAGTATGCACAGGTTCCGTCGGTATGGCCAAGCCATGGAACCCCCACCCGCTCTCCGATCCGAAACCGGTTTGCGACTGATCCCTCGCTTTCGTCTTCGTGCTCGCCTCCACCCACGGCGACGACAGTCCCCACGATCTCGTGGCCCGGAATCAGGGGCAGCTTCGGGTCGGAAAGCTCCCCGTCGATTATGTGCAGGTCGGTTCTGCAGACGCCACAGGCTCGAACCTTAATCAAAACCTGACCAGAACCGGGCCTGGGGACCGGGACCGTCTTCTCCTGCAAGGGCTTTCCGAGCTCTTCAAGGACCATTGCGCGCATTTTTTTCGGGATCTGCGTCTTGCTCACCTCACGTTGGTGAACTTTCTCATGCACCTGAAAAGCAAAACCTTTTTGGACGTCGCCCGAAACTTTAGGCCTTACAGAGGATATAACTTTATCACTCGGACGTGTTTTCAGGCCTGCAACTTCTCTCTCGATCTCCAAGGCCGATCCGGCCGATGCTGGCCTGCAGACGAATGTAAGTAAGATTGCGGCTCTTTCGGCGGCGGCATTAGGCTTAGACGGATTCTGCAGCTTCATCGTATCGGGCGACCGGTATCGCAAGATAGGGATAAAGAGCCCACTATGTTAGAGGAAAGAATGCATGCAGATATGACTCCCGGATTAAATAGAAGTTCGAGGGGGTGGGCGAAAGCCCCACGCCCTCAGATCAGAAATTCTTTTCGTCAGGCTTTTCAGAAGGCGATTCGATTTAATTCCTGAGCCTCAGAATCAAAGCTGCCGCCAGAAGGCCCGTTACGCCAAAGAGCGCCTCGAACCCAGGCTGCTTCTCGGTCTCAGCCTCAGCCTCAGCCGTCTCTTCTTCGACCTCTGCCTCAGGCTCGGCTACGACCTCCTCAACGACGATCACTTCTTCCTCGTCCTCGAGTCCCTGGCCAGTACCCTGTGCCTCTTCTTTAATTTCGGGGTTTTCGATTCCGGTTCCGGCCTCGTGAATGCCCTTAGGTCCCGCATCCTCGCCGCCCTGGCTCGAGGCGAGTGCCGCCGAGCAGAGGAAGGCGAGGACCAAAAGCGATACGACAATTTTCTTCATGGATAGTACCCTCCCATTGGTTAGGTGAGATGGGGTTCTGGTCCATATTTATAGCTATTCTTCTAAAGTTCTCCTATGGCGAGTTTATAGACTCCCATATCCATAATATCGCTCGTTTTGATGGTGCCCGTCTATAAAGTTGATTTTTATAATTTTAATTTGCTAACTTTATCAGATATAGCAAGATAACAAGAAGGAGTCCAAAACCAAAGTTAGCAGACGTGCCATGTCCTAACGGAGAACGTATTTAGTACCGGGTAACCGGCAAAGGAAGTCGGGGTCCTGGCCGTTGTACGAACAGACCTCCCGCCCCCCCTCGCTTCGCCATCAGGGCGGACCTCCGGAGTGAGGAGGCGGCCCAGCCCGCCAGCCGGGCCAGTACCGCGCCGAACTAGACCGCGGTCGAACCCCTCACCTTCGTCCTCACCCTGATCACGTCCACCACAGGATAGACGAAGATCTTGCCGTCTCCCGCCTCGCCGGTGTAAGCGGTGTCGCAGATCAGATCGATCAGGCGGTCGGCATCCTCATCCTCCACAACCACCTCCAGTTTCACCTTCGGCAGGAAATCCACCTTGTATTCCCCTGCCCTCCACTGAAGCATGACGCCCTTCTGTCGGCCTCGGCCTTTGATCTCCGTCGCCGACATCCCAAGAAAGCCGTTTTTGTCGAGGGCCTCCCTCACCGGGCTCAGCCTTTCGGGCCTTATTATCGCTTCAATCTTCTTCATGCCAGAGCCTCTCCTCGAAACCTCATCTTCGTCATCACCCTCATCATCACCGTTTTAGACGTAAGCTCCCTCGCCGTGCTGGCTGATGTCAAGGCCCACCGCCTCCTCATCGTTTCCGACCCGTAGACCCATCACCGCGTCCACGGCTTTGGCGATCCCGAAAGTGGCAACGAATGAGTATGTCCATGTGATGGCTACTGCCGCGACCTGTACCATGAGCTGGGAGGAGTTTCCCGCGAGAAGGCCAGCTGCGCCTATTGACGCGAATATCCCGGTGGCTATGACGCCCCATGTAGACCCGATACCGTGACAGGCGAGAACGTCCAGGAAATCGTCCACTTTCTTGCCGCCTCTGATAATCAGAATGGCGTAGTAGCCGACGAAGGCAGCGCCGATGCCGATGGGTATCGCCGCAAGAGGCGTTACAAAGCCTGCCGCTGGCGTGATGGCGGCAAGCCCAGCCACAGCTCCCGTCACGATCCCCAGAGCGCTGGGTGCCCGATCCCGCCAGGACAGAAGCATCCAGGTCGTGGCCGCGGCGGCGGCCGAGGTGTTGGTGGTGACGAAGGCGTTGGCTGCAATTCCGTCGGCGGCAAGGGCCGACCCGGCGTTGAAGCCAAACCACCCAAACCACAGGAGAGCTGCCCCGAGAACGGTGGTGGGGATGTTGTGGGGCTCCATCGGGTCTCTGCCAAAGCCCTTCCTCACCCCGATCACCATGGCTATCGCCAGAGCCGAAACCCCAGCGCTTATGTGGACGACGATCCCGCCGGCGAAGTCGAGAGCCCCCATCTGGGATAGGAATCCCCCGCCCCAGACCCAGTGGGCTATCGGGTCGTAGACGAGAGTCGCCCAGGCCAGGGAGAATACAAGAAAAGAGCTGAACTTGATCCTCTCTACATAGCTTCCCGTTATCAGGGAGACGGTGATGACTGCAAACATCGCCTGGAATATCATGAAGGTCAGCGATGGTATGGTCAATCCGTCCATCGCCTCCATGCCAACCCCTCGAAGCCCCAGATAATCGAGCCCCCCAATTATCCCTCCGATGTCGTGTCCGAAGGCGAGGGTGTACCCGATCAGTATCCACTGGAGGCTTATCGTCCCCATGATCGCAAAGCTGAATATTATCGTGGATATGGCGTTCTTCTTTCTGACCATCCCCCCATAGAATAGCCCAACTCCGGGGATCATGATCAAAACGAGGGCGGCACTGATCAGAACCCAGGCGTTGTCCGCAGGATTTATCGTGGATTCAGCTGCGGCAGTTCCCACAAGTCCGATCAGCGTCGATAATAGTAAGATTTTGCGTAACGGCAGTTCCATGCTCCTAAGATTACTGCCGATTTTATAAGCATATTTATGTCAAAATATGCCAAATTCTTAAGTGATATGAAAAGATCATAACGAGAATGCGACTAAATGCTGGACTAAATGGCAATATAACCTATCAAACAAAAGAGGTGCCCGAACCGCAGAGAACGAAGTATCGTTGCGACCTGGGCTGGCTTAAGACGGTCGGTCTCGCCCATGACGAGACCGATCTTCTATCCAAAATGAAGATCAAGATGTGGCAGGGTGAGGAATTCTACGAAGTCGGTATGATCAATAATCTCTGAGCATCGGTGATCATTGAAGGCTGAGGTGAGAACAATCAAGTTTCGAGCATGGCAGTGTCCTCGCCGTTTCTGACCTTGATCGATCTGGCCACGGGGCTGACGAAGATTCTGCCATCTCCAATTTTGCCGGTCCTGACCGCCTCGGTGATCGTCTCGATCAAAAAATCGACCTCGTAGTCGCAGACTATCAGCTCTATTCTGACCTTCGAAAGCAGGTCGACGCTCTCGGCCCGCCCACCATATCGGAGCTTGATTCCCCTCTGCTCCCCTCGACCAGCCACATCGCTGATCGTCATTGAGTCGAAACCCTTCTCTTTGAGGGCCGCCAACAACCTCTCCAGCTTCTCCGGCAGAATTATGGTTTCAACCCTCATCAACGCTATCTACCTCAAGCGCGAGCATCCGGCTTCTGCCCAGATCCATCAAAGCGACTCGATCCCAGGTCGGAGGGTGTGACAAGTTCGAGTGGAAAAACGGCTTCGTCCGGATGACAGTTGAGCTTCCGATTCGGGCGCGCCCGTTTGGGTGGAGATGTTTTTCGTCAAGACGGAAGGGAGCGCGCCCGCATCGTTTTAGCTGAACCTATCTCTGATCAATTTCTCCGAGCATGCCGACTACAGCAGCGGCAGGTACTTCTCGATCTCCCACTTGCTGACATTGGTCCTGTACTCATCCCACTCGACCTTCTTCGATGCGAGGAAGTTGGTGAATATGTGGTCTCCGAGGGTCTCTTTCATGAGACTGCTATTTTCGGTGAGCATCAGAGCCTCGATCAGGCTTCCCGGAAGGGACGTGATTCCCGCCTTCTCCTTCTCCGCATCGGTCATCTTGAAGATGTCCCGCTCGATCGGCTCGGGAAGCTCGTACTTGTTCTTGACGCCGTCCATGCCCGCAGCCAGCATAACCGAAAAGGCCAGGTACGGGTTCGCGCCTGGGTCTGGGCTTCTGTACTCAACACGGGTGGCGTTCTCCTTTCCGGGCTTGTACATCGGCATCCGCACGAGGGCCGACCTGTTCCTTCTCGCCCAGGAGATGTAGACGGGAGCCTCGTATCCGGGAACGAGCCGCTTGTAGGAGTTGACCCACTGG
>DAQG01000062.1 GCA_002502785.1 Methanothrix harundinacea | reverse complement strand
TGAAAAGGGTTTATGGCAAAATTATAGTTGTAGCTATATCGTATAATCTGTATCAGCTATACACACTAAAAAAGGCAAAGGTAATCTGAAGATAGCGGATGCTATCTAAAATTAATGAAAAATGAGAGTAAAATAAGAAGATTTGGTACGGTTGAGCGCAAAGATGATGCTAATTATTGGATTTGGGCTCAAATCGCGCTATCGCAACGAGTAAATCGAAATCCTCTATCATTAATACGCATATCAGAAACACTTGTTAGGACGTTTATCCTCCCATCCCCGCAGCAGAGCTGCGGGGTATTCGATAAAAATCATGTCCCCCATCACCAAAACCCGCGTCCTCTTCGTCTGCACCAACAACTCGGCCCGATCCCAGATGACTGAGGGGCTTCTGCGCCACCTGCACGGCGATCGTTACGAGGTGTTCTGCGCCGGAACCCTCCCGACGGAAGAGAACCCCCTCGCCATCAGGGCGATGGCGGAGCGGGGCGTGGACATCTCGGACCAGCGGTCCAAGAGCCTGAACGAGCTTCGGGGTGTCGAGTTCGACCTGGTGGTGACGGTCTGAGACTGGGTGAAAGAGTCCTGCCCCTTCTTCCCCAGCGGGGGCGAGAGGGTCCACCAGAGCTTCCCCGATCCCGCAGCCGCCGCTGGGACCGAAGAGGAGCGGCTCCAGGCCTTCTGGGACGCGTGGGACGCGATCGAGGCCTGGATCGAGAAGAACCTGGGCTGAGAGGTGGGCGAGATGAGATCAAGGGCTGTGGTGCAAAAAATATGCCCGCTACTCCGGCCTCACGTAACGGACGCCCTCCGGCGCTGAATCGTCGACCATCACGACGATCGTCTCCGAGAGGCGGTTGAATAGCCTCTGGCCCGACCCCGGCATGGCAATCCAGCCGATGAGATAGTCCAGGGGCAGGAGGAAGGCCTTGCCGAAGCTCTCGATGGCGGCCTTGGGAAGGTCGATCTCATCGCCCCTCCTGTCGGTCACCTTCAGGCCAAGGGCCATCTTCCCCAAGGACTGGCCCCGATACCCCTCCAGGAGCGTCCAGTAAACAAACAGGACGAGACCGTCGTCGGGCCCGATGTCTACGAACCAGTGGTGGAAGAATGGGCCGTGTAGGGGACCAAAGCAGAATATCTGAAATGGTCCAGCGATGCCTGCTATCGTCGCTAGAATATCCCAGAGCAGCCCCACAAGGATTATGTCGATCAGCCAGGCTCCGAGCCTCCGCCACCAAGAAGCGATCCGAATCTCCCTTATCTCTCCGCTTCGTCCATTCATATCTTGATTACCAATCACGATTTTGCTTTGAGTTTTATCTCAATCTCGAGCTCGTCTCCCTCCAACTCTACTTCGAGCTTGATCGGAGACTCGGGATTGACGGAAACGGAGACGTCATCGTGGTCTATCTCTATTTCGCCTCCTGCTTCAATCTCCTGGGCAAGTTCTCTCAGAAAAGCTGCTGCATCGGGGTTGGTCAGGGAGAACTTCTGTTTGAACTCATTGAAGCCCTTCTCTGAGCTGAACTTCATGGAGACTTTTCCTGGTTCGCCTGGTAATTTCGCCATGCTGATCTGTTGGTATCTTTTAGCTTCACGCATTAAAGAACTTTTGGACTCCCGATCGTCTGGCGGTCCACCTCAAACATCGCAGCCTTGAGCATCGCGGCCTTAAACATCGGAGGTTGGCATAAGGAGACGAAGGCGACGAATCCGGCCCCGCCGCCCGCGGTCCCTGCCTCATCCCCCCCAACTGGCCGGGCTTTCTCCCACTACCTCTACTTCTCTACTTCAATAGACCCGCTCGTTGTGCATCCTGGTGCTGTAGAGCCGGAAGTTATCCGAGTTCTTGTCCTGGAAATAGACGTAGTTGTACCTGGAATCGGTCTTGTGGGCCTCGTACTCTTCTCTTGCCTCCTCCCGGCAACGCTTGCAGGCGAATAGCGGCACGAAGACGCCAAACCCGCTATCAGACATCCCGTAGCCTCTGACGGCGTCGGTGTCTATCGTCATGTAGCCTGGGCAGCTTTTGTCGGGACACATTTTGACAGACTCGGTCTGCTTCTCCTGGATGCCGTCGGTATCGTAGAAGATGTTCTTTCGCCTGCGGAAGAAGGGTCCCGCCCTCTCTACGGCCGTCTCCGTAAGCTCGTCTCTTGCCTCCCAGATACCCTGGAGGTACTCGACCGTCCCCACGATATTCGCCTCCATCGTCCTCGACATCGTGAACTTTCCGGGAACGAAGTCCGGCTCCCTCACGTTCGAGTAGTCGAGGCCGGCCATGGCGAGGATGATCCCACAGTCGACGTAGGGGAGAGCCGTCTCGATGGCGTAGCCGCCCTCAAGGACCGCGATGTCCGGCGCCAGCATCTCATTCAGCTTCGCGTACCCCTGTGCCGAAAACCGCATGTTTGCGAGGGGGTCGGTGTAGTGGTTGTCCTGGCCCGCAGAGTTGACGACCAGCTGGGGCCGGAAATCCTTCAGGATCGGGAGGACCAGCTCTTCGAGGACGTAAAGGATCCCCTCGTCGGGGGTCTCGGGTGGCAGGGGTATGTTGATCGTTCTTCCGATGGCCTTGGGCCCGCCCTGCTCGTCGACGAACCCAGACCCAGGATAGAGGGTTCTTCCGTCCTGGTGGAAGGATATGAAGAGGACGTCGGGGTCGTGGTAGAAGATCTCCTGGGTCCCGTCGCCGTGGTGGACGTCGGTATCGATGATCGCTACCCGCCGAATGCCGTACTTTCGGCGGATGTACTCGACCATTATCGCCTCGTTGTTGACGTTGCAAAAGCCGCGGTTCCCGTGGGCGACCCTCATGGAGTGGTGGCCCGGCGGCCTGACGAGGGCGAAGGCGTTGGTGATATCTTTTTTCATGTAGGCGTCGGCGAGGACGAGGGTGGACCCTGCGGCGATCAGGTGGGCTTCGGTGACGAGGGACTCGACGGACGGTATGCAGAAGTGGACCCTTGCGATGTCTTTCAGCTCCGCGAGGCGCGGCTTGTACTCCTCGACCTCGGGCAGGTCCATAAGACCCTCCTCGAAGATCTGGTCTTTGGTGTAAAGGAGCCTCTCCTCCCTCTCCGGGTGGGTGGGGGTTATCGCCCAGTCGAAGGCCGGGAAGAATATCAGCCCCATCTTCCGCGCCCGCCCTCTGTTCTCTTCTCTCAAGGTCGTCATACTCTTCCACCTCCCGTCCACTCGGGGATGAGGCCCGCTGGAATCTGCATGCTGACGTCTAGGATCCGGCCGCTGGTGGACCAGCCCCGGACCATGTTGAAGACCTCGCTGTGGGTCACCACGGCCTCCGATGCGTACTCTTTGATCCCCATCTTGCCGGCCAGCTCCACTATCAACTTCTTTGCCATCGACTCCGCCTCCTTCTGGCCGAACTTCCTGTCCCTGATCTCTCCCGTCGTTCCGTCCTCGGCGACGGTGTAAAAGCCCCGCTCGGTATCGGCCCTGAAGGTGAGGGTCATGGTGGGCCTCGCCACGGCAGCTCCTATGGCGTTGGCGACGGTGGCGTTCTCGGGTATGATCCCACGGGCACTGAGCCTTTCTGCCACCAGGGGCACAAGGCCCAAACTTCCGCCGCCTACTCCGACGACGTTCTGGGGCCTGATCTTCTCCTTCTGGAGGATCTCCCAGACCCGATAAGCTGGCTCCAGCTCCCAGGCGAGGAACATCCCGTTGATCTCACTGAGAAGCTTCTCGACGGCCGCGTCCACCACCTTCTGGGCCGCCTCGCCTGCAGAGCAGCCGAGGTCTTTGCCCAGATTCGCCATCGCCTCTTCTGCTAGGACGCGCTCGCCGATGGCGATCATGTTCAATAGCCTCATGGCGTCGGTGGGGGTGGGCTCGGGCCCTCCGAGGCAATATGCGGGACCTGCCCTCTCCGGTCCGAGGGTGACCTCGTCGCCGGAGGCCCTCACCCTGCTGTCGCCGCCCAGGGCCACGGACTTGACCGCAAAGGCCCTGATGTGGGTGAGGTAGCTGTTCACCTTAGCGCCCTCAGAGGACATCAGGGGGACCCCATCCAGGATCAGGGCGAGGTCTGTCGTGGTCCCGCCGATGTCGACGACGACGGAGGTCTGGCCCGGAGGCGTGAGGGCGAGAACACCCATGGTGCTGGCGGCGGGCCCTGAGAAGATCGTCTCGACGGGATACTCGACGGACGTCGCCAGAGGCAGCGTCCCGCCGTCGGCCTTGAGTATGTAGATCGGCGCCTCGATATTCCTACTGGACACGGCCTTGGTGATCTGGTCCGCAAATTCCCTGTACTTGTCCTGGGCTGCGACCTTCAGCATAGCCGTCGCCGACCTTCTCGGAAAGTTGAGCCGTCCCGAAGCTTGGTGGCCCATCTCCACCTGGAGGTCAGGGCTTGTCCTCTGGACGATCTCCCGCATCGTCTCTTCGTGGGTGTGGTTTCTCTGCCCGAACTTGCTGACCACCGCCACCTTCCTGTAACCTCGCTCAGAGATCTTGGCTGCCGCGTTCTGGACCTGTCTTTCATCCAGGGCCTGGATCTCCCTTCCCCGGAAGTCGATGGCTCCTCGGATTATGTGGACCTCGCTACCAAGGGTGTAGCCTTCGGGGTTCATACCGGGACCTGGCTCTATGATCAGGGCCACGGGGTCGGCCTTCCCCTCAGCGATGAGGTTGGTTATGAGGGTGGTGCTGAGAACGACCCGCTCGATCTTCTTCGGCGAGATGTCCCGGACGATCTCGTCGAGGGCGCTCATCAGGCACTCCAGGAGATGGTCGTGGTCGGTCGGGACTTTTGACGTGTTTATTACTTTTCCTTCGTCTATTAGAACCGCGTCTGTAGTGGTTCCGCCGACATCGATTCCGATCAACATAATTTTATCGCCTTTGGCGACCGCATGGCCAAGGTCATATATCGGGTTTTTGGTGAGGAAACTAACAGGTTGCGGGAAGAGGCTGATCCTGGAAAAATGAGCAAACCACACAAATCAAAACATCGGCAGAAGAAATGTGAATCAGGAGAAGAAATGATGATCTGAGGCGGAGGACGAGAGTCCTCTGCCTCAATATAAGTTGCCGAAATTTCTGGTTTCAAGCCTCGACTTCGTCGGTCTCCACGCCCTCTTCGTTAGCCATCTCGGACACGGGCTCTTCGATCTCGACGGTCATTTCACCGTTCGTCTCCTCGACCGTCTCCTCGGTTTCCTCGATCTCCTCCTCAGCAGGCGGCATCATGACCGCGCCGATGACGTGAATTACGCCGTTGCTGCAGAGGACGTCTGCCTGTATCACCTTGGCGCCGTCCACCATAACGCCCTCGTCGGTTACCTCAACTGTGAGGTTTCCGCCCTGGAGGGTGGGGATGGAAGTCATGCCGACTATGTCTGCTGCCATGTACTCGCCAAGGGCGACGTGGTAGGTGAGGATCTCGGCGAGGGCCTCGGTGTCGTTCATGTCGAGGCCTTCTGCAGCTTCAAAGGCGACGTCGGTGGGGGCGAAGACCGTGAAGGGCCCTTCACCGTTCAGATCGTCTGTAAGTCCTGCGGCCTCTATTGCGGCAACCAGGGTATTGAAATTGCCGTCGGCTGCGGCCGTCTCTACGATTGTCTTTGTCTCTTCGTCCTGAGCTGCACAGATGCCGATCGACAGCATCGAGACGAAGATTAAAGCTATGAAAGCTTTTTTCACCATATGCTTAACCTCCACTCCTGTTGGTTACAATCGACTTTTTGGCCCATTATTGCATATAACGCTTTCCGTCAGCTCTTTTCGATTCATTTGCTGTAATCATCAGGGGATATTTGGACAAAATATATCACGTTCTGGGCAGCATGTGAACGATTATCATGCAGAAAAACTGTAGGACATATGAATATACATATTTATTTAATATATTTTTCTCGCGCTTATCGGTTGTTCTTCTCTAATTATTGTAAGGTATTTTAAGCTTTAATCGATCGCTTCAGCTGATCATGGGCGGATAAGACCGTCAGATCTTGACGATTCACTCGATTCTCCGTCTAAACGAACGTCTGAAATACCAGTCGGCTTTCATTAAGAACGCCTTTTCCCCCACCGCTTAAGGAGATGTGCGTGACAATTTCCAAAACCCAGTCATCTTCAGAGGCCCTCTTCAAGTCTCAGGTATCGGATCTCAAGTCCTATCGTCCTGTCAAACCTTTTTATCCGATGAACGCACAGGGTAGCTGAAGTTCCATGCCAGTGGCGCTGGAGAACCGCGATTTCCGGGATTCCAGATCCGGTTTCAGGACGGCCTAAAGATCAAGTGCGTCCAGCCCGGATCTCCGGATAAGTCCACGGGCACCAGAGCGAATGACGTTTCGACGAGGTGAAAAATAGTTGACTCTGATAAGCTTGGTGATAGCAGTCCTGATCGGAATCGTGGTCCTCGCCATGTTGATCGGCATCTTTGGCGTTTTCCTCTACGACCAGGCCGTATCTGCGGTCAAGTCGGCCTTCTCGGCCGTGGGGAACCTGTTGGGCGGGCTGAAAAAACCCTGAACCCGATCTTCAGACCTCGACCTCAAATAATTTTATTTTAAATTTGACATTATATCGATTTGCCATCACGCCACTTCGTTCCGGTAGCGTTGGGCGTTCTGAGACTATCACGGACATGTACGCTGATGTACGCTGCGTGAAAGGGGCCCGGCGGTGGAGCTCCGCCTTGGCGGGGGCGTCAGCGAACCTCGCCGCCGGGGGTTACGGCGCCGAGCCCCGCGATCCCGGAGCCCGCCAAAGAACAAGCGACATTCAACAGACCCGCGAAAGATGAATTGAGCATGTTCACCAAAACCAACATCATACAATCGATTCAGGGTGAGCTAAACACGTACCAACTTGTTTATCCGAATTTGCAAGAGGTCTGGTCGTCTACCGCAAATGAGTTGATCTCACCGTACCAAATCACAAGGACGACGTAAGGGGGGCGATAGCATTCGATTGGCACTCATAAGTGCCATATTACGGGATGTGGGCTAATGTTGTGGTTTTCATGCGCAACAACTCGTTATAGGTAGACTACCTCAGCACAAATTTGGATTTAAATTTAAATTTTAGGAGGTCATGTCAGATTTTTAGTTTACATGATGCGGCTTTGCGGCGCAAGATTCTGGTTGCTTGATGCGATGATTAATTAAATTTAGGTTTGTTTTTTGTTACATAAAGCTTAAATATTGTGAAAATGCTCGTCGAAGTCGATTAATTAATCAGATTGTTACAGAGGGTGTATTGATGAAAAGGTCGAATGTGATGACAATCATGCGGTATGCAATATCGGCTGTGCTCTTATTGAGCCTGGCTGTATTGACATCAACTGCAGAGATCGTGCCCGAAGAGAAGATTTTGAGCAAAACGTCAGATTCTATAACAGTTATCGACGAGATCGGGCGGACGGTAACGATTAACCTGCCTGTCGAAAATATCATAGCCACCGACTATCGACAGATGGAAACACTGCTGGCTATGGGTGCCGAGGATATGTTCGTTGGTGTCGACGTCTCATACCACACTCGTTATCCATTCTTGGGTCTAAAGGATGTTCCTGAGGTCTCACTAACTCACGCAGCAGAAATGAACTATGAAAATATCCTTTTGCAGGAGCCAGATTTAATGATAGTTCCTAGAAGCAAAGGGGGAATGGCAGATGAGATCTCCGAGAAGCTACAAGGAGTACCAGTCCTAGTATTCGATCTGGGTCACAGAGATCACATAATTCCAGAGGTGCAGATACTCGGACAGGTCCTGGGAAAGGAGGCGGAAGCGGACAGACTCATCGACTGGATAAACAAGTATGAGGGCATTGTCGAGTCAAGAACGGAGGACCTTGAATCTGATGATATGCCGACTTTTTATTACGAGGCCACATCCACATCCAGTAAATGGAAAGCCAACGTTCCGACAGGCCGTTCAGGTTCAGTAGTTGAGGGTGCGGTGGACGAAATATCGCATATGAACTCAATTATACAGAGGGAATGCACTCGGTTGAAGTTGACCCAGAATGGATCCTATCGAAAAACCCGGACTATATATTCCTTGATTTCCATAGTGGAATGAGCGGCCCGGGATTTTCTGGAGAGGATGTCAGAGATGGCCTTGACAACATGATCGAAGAGAGGGCGAACGAAGGAATAGGAATTGTCACTGCTGTGAAAAACGACAATACATACGCCATAGACTATGATTTTGTTTGCGGTCCAAGGTGGATCGTAGGCCACGTTTGCTTTGCCAAGTGGCTTCATCCAGATCTATTCGAAGATCTCGACCCGGAGCAGATCCACAAAGAGTTTCTCGAGGATTTCCTGGGCGTAGAAGAGCTGGAAGGAACTTGGGTTTATCCGATGCCAAGGTAGTCTTTTGAGGGATGTGAGACTTTTAATCTCACATCCGTATTTTCCGTGAACGTCCATCTTCGAATCATCATTATATTTTTGTTTGAATATGCTGGGGCGTAGCATCTGACATAAGCGATGCGCAATTCATATATTCAGTGACGCCGGTCTGCCATAATGTATAAGTATTGATCAATCTAGAGATCTTTTTTACCACATAATACTTAAATAGTATGATTTAAGTCGTTGAAATCGTTAATTTAAGCAGACCGATCCTGAGGGAATATTGATGAACAGGTCGAATACGATGAAAATTGCGCAGCATGCGATATTGGCTATGCTCCTGTTGAGCCTTGTTGCATTGCCCTCAACCGCAGAGGTCACAACGAATGAGTGTATCCTGGATAGGACGGATGATTCAATCACGGTCGTCGACGAAATCGGAAGAACTGTCACAGTGAACTTACCAATCGAAAACATCATATCCACCGATTACCGCCAGATGGAGGTTCTGCTCGCACTGGGTGGTGGGGATATGATCGTTGGTGTTGATTCCACATTTCATGAGCGATTTCCATACTTCGGCTTAAGCGATGTTCCCGCAGTATCTGTTCATGCACAAGAAGTGAATTACGAACAGGTGTTGATGCTGGAGCCCGATCTGGTGGTAATACCAACCAGACAAGGCGCTTCAGCAGAAGAGATAACAAAGAATCTGCACGGTGTTCCGGTTCTTGTCTTAAGTTTGAGCACTAGAGATCACATCATTCCAGAAACGCAGATCCTGGGAGAGCTTCTCGACAAAGAGGATGAGGCGAGCAAACTCGTCAGTTGGATAAATAAATACGACAACATCGTAGAGGAGAGAACCAAGGACCTGGAGCCGCAGGATACTCCCACATTCTTCTACGAATATATGTCTGATCTGCAAAAAAAATGGTGGGCCATCGCACCGGATAATCCCAGTGCGGGAAGGGCGGCAGAAGGTTGCGGCGGAATAAATATCGCCAACGATCTCCAGCTGAACGAGGAAGCCACCACAGTGGAAGTGGAAGCTGAATGGGTTTTCTCCAAGAATCCCGACTACATCTTCATGGATTTCATGGGAGGCGGCATGAGCGGTCCCGGAAAGACCGAAGAGGACGTCAAGAATAATCTAGATGGTCTGATTGAAGAGAGGGCAGGTGAAGGCTTCCTGGAGTTCAACGCCACGAAAAACAATCACGTTTACGTTCTTAACAGAGACCTCATCTCGGGACCAAGATGGGTGATAGGTCATGTCTGCATGGCCAAGTGGCTTCATCCCGATCTGTTTGAGGATATCTCACCTGATGTGATGAACAAAGAATATTTCAAAGAGTTCCATGGTATGGAACTTGAGGGAACATGGACTTATCCCAAACCGTAGTGGCATCATACGATGTCGGTTTACCTTGCAGATCGATGGGGCAGATGATGGCCAAGCCATCATCTGTCAATATCTTATGGTAGTAAAATTATAGTGGAGAGATATCATGAAGTCAGATTCGCAGCAATCAGAGATCAAGAGTTCGATTAGAGAATGGTGGAACGACCCAAGTAAGGACTACGATGGGTTTGTTGGTCATGGCGTAAACTCAGAGATAGAGAAGGAATTGTGGGGCAATGAGATCTCACAACTGCTGGGCCACAAACAGGATCTAAGAGTTCTTGATATCGGAACGGGTACCGGCTTTCTGGCGCTT
This sequence comes from Methanothrix harundinacea, assembly GCA_002502785.1. Lineage (GTDB taxonomy): Archaea > Halobacteriota > Methanosarcinia > Methanotrichales > Methanotrichaceae > Methanocrinis > Methanocrinis harundinacea_A. Next base: position 42,738 of record DAQG01000062.1, on the reverse strand, counting down.
CTCCTGGCAAGAATGGGCTACGGCGTAACTGCCGTGGATTGGTCCATGACCATGATGCAGAAAGCGAAAGAAAAGGCCGAGGCCGCCCAAATGCCCATTCGGTTCGAGGTTCAAGACGCGGAGAAACTCACCTTTCCTGATATGCGTCCTTTGATGCAGTTGTGAGCAGACACGTTATCTGGACGCTGGCAGATCCGTTCAAAGCATCAAAGGAATGGGTTCGGGTGATCAAACCTGGCGGAATGGTAATAACCGACATTCCGCACCAGGGATCTGATTCGGGAAAGCATCATTACGGAGATGAAATCGGTAAAAAGTTGCCGTTCGGCGATGGAGCAGATCCAGAAGAGATCATAAGCATGTTCAAGGAAGCAGGACTTGCTAATATCAATCTGAAACTTCTGGAAAAGCAAGGCGAGCAGCACAGAAAGACGCTTCTTATCTACGGTACTAAGATGTAAAAGCTACCATGCTACCACACGCTCCGGACCGAGACCCAAGTAGAGAATGTGTTAGGCAGTGGACCTGCTGACGGTCCTGCCTTTCTTCGGTCCTTCTTCCATGTATCAACAAGCTTTCCCAAGGTGATAATTCATGCCGACGAAGATGGCAGAATGTTCAGGAATTTCAGGGAACGTGAGATGCTGGGTGTTGGGAGAACACCTCGCAGCGTAAAGGCGAAGGAGAGGTTCAAGCTCAGGGTAAAGTATCAGAACCGGCCTTCGTATAGGCCTTACGGGGTCCGGGTCGAAAATGGCAATCCACGGCGGCCCCGGGCTACTCGAAGGCGTCTGGCACCGCGCCGAAGGCGGGCGTGGAGATCCGCCGACCCCGCTCGGCCGATGCCCGGCCAGGCGATGGCGGCAGAATCCGGGCGCATTACGTTCTCTATTCGATAGGCGGCTATTTATTCGGTAAAGTCCATGTTTATGATCATGTTTGAAGAGATCGGAACCGTCCGAAATCACGCAGATCCTGATGCCCTCCAATATCTCGCCCTTTTCAAAGACAGCATAAGCGAAATCAAGCTCATCCACGATGAAGATTCCTCCACATATTTCAGCCCCGAATGTTCTCACTACATCATCATCCACACCCCGCTTGATATCGAGTACCCGGAACAGGGAAAGGAATGGTCGAGGCGCTTTTGCGGGGGCTTTGGGGTTTCGATCGTTGAGCTGATCGATGGGGAAAAGGGGGCGCGGTCTACGTCAGGGGGCTGATGGCCGCAAACGGGTCGAAGGTCTATGCGGTCCTTCCCTACACCCACCTCGACGCGGTCGCCTCGAAGGACGCGAGCTTCCCGGTGGCCCGGCCCGTCTCCACGAGAAACCGGGTTTGGCCCAGGGTCCTTTCGGAGATCAGAGGCGAGAAGATCCTCGATGTGGGGTGCGGATTTGGAAGGTTGACCCTCGACATCGCAAAGAGTAACCCCAACTCCAAGGTCTTCGGGATCGATATATTCGACGCCCTCACGGGGCAGGCGAGGATGAACGCCGAAGTTCTTAGAATAAAAAACGTCGAGTTCAGGACCGCCAGCGCCTACGACCTCCCCTTCGAAGACGGCTCGTTTGAAATGATCTCCTCATTTTTCATGCTTCACCACCTCGACGAGATCCCAAGAGGTCTCTCGGAGATCCGACGCGTCCTCCAAAAGGAGGGGCGATATCTGGCTGTGGAGCCGATCGGTCATCATCACGGCCCGAACTACTCCGGGGCCGACTGGGTGCGGATCTTCAGAGAGGCCGGGCTTTTGGCCGAGGCGGAGGAGGGAGAAGGGGCGGTGATCATCAGAACCCATAAAAATCATGGATAGTTGAATTTAGGCTGAACAACGCGATAAAGGTAAATCTAAAAATATTCAACGAAATATATGATATCGTGAGCTACACAGCGGTGGGCTCCGAGATGCTATCCCATAAACCTAGTTAAGCTAACTCTAAATGACCAAAGAGGGGGTTAAACATGAGGTTGTATCGGACGTCGTCTATATGGGCATTTATGTTTGAGCCGATACGCTGATTTACGTAAAAAAGTAGCAGGACACCGAAAAATACTTATTGATCTAATCAATATAAACATTCTAATATGTTTCTATCTAACCTGCTCACTAGGGGGGAGGATTCTGGTAGATATAAAAGACATAGTTTACGGTAAAAAGTTGATCGATGAATTTATGCACAAAAGCGAATTGAAAAATTTGATCGGAAAAGCTTCAGAATATGTAGATAGCGGATCTGATCAATCTCTTAAATTAGCCGTTGCTTGTTGCAATAAAGTTCTAGAGAGTAATATATCTGATGAAAATTTTATTAGTAAAGTATTAGATTTAAAGGGTGTCGCATATGATAAGCTAGGTAACTATGATGATGCAATTAAATGCTATGAAGAACTTATTAAGTTAAATCCTATAGATGCAGAAGCCCATCGCAAAATGGGAGATGTTTTTAAACACAAAAATTGTTGTGAAAATGCGGTCGAATGCTATGAAACTGCTAATCAGATTGATCCCACAAATATCGAAACGTTGAACAACAAAGGTGAAGTACTCAATTGTTTGGGAAGATATGAAGAAGCCTTGGAATGCCTTGATAGAGTCCTCGATATGGAGGAAAATAGCGCCAATACCCTGTACAAAAAAGGTAATGTTCATATCAACTTGAAACAGTGGGAAAAAGCTATCAGGTGTTTTGACGAAGCCCGAAAGATTGACCCAAATTTTGTAGATACATGCATCGAATGTTATGACAAAATAATTCAAATTAATCCACAGTATTCAGAAGCCTGGAATAGTAAAGGCGATGCCTTTAGCAGTTTGGGTAGATATGAAGACGCCTTAGAATCTTTTGATAAGGCGATTGAAATAGATCCGGGTCATGTAGACGCCTGGCTCCACAAGTCAATTAATTTGCTTGATCTGAGTAGAGATTCAGAGGCTTACACCGCATTCCTCAAAGCCTTAGAGCTAGATAAAGCCAAGTCATGCACGTTGATACGGAGTTTAATAATGATGATAAAGTCACACAATGGTGCGATTTTTAATTATGCTTCTGAGGATGTCGGAAAAACCACCTAAGTCCCAAATTTTATATCCTCCTATTTAAAGAGGAGTTTAGGGGATAGATGTATGATGGCTGGTTTTTAATCTAGATCCAGGCGGGCTTCTCCTCCGTGAGGAGAGCGAGATCGATGTCGTGGGGCTCTCTCCCCCGCCCATTCCCTCCTTTGGCAGAGGGCCGAAGAGGTGGGCGAGGACGCCTTCTCGCTCGAAGATGGCTTCGCCCGCTGCGGTGGAGAAACGCGTGGACGTTGTAGTTCAGCGGACGGCGTATCGCCGTCCGCTGAACCGGTTGTCAGCTGACCGTTTTTTTTGCCGCCCTGCCAGAAGCCCGCGAATACGTCTATGCCGCAATCAGGCAAGGTCGAATCGGTCAAGGTTCATGACTTTGTTCCAGGCCGCCACAAAGTCGTGCAGGAACTTCTCTTGGGCGTCCTCACATGCGTAGACTTCCGCCAAGGCCCGGAGTTGGGAGTTCGAACCGAAGATCAGGTCGACACGGGTGCCGGTCCACCTGAGTTCGCCGCTATCGCGATCACGACCCTCAAACACCCCATCATCTTCCGGGGTTGCCTTCCACGTCGTTTTCATGTCGAGCAGATTCATGAAGAAGTCGTTGGTGAGCGTCTCTGGCCGCTTGGTGAAGACGCCGTGTTGAGACTTTTCGAAGTTGGCATTCAAGACGCGCATACCGCCAACGAGAACCGTCATCTCAGGAGCGGTCAGAGTCAGCAGTTGCGCCCGGTCAACCAGCAGTTCCTCTGCCGATACTGCATATTTGGTTTTGAGGTAGTTACGATATCCGTCTGCAGCCGGTTCGAGTACAGCGAATGACTCCACGTCTGTTTGCTCCTGCGACGCATCCGCGCGTCCCGGCGTGAAGGGAACGGTCACGTCGTGACCGGCATTCTTCGCAGATTGCTCGACACCTGCGCATCCACCCAGGACGATCACGTCGGCGAGCGAAACCATCTTTCCGCCGGACTGCGCGCTGTTGAACTCCTTTTGGATTCCCTCAAGGGTCTGCAGCACAGTCTTCAGTTGGGCCGGTTGGTTGACTTCCCAATCCTTTTGCGGCGCAAGACGAATGCGCGCCCCGTTCGCACCGCCGCGCTTGTCGGAGCCGCGGAACGTGGATGCCGACGCCCATGCGGTCGAGACCAGTTCCGAGATCGAGAGGCCCGAGGCAAGGATCTTGCCCTTGAGCGCCGCTATATCGGCCTCGTCGATCAGGTCGTGATCGACTGCTGGCACCGGATCCTGCCAGATCAGTTCCTCCGCCGGAACCTCCGGACCGAGATAGCGCGAGCGTGGGCCCATGTCACGATGGGTCAGCTTGAACCATGCGCGGGCGAAGGCGGCTGCGAACTCGTCCGGGTTTTCGAGGTAGCGCCGCGCGATCGGCTCGTAGATCGGGTCGAAGCGGAGGGAGAGGTCCGCAGTGGTCATCATCGGCCGGTGCTTCTTCGACGGATCGTGCGCGTCGACCACCATGTCCTCTTCGGCCACATCCTTGGCCAGCCACTGATGAGCTCCGGCCGGGCTCTTGACCAGCTCCCACTCGTATTTGAACAGCACCTTAAGATAGCTCATATCCCATTTGGTCGGGTTCGGAGTCCAGGCACCTTCCAGGCCGCTGCCGATCGTATCGCCGGCTTTGCCGCAGCCGAAGCTGCTCTTCCAGCCGAGTCCCTGTTCCTCGATAGGGGCGGCCTCGGGTTCCGGACCGACAAGCGCTGGATCGCCCGCGCCATGACACTTGCCGAAGGTATGCCCGCCAGCGACGAGCGCGACGGTCTCCTCATCGTTCATGGCCATACGTGCGAAGGTCTCTCGGACGTCATGGCCAGAGGCGACCGGATCCGGGTTGCCGTTCGGCCCTTCCGGATTCACGTAGATCAGGCCCATCTGCACGGCGGCGAGCGGATTCTCGAGGTCCCGGTCGCCGGAGTAGCGCTTGTCACCAAGCCACTCGGTCTCAGAGCCCCAATAAATGTCCTCTTCCGGCTCCCAGACGTCCTCGCGCCCGCCGCCGAAGCCGAAGGTCTTGAATCCCATAGACTCAAGCGCGCAGTTTCCGGCGAGGATCATCAGGTCGGCCCATGAGATCTTCCTGCCGTATTTCTGCTTGATCGGCCAGAGCAGACGGCGCGCCTTGTCGAGGTTCACGTTGTCGGGCCAGCTGTTGAGGGGCGCAAAGCGTTGGGTGCCGGACCCCGCGCCCCCCCGGCCATCGCCCATGCGGTAGGTGCCTGCACTGTGCCACGCCATCCGAATGAAGAGCGGCCCGTAGTGACCGTAGTCGGCTGGCCACCAGTCCTGCGAGTCGGTCATCAGTAGAAAGAGGTCCTTCTTAAGGGCCGCAAGGTCGAGCTTCTTGAATTCCTCAGCGTAGTTGAACGCCTCGCCCATGGGATTGGACAAGGGAGAGTTCTGGTGGAGAATCCTGAGGTTCAACTGGTTCGGCCACCAATCCCGGTTCGACGTGCCTCTGCCGACCATACGTTGGTGAGCCCCGCCCGTCGCCGGGTGCTTGCTATCTTCATTCATAATGTTTGCTCCTTTCGTGGTGTGGATTGTTGATCATCTCTACTACGAATCATCAGGCTGCTCCAGGAGGGTGGGACCTCTGCTCCCGACCGTCAATGAGTCGTCATCGTCGGCTATAGGATAGCCGTGGTTTGTGGCCATCTTATCATCAGTCATTAAAAATCGCCTCTTATTGTCTCTTATCTGCGGATTTCAATTTATATTTTATGGGCATGTACTCTTCTTGGTCGTGGGTGCGGGCCATTGAAACTGATCCTTAAAAACCAGCTTCATGCACTGAATTTCTGGGATCTAAGCAAATAAGCCCATTGGCTTTTGATTTTCAATGGTCCGCAGTCACGACCGGATATTCAGATCCCTGAATATATCAAAATGGATTCTCGCGTTCTATCTACGGATTGTATCTTATGCCAGACCTGTGTCAATACATGCCCCACGGGTGCTCTGAAGGCCTCTTTCGGTTTGGATATCTGTGGCAGATATTTATTATATGAACGGAAGCAATAGAGAGTTCTTTCATTGATATCCCGCATCTATCCACATTCAATCCTACACACTTGACCTCCAACCCACGGATGACCACGAATTCATTTGGAAGAAATCCTTTGCACGATCCTTCTCCGATGCCGTCAGCATGCTCACACCCAAGTAGACGATGCTACCTCCCAAGCCACCTCGAGCGCAGGAGGCCGTGATCTGGTTTGGATTCAGGCGCACGCATTAGGCCTTTGCGTTCTTTCTACGCCATCTCCATCCAGGCGAGAACTTCCCTCGCAAAACCGGGGAACACCTTCAAGCCTCGGTGGAAATTTTCGAAGACCAGATCGGGGTCGATCCCTGTGTAGCGATGGATCAGAATGTTGCGAAATCCTCCAAGCCCTCTGATCTGCCCGTAAAGCTCCTCGGAGATCACGCCTTTCTCGAATAAGCCGCTCAAGCTCTCTTCATAGCTCTCCGCATAAAAGCCGAACTCTTCTGAGAGGATGTGGTCTGATACGTCGAAGATGATCGACGCTCCGGCGATCAGCCCTCTCTCAATGATCCATCGCTGGCTCAAGTCCGCTTCAGGGCGTCGGAGCTTGCATCTTTGTACTTGAAAAGCTCCTGGATGATCTCGTCCAGCTCTTTAAGCCGCGCCTCTATCGACTCTCTTCTGACCACCGGTCCATCCTCCTCTTCAAAGCCACCTTCTGGCGACGGCGTAAGGGCGCTGTATCTCGGTAGAGGTGCAAGACGTCCAGGACGAAGCGTTCCCTTGTGGCCTCGTCGGATGCGTAGATTGGGCTCCCGGTTCGGATTATCTCGAAGAGCAGCACCGGGGACGCCCTCCTGAGGTCCACGATGTCCAGCCACTCAGTTCCCAGGGCTTCGGCGATCGCATCCCAGAGCTTCCAGGCAGGCTTCTCTTTCGTGAGGAGAGCGAGATCTATGTCGTGGGGCTCCCTCCCGCTGACCTCGCCAGTTTTCGCCAGAGAGCCGAAGAGGTAGGCGAGGAGGACGCCCTCTCGCTCGAAGATGGGCTTCAGCTTTTCGAGGGAGACTGATATGCCTTCAGGAAGGGGCCTGTGTCCTTTCCAGCGTTCTGGGATGCCCATGTATCATCCTTTAGAGGGCGCTGATACAAATAATCTCTCAATCTTTTGAGGTGAGGGTGACAGGAGAAAGGCGGAAGCGCTCCGGCCTCGATATCCTTGGATCTTGGCCGCCTTCGTCTCGGAAAAGGCCTGAACCGCATTCTCGGATCGAGGGCCTCTGTGCGGGTGGCGAGATACGGGCGCCTTGTCCCCCTTCTGGCGCTGGGTCGCTATGGAGGATGCAGATCTGGTATTCGGGAACCCGCGCCGGGAAGACGATGGCAGTTCCTGGCGGCAAAAGAATGACGTAGGAATCCCTTACCCAACCATGTCGGCTCACTCCTCGAAACGTTTGTAGAGCTTGTGCGCCTTGTCGATGGTTGTTATCTCCAGGATCTTGACCAGCTCGTCCTTCTCGCAAATTTGATAAAAAACGGTGAACGATCTGCCGATATGTAATCGATAGAGCTTGTAATCCAGATGCAGCAGCTCCTTATCGGCTCCCTGCCCTGGGTATGGATCCATCGAAAGGGCGTGGCATTTCTCCTTCATGAGTCGCTGGCTCTTCTCCGGAAGCTCCGATAGATATTTCAGAGCCTTTCTATCGATCACCACCTTGCGGCTCAAGGAGGCAGCTCCACAAAATCGCCTTCATCGGCGATCGTCTTCAGATGCGCGACCAGACGAGCCTTCTTCTCGCGTTCTATCATTTCTTCGAGGAGCTGGCTGAAGGTCTCTCCCGGCCTCTTGAGATCTGAGAGTTCAGCCCATACGTCCTCAGTTACAGCCAGGCGCTTTGTTGCAATCATGGCGATATTGTAAAGGTTGTAAAGCGGATATAATTTGTGGCAGGTACAAATGATCCTCCCAATCCTCCGAGGCGATGGCAGAAGGGAGGGGGTAGAGCAGGTTCCGATCTCGGGCGGCCCCTGGGCGCGGGAGAGCGGGCGGCGCCGAAGGCGGGCGAGGCGATCCGCTGCCCGGGTCGGCTGAGGCCCTGGGCCTGGGGTAATGGGAGAATTCGGGATCATCATCATCTTCTATGAGAGTGAAAGCGAAGTAGGACGGTCATTATTTTCGAGTCGTTGAGGGCTGCAGTAACATATATTTTATTAACGTGAAGCACCATTGGGTAGATAGGCTACCACAACTTCAACCGTTAAGTGTGCAAAGAGGGTAAGGTGCTGTATCTGGATTAAGTGAGAAGCTTAAGGTGCTTGATTTGCAAGGGTGGGGGGGAGAGAATAATATGAAGATGTGCATTGAGGAGTAATTGGCATGAAGACCAGTGATGATGAAAACTATAAAAAACGAATAGAACCTATCCCAGATCTACCGGATGAAATCAAGAATGCTGTTAACCAGGGCAAGTTAGCAGTGTTTATTGGTGCAGGAGTGTCGAGACTTGTAGGCTGTAAGGGTTGGTCTGAATTGGCATGTAGGCTAATTGATGCCGCTTACGATGAAGGTTTAATTAAATACAAAGAAAAAACAACCCTAGAAAAGGATAATGCCCCGAAAAAAATAATTAGTGTATGTAAATATATATTTGAGAAAAATAGAAACGGAGGCGTTTTTTATAACACTATTGAGAAATCCTTACAGCCTTCGAAAAAAAACGAACAAAAATCAATTTATAGACTTTTGTACAACCTGCGCGCAGTATATGTAACAACTAACGTAGACAGATCTTTTGACGAGCTATATTTTGATGAGAGAATTGTATATAAGTCACTAGATCTTCAAACATATAAAATTGATCACACACGTCTATATCATTTACATGGAACTTTAGATGATCCTACCTCTATGATATTAACTACAAGATCGTATTTAGAACATTATAAAGATAGGGACGTAGCAAATTTTCTTAATAAGCTTTTTTCTGAATACGTAGTCCTTTTTGTAGGCTACGGTATGGAAGAGTTCGAAGTCCTCGATTTTTTGATTACAAAGGAAAGTAATCCGCCAATAGAGATAAAACACTTTATTTTATTACCGATGTACCTAGGCGAGGAAAATATTCTGGAATTTGAAAAATCGTATTATTCTGATCTAGGGATTTCCGTCTTACCTTATGCATTAGATTTAAAAGGATTTGAACAACTTTATGATGTAATTGAAAAATGGCAGGAAGACATAAATCTTATATCAACATTCACGCATGAACGTTTTGAGGAGATAGACGCAAATGCTGACCATTACGAAGGTGAAGCTGCAGGAAAGATTTTCCAATGGATTAAGAATGATGTTCATTTAGAGGATTATTTCTTTAAGAAAATTACCACAACGGACTGGTTAATTCCATTAAAAGAACGAGGATATTTTGACCCCAGCAAAAACCAACCTCCAAAATTAATCGGCCAAGAAGGGTATTACAAGATTCCTCACTGGAATGTCTTAGATTACTTGGAGAGGGTATCTGAACAAATTGCAGTAAATGGAGATGCTGAGCATTCCAGGGAATTGATGGATATTATTCGTTCTGTTTCTAAAACTGGAGTCGATAATCACTATACAAATAGGACGTTCTTGAAGATTATGAGCAACCTCCCCACATCTTTTATTGAAATTGGAGATGTTGAATTAGTTGGACAATATCTTAATTCAAAATGGAATACATATTTCATTGATTCAGAAATATATGAAAAGCTTTTCATCAAATTTATTAAGGCTGGGCAAAACAATAAGGCGCCGAAACTATTAGATATAATAACGTCAGTAAAATGGGTAGAAGTCCATGGAAAAGATGATCCAGAGCCACTTATTGGAGAATACGGACTTAACAAATTATTCAAAAACAATAAAGACATTGTTTCAGAATCGTTCCCGTTGGAAGCTGCAAAGATTATCCTAAATAAAATAATAAAGATTGCCTTAAAAAAGCAAGACGAATTCAATTTTGTTTATATCCCCGCAATTGAAGACCACCCTCAGAACCATTTTCCAGATAAATATCAGAGTGTATTAGTTCGAATGGCAAGAGACATGCTCAATAATGCAATCAATCGCGACGAGGAAAATACGAAGGAAACATTGGGAAGGTTACTGCTGGAAGATCATTCCATTTTTAAGAGACTATCTATATCTGTAATAGACACAAACTGGGATTCTTGCAAAGATCTATTTTGGGATAATGCAGGTAGAGATATTATAAATGATTGCAACCTACACCACGAAGTTTATACTGTGTTTAAAAATCATTATGATTCATTCTCGCATGAACAAAAAAATAGTATTGTTAATTGGATTGAAGCCGGGCCAGACCGAATTGATAATGTAGACACGATACAAGAAGCTTTTTGGAAGCAATCATGGCTCTCATCGCTATTACCTTCTGGTGACAAAACCGCAACGAAACTTTATGAACAATATAGTAAATTGACTGGATTTGAGCCCGAGCATCCTGATTTCGTTTATTGGTCAGAACGCGGCGGATTTATTAACCCGATCAGTCCGATAGAAGTTCCTGAGATTCATCAAAAGAGTAATGAAGATATTGCTGACTATTTAATGGGCTACGTGGAAGAGAAGAGTGGTTGGGATTCCCCCTCAGAAGAAGGATTAGAACGAGCTTTGTATTTTGCTACCAAGTCCAAGCCCGAGAAGTTTGATAATAATCTGAAACCATTTCTAGAGGTTCCATTAAATTATATACACAGAATCATATGGGGCTTTTGTGACGCTTGGACTGATAAAAAAGAAATTAATTGGTCTAATGTTCTTGATTTCTGCAAACATATTGTATTATCCGATAAATTCATAGAGATCAATCATAAAGAAGACGTTTACGGGTATACTGATCGGATCATATCACAAATTGCCGACTTGCTAATCGAAGGTACAAAAGATGATAGTCATGCATTTGACAGAGTACATCTACCAAAGGCGGAAGAAATCATTCTGATTATGCTGAAATTGACAGACACTCATATTCAAAATCCAGAGGATCTTTTGTTTTCGACTTTAAATTCCGCAAGAGGTCACATATTCAGCGCGTTGGTTGAATATGTCTTACGTATTGCAAGATTAGATGATCACAAAAAGTTACAAAGTAAGTGGGATGAAAATATTAAAGACGAATTTACACGACGTCTTAATCGAATTATCGAACCCAGTTTGGAATGGTCTGTATCATTAGGGAAATATTTGCCGAATTTATATTATGTGGACAAATCCTGGGTCGAAGAAAATATTAATAATATCTTTCCTAAAGATGACGATGGCCATTGGCAAGCGACTATGGAAGGTTACCTATTTATATCACATATATTGTATAATTCGCTTTACAAACTTCTAAAAATTAATGGACACTATCTAAAAGCAATCGATACGAAATTTAAAAATGAAAGCATTAGGAAAAGACTCATTGATCATATCTGCATAGGATACTTAAGAGGTAAAGATGATCTTATAGGTGAAAAAAGCCTCTTTCTTAGGTGTTTAAATCATTGGAATAAGGATGATATTCTTGAGATGATATTCTATTTCTGGATGCAGAGAAAATATCTCTTGGATGATAATAATTCTGCTGAAAATAATCCCGAAAAATTAGCGGTGCTACAGAAGATTATAGAATTCTGGAGACACGTATATGAAAAATTGAATAAAATAGATATATTATCCGAAAATGATACAGAGATCCTTTCTGCAATTAGCGAATTATTATGTTACATCGAAGACATAGATGATGAAAAATTATCTTGGATAACGCTATCTGCTAAATCCATAGAACAAGATCCTAATATTCCGTATCTACTTGAAAACTTAGACCGACTTAGCGATACTAGCCCAGATGAAGTAGGTGTAATTTACCTAACAATATTAACCCATTATACGCCTAGGGATTACAAAAATCATATAAGATCTATCGTTGAAAAGCTTTACAATTCAGGTAATATAGAAAATGCAAATAGAATTTGTAACATGTATTTTAGACATGGATTTGAATTTCTTAGAGATATCTATGAAAACTACAACTAGGAATTAAAACATCATCCAATAACCAAAAGACATCTTCCGAGACGATCCCATGAACGAGCCCTGGCACACCCTGACCGTCGACGAGACCCTGGAGAAGCTGAACTCCGACACTGAGGGCCTATCCCCCAAGGAGGCCGAGCGGAGGCTCTCTGAGTTTGGACAAAACCAGCTCGAAGAGATCTACAAGCCCTCCAAGGCCCGGATATTCCTCCGCCAGTTCGAAAACTACCTCATCATAGTCCTCCTCGCAGCCTCGGCCATCTCCTGGATCGCGGGAGAGACGACGAACGCCTACGTCATCGTCGGGATAATCTTCTTCATATCGCTCCTTGGCTTCATCCAGGAGTACAAGGCGGAGCGGGCGATGGAGGCGCTCCAGGAGATGGTGGCGCCGGAGGCGAACGTCCTCCGGGCCGGCAAGATGAGCAGGATCCTGGTCAAGGGCCTCGTTCCCGGTGACGTCGTCTACCTGGACGCCGGAGACAAGGTCCCCGCCGACGCGAGAGTGATCGAGGAGACTTCCTTGCAGATCATCGAGTCCTCCCTCACAGGCGAGTCGGTCCCTGAGAAGAAGGCGACCGAGGCAGTCTCTGAGGAGACGCCGCTGGCCGACCGGACGAACATGGTCTACATGGGAACGATCGTCGTCTACGGCAACTGCAGGGCCGTCGTCACCGGGACGGGGACGGATACGGAGCTCGGCCGGATATCGGGGCTCGTCCAGAAACGGCCCGAGGACCCGCCGATAAAGATCAAGTTCCAGGAGCTGGCAAAGCAGCTTGCCTTGGTGGTCCTGACCGCCTGCGTCATCATCTTCGCCGTCGAGGTCTACCGGGGCTCGCCGGTTCTCGAAACGCTGATCATCGCCGCGGCTTTGGCCGTCGCCGGGATTCCCGAATCTTTGCCCTTCGTCACCACCATCACCCTCGCCTACGGAACCCAGATCATGGCGAGGAAGAACGCCATCATCCGCCGCCTTCCCGCCGTCGAGACCCTCGGCTCGACGACGGTGATCTGCACCGACAAGACCGGCACCCTCACCCGGGGCGAGATGATGGTGAGGAGGATCTGGACGACCCGGAACGTGGAGGTGACCGGTTCCGGCTACGACCCGGCGGGCACCTTCCTCCTCGAAGAAAACGGGGCGAAGAAGGATGGCGACAAGGACGACAAGAGGCCGGTGAATCCGAGGGAGGATAGGCACCTCACCGCCCTTCTCACCGTCGGCGCCCTTTGCAACAACTCCAAACTCGAGGAGGGGCCAAAAGGCTGGCAGGTGATCGGCGACCCCACCGAGGGGGCCCTCATCGTCGCCGCCTCGAAGGGGGGCGTCCTCGACTGGGTTGAGGAGTGGTACGTTTCTGAGGTGGTGGAGTTTCCCTTCGACTCGGAGATGAGGAGGATGACCACCGTCCACAAATCTCCCGAGGGGCTGACCGTCTCGATGAAGGGCGCCCCCGAGACGGTCCTAAACTTCTGCTCACGGATAATGAAAGACGGTGCCAAAGAGACGATCGCATCCGCGGACTGCAAAAGGGCCCTTTCCGCCGCCGACGAGATGGCGGGCCAGGGCCTCCGGGTCCTGGCCCTGGCATGGAAGGAGATGGAGGCTGGCGCAAACCTCGAACGGGACGGCGTGGAGTCTGACCTGATCTTTTTGGGCCTCGTCGGGATGATGGACCCGCCGAGAGAGGAGGCTAAAGAGGCGATAAAAGTCTGCAAGGCCGCCGGGATAAAACTCGTGATGATCACCGGCGACCACAAGCTCACCGCATCGGCGATAGGTAGAGAGCTCGGCATCCTGGCCGAGGGCGGTCGGGTCCTGGAGGGGACGGACCTGGAAAGGATGGAGGACGCCGAGCTTCTCGACGTGATAGAGGATATCTCGATCTTCGCTCGGACCACGGCCGAGCACAAGGTGAGGATCGTCGATGCCTTCCGCGGCAAAGGGCACGTCGTCGCCATGACCGGCGACGGCGTCAACGACGCCCCGGCCCTCCGTACCGCCGACATCGGGATCGCCATGGGAAAGACCGGGACCGAAGTATCCAAGGAGGCCTCTGACATGGTCATCACCGACGACAACTTCGCAACGATCGTTGCGGCCGTGGAGGAGGGTAGGAGGATCTACGCCAACATCAGAAAGGCCTCCTCGTACCTCCTCTCTTGCAACTTCGCTGAGGTTATGACGATCTTTCTGGGTGTTATGCTGGGCCTTCCGGTGCCACTGCTCGCCCTCCAGATCCTATGGATCAACATCGTCACCGACGAGTTTCCGGCCATCGGCCTCAGCGTCGAGCCCGCCCACTCCGACCTGATGACAAGAAAACCCAGAAACCCCGCCGAGCCGATCCTGACGAGGGGCCTCTTCCTCTACACCCTCGGGATATCAGCGGTGATCTTCATCGGGACCCTCGGCCTTTACGCCCATTCCCTGAGTGCTGGCGTTTCAATCGACCAGTCCAGGACGACGGTCTTTGCGGCCCTGGTGATCTTCGAGATTTACAACGCCTACAACAGCCGCTCTCTCCGGGACTCCTTCTTCAAGATGGACCCGATGACGAACAAAAAGCTGATTGCGGGCCTCGCAGCATCCCTGGCGGGCCTTCTCGCGGCGATATACCTACCCTTCATGCAGACCATCTTCGATACCGCTCCCCTCAACGTTGAGAGCTGGATTGCGATTTTGGTTGCGGCATCGGCGGTGGTGGTGGTGGCAGAGATCTTCAAACGGTGGGAGCTTCCCGAGAAGAGGACGTAAAGAGGTAGAACCTGGCTTCGCCCTCATTAACGAGGGTTCGCGAAAATCCCAGAATTTGGGCAACCTCGTCTGCCAGAGGCCTTACGATCACGTCGGCTCCGACCTTTTGGGCAAGCTCCCCCATGGCGATCTGCATCTCCAGGGGCGGCCTTATCGAGTAGAGGAGAGATGCGTCCCTGTACAGGTCCGGGTTCGGGGAGAATACGTCGTCATCGACGACGGCTATGTCTCCAAAGGTCCGTGCCGTCTTATCGGTGGCAAGAACTTCCATGTGGGGGGCGAGGAGGAGGGCGACTTCGGGAACACTACCAACCCCCACCTCGACGACCTTTCCCGAATACCGGGCGAGGATGAAACGGGCGAGGTCGGCCCCGCCCCTGATCAGTGGCTGTGACATCTGATTTGGATTACTGAGCCTAAAGCCCCAGCTTCTCCAGGGCCAGCATCGCCGCCTTCTCTCCGGATAAGAGCATCCCGCCGAAGATCGGGCCCATCCGTGGCCCTCCGGCTACGGCCGTCGCCGCCATTCCCGCGGCGATGAGGCCGGGGTAGACCTCCTGGGTCACCTCGACGACGGTCTTCTCGCCGACGTCTGCCCACATCGGCTTTTCTCCTACGACGCCCAGAGATCCGACTTTGGCTCCTGGGATCTTCCTCTGGACGACCTTACAGATGTTGGCGTCGTGGCCGGTCCCGTCGATGACGACCTTCGCCCTGATCGATAGTGGGTCTACGTGAAGCCTCGTCCGCTCCACCGCCTCCCAATTGATGACGAGGCCTGCGATCCTCTCATCCTCCCGGATCATGACGTCCTCCACAGTAACGAGGTTGACGATCTCGGCCCCGGCGTCGACGACACCCGCCGTCAATTTCGCCACCGTCTCGATGGAGCTCGCTATGTAGTAGCCTTCCTCGTACTCCCGATACCAGACCCCGAACTCGTCCAGGATTCTGCACCCCTCCTTCTGGACGACGATCCTGGGAAACATCATCCCTCCACCCCAGATCCCGCCTCCGACGGCGAGGTTCCTCTCGAAGACCACCGTCTTGGCGTCGGCCTCGGCGAGCTTCTTTGCCGCCACCAGGTTTGCGGGGCCCGCGCCCACCAGAGCCACGTCCACGTCGGTGTACTTCAGGAAGGACTCCATGTAGGACTCGACTATCGCCTTTGTGATCGTAACTTCATCAAGCGCCATGAAAGGGGCGAGGGCTCGATCGGTGATAAAGATATCCTTTTCGGAAATTCTTATTTACCATTCGAGCATCTTTTCTCCTGCGGAGAATTTCAGAAGGGGGATGGGCTCGGTGGCTGGCACGTTTTGTGAAAGGCCTGAGCCCCTCGCCCCGTGGGGGGTGGATAGGATGGATTTTGAGCCGAAAGGGGCTTTCCGGTCCTCGGAGATTAGCTACTCGTACGATGGCGAAGATTTCGCAAACCCCAGAATCCTGGTGGTGGGGTGCGGAGATGCCGGATGCAAGATGGTGACGAGGCTTTCAAACCTTGACATCTCTGGTGCCGAGACCCTGGCCGTGAACACCGACCGGCGACTGATGCCCCAGATAAGAGCCGACAAAAAAATCCATATCGGGAGGGGCATCCTTCGGGGCGATGGCGCTGGAGGCGATCCAGAGATTGGAAGGATGGCGGCCGAGAGGTCGAGGCCTGCCATATTGGAGGCACTGGGCAAAAGAGACCTCGTCTTCGTCGCCGCTGGCCTCGGCGGCGGGACCGGGACGGGCGGGGCCCCCGTCATATGCGAGATGGCAAAAGATCTGGGCGCAACGACAGTTGCGATATTCACCAATCCTCTGGGTGATGGCTGGTGGCAGGGTGGTGGCCGATCGTCAGCCACAGTCGAGATAGATAATCTGGTGAAGGCCGCAAACACTTCAATCCTTCTGGACAGCAACAGAGTTCTGGAGATGGCACCGGACCTCTCGGCAGAGCAGGCCTTCTCGGTGATGGACCAGTTGGTGGCCGAGATCATCAAGGGGATCGCTGAGACGATAATCCAAACGTCTCTGATCAACCTAGACTACGCCGACGTCAAGACGATCATGTCCAACGGCGGCCTCTCGGCGGCCCTGGTCGGCGAATCCGATTCGAAAGACGGGGCCGAGGAGATCGCCCTCTCGGCTTTGAGATCTCCCATGCTGTATATGGAGACGAAACGGGCCACCGGCTGCCTCCTCCACATAACGGGGGGCAAAGACCTCACCCTCAAAAAGGCGGCGACGATCGCAGGCGCCCTCACCAGGGAGCTGGACCCGAAGGCTAACGTCATCTGGGGTGCCAGGGTGAAGGCGGGTTACGAAGGAAAGATCGGCCTTTTGGCGATCGTGACCGGGATTGGAATTCAGCACGTGTTTACCCGTAACGATACTCCTTGAGGGCATTGGTGCTGAATTTTTGATTTTCTTCATGGTCGTATGGGACTTGGAATAGATCATCTTTAGACTTTATGCTTAACTAAAGCGTTCTGTGGCAGGCCTAGCGACCGGCCTGCCACCTCATTTCATACGGCAACTCTCCATTGTCGATTACGACTCAGCGCTGTAAACTGCTCGCGAAACGGCTAGTTACGCGGTTGATCTGTGTCTATCGCGAACTACGCTGCAGATGTCGTCGAATTGGTCATCGTGGTGGCGGTACCCACAGTCTGAACTGCCGGCGGTACCCACAAGCCATTCAGTGCGGATTCCTGTGGCCAGTACTGGCGCAACAAAAGCATAAATCCGCCTGACGGTGCGGGAAGCCAGTTGTACTCTTTATCAGCACCGGGTGAGGCGTTCTGGAAGTAGATATCGAGGGACCCATCCGTGTTGTACCTTGGGTTGCCAGAGTGCGATGTTATCGCAAATTGGTTCAGTGAATTGGGTACGACGTGGCCTTCGCTGTCATAGAGTGTTACAGACCAGAATCCGTTGACAGGCGGGGTACTGTTGCTGGCAAAATGCAGTACGTAGTTATTCTCGCCGGAATAGGGGACGCCCGTTGCATTGGCAAATGACCACCAGTAAAGTGCGTCCTCCGGAAGGTTGCCAGCCCCATATCCTCCTGTCAGGCCGGCACGAAGGGTGTAATTTGTCCCATAGGCGCCCATGCCATACACTACTTTCCAGCCGTTTACAACGACAGCGCCTGGCCAGCTGGCGGCTGCGGCATTTACCTGGTCGATACCGTCCTTGGCGCCCTGGGCGATCGCATCCTGCATCGTGGCGTTCATACTGCTCCAGTTAAACGGTGTGCCCGGGACGATGCCAATTCGTGCGATCTGATCAATGACGGGCTTATCCACGTTGTTGGGGGGGTTGCCGCCCATAGCCGTTGCCATGCGACCGTAAAATGCCTCATGGCTCATGTTACCGACATACGCAACAATTATGGAAGCTCTGGCATCAGGATTCACATTGGAACTCACCGGCACGCCAGCCGGCGGCGTGTAGTTCGTGTTCCAGGCGCTCAGCGGGGTCAGGGTGACGTTGTCCAGAAAGGAAGCGGTCGCAGGAAGGTCGGCAGGACCGTTCAGCTGTGTCCGTCCTACAAGCATAACGGCGTTTGTCGACGACTGGATCTTTGTCATGTCTGAGGGGAGCGTGCCATTCCACCCGGGGCCAACAATGGCGAAGTTGCCCGGTCCATCTCCGGTTGTGCGGGGCCCTACAGGTAATAGATCATTCGTCCACGCATCTTCTAGCATCATGACGTAGTACCTGCCGTTCGACGCAGGAACGCTCAGCACCACCGGCTCTTTTGTCAGGTCAAGCCACGCTCCTATATAGCTCGCATCTGTTATGACGTAGGAGGCAGCGCTCTTGTATTGGAATTTGTCAATCGGCACCTGGTATGCTCTCAGGATCTGATTGACGGGTCCGACGCCGCGCGCCGGATCCATTGCCGGCACTGCGGTCTGGTGTTCCTTCAGGACATCCATATAGACGAGGGGATAGCCGTACACGTACGCTGCCGCAGCGATCTGCCTTGCCTCTGCTGGAGTCGGCGAACCGGTCGTGGTGGGAATAGTGATTCCATCGATCGTCTGGTTGGTGCTCTGGGTAATCTGGCTCGTACACCCAGCGCCGGAGATTACTACAACGATACAGACAAGGATGCTAATCATCCGGAATAACTTCATAAAGACTTTCTCACTTGTAGTGTATAAGTAGCTTACTACCTCCATCCAGGGCCGACCCGAAATGAGGGTGATTGAAAAGGCCCCCACCTCAATAAGCTGATATCCTGAGCCCCATTCTCTCGGATGACCCCTTTTACCAGCTTCAGTTTGGCATCTCGGGCCTGACCCGGAGGAACTTCTCCTCCTCCCCCAGGGTCATGGTGGCGTCGATCCCCACCTTGGTGGTGATCCCGTCGACAGATCTCGGGTCGAGGGTGCTCCCTCGAACGTTGGGGTAGATGACGATGTCTTCGTCGCCCTTTACCCTGGTGGCGACGGCGTACTCCAGGTCCTGGGGGTTGTAGATGTCGATATCGTCATCGACGACGATGACATGCTTTAGGCTTTTATGGGCCTCGAAGGCCGCTTCGATCACCTTTCTCGGATCGGACTGATCCCTCTTTTTGATCTGGACTGCGGCGTGAAGGTAAGAGCACCCGCCCTCTGTCAGGAGGACGTCCCTGGCGTCGGCGACCGAGGATGCTGCCCTGAATATCAGAGGCTCGTAAGGCAGGCCCATCAGCATCTTATGCTCGCTCCCCGAGGGTAGGAGGCCGTGGTAGATCGGAACCTCTCTCGTCATCATCTTGGTCAAATGGATCACCGGCTCCATCCTCGGAAAGTCTCGCGTTCCGGTTATGTCCACAAACGGCCCTTCAGAGGCTCTCTCGGCGTCGATGTACCCCTCGAAGACGATCTCGGCATGGGGGACCAAAACGCCGTTATCGAGGGCCACCAGCTCCACGGGGTTTCCGGATAGGGCGCTGGCATACTGAAACTCCATCCCTGGGGGGACTCTGGTGCTGGCGGCGATCATGACGACGGGATCGACACCGATGATGATCGCGACGGGTAGCTTCTCGCCCTCTCCTAACGCCTCCTGGAGGAGCATGTGGGTATGTCTTCCGGGAACGAGCCTGGCCGCCAATTTGTCTTTTCCCAGGACCATCATCCTGTGAACGGAGGCGTTCGTATTCCTTCCAAAGGCCGATACGACGATCCCGGAGGTGATGTAAGGGCCTCCGTCCCCCCGAAAATGGGTGAGGATGGGTAGGCTCGAGAGGTCTGGCTCGGTGACCACCTCCATGAAGGAGGAGGAGTCCACCTCCCGGATCCAGCCACCATCCACGTCGACCCTGGCCAGCTCTTTCACCATATCCTCTTTGGAGGTCGATAGAGCCCTCGCCAGCAGGTCCCGGCTCCCGAGGACGTTCATGCAGCAGTTCTTGCCGTCGACGTTGTTGAAGAGGACGGGACCGGCCCCGAGGGAGAGGGCCGCAGCCTCCAGCACCGGTGAGATGGGGCGGTCCACCTCCTCCAGAAGGCCGGCCTCCTGAAGATCGTGGAGGAAACCTCTGAAGCTCATGACAGGGGAGATGCCACCCACTGATAAAGACCTTTGCTTTTCAGACGATCAAAACCGCGATCACTCCTGTCATGAATATGCCGTCAAACGTGCCCGCGCCCCCGATGCTCGCCACCGGCGCCCCCAGGTCCGAGATACGATTCAGGTTGAGAAGGTCGGCACCTATCAGGGTCCCGAGGACCCCTCCGACGTAAGCCGTGACGAAGCGGCACTCGGGGATGGGACAGAAGGCCGCAGTCAGGATTAGTGCGGATATTGCCGCCGCGAGAGGCGGGATGAATAAGGGGGTTGCGATCCCTAGGCCCTTTATCGGCCTTGCCACGCTGTGGGTCACCAGGGTGACGATAGCCGTTCCTGCCAGGGCGATAGGAGCGACCTCGGGAAAGGTGATAATCAGGTAGGCAGAGACGAGTACCGGTATCAGGGCGCCGCCGACGTTGACGGCCACCGTGGTCTGGTTGGTTACCGTCTTAACCACAGGTACCCTGTAGACCATGCCGAAGCTCCTTACAAAGGTATCCTTTACCACCGGGACCTTCGACTCCATGGTGAATAGGGGGAAGTTCATCCCAGCGCCCACAAGAGAGGCTGCCAGCAAAAGGAGGGCGTCGGACCAGGAGAACCCCATCTTGGTGAAAGCGGTGCTGAGGGCCCCGAAGAAGAGGAGGGTCACGCTCACCCAGAGCACCAGGGCCAAAAGGAGGATCGCCAAAATTCCGAAAGGAAGGTAGATCATCCGGTTGTTCATGATATAAAATCGACCTATAGAAGTATAACTTTTCGTCTACCTGACGGCGGATCAGAGAATAGCGATCATCAAAAAGAACGCCGTCCTGGCAAAAGTCTGATGTAATTTCAGATCAGATATCGATCAGAGAGCGTCTCAGACGGCCAGAAAGAAGCCGCATGGAGCATATATTATGACACAATCTCCAGCAAATAGAATCAAGCACAGCATAATGGTTATGAGCGGCAAAGGGGGAGTCGGAAAGACGACGGTCGCCGTCAACCTGGGCCTCGGCCTCGCCCTCTACGGAAAAGAAGTCGGGATTCTGGACGCAGACATCACAGGACCGAACGTCCCAAAGATGCTGAACATAGAAGATGCCGTCATGACGGGCGAGGAGGACCAGACGATCCACCCCGTAGAGCTTCCCGTGGGAGCCGACGGGGCGGTCAGAGTTGTCTCGATGGCCTTTGTGATCGGAAAGGACAGCCCTGTCGTCTGGAGGGGACCAATC
The DNA here is from genome assembly GCA_002502785.1 of Methanothrix harundinacea. Lineage (GTDB taxonomy): Archaea > Halobacteriota > Methanosarcinia > Methanotrichales > Methanotrichaceae > Methanocrinis > Methanocrinis harundinacea_A. The sequence goes on along the minus strand of DAQG01000062.1, from coordinate 21,030 downwards.
AAGATGCGGGTATTAAAGCAGTTTATAGAGACCGTCTCCTGGGGAGATCTCGACTACATGCTGATCGATCTGCCTCCTGGAACCAGCGACGAGCCTCTCAGCATCGCCCAGCTCCTCAGGCCAGACGGGACGATCGTCGTCACCACCCCCCAGGACTTGGCCCTCCTCGACGCGAGAAAGGCGATCGACATGTCCAGGTCCCTGGGGATACCGGTCCTTGGGATCGTCGAGAACATGAGCGGCTTTTCGTGTCCCAAGTGCGGAAAGCCGATCGACCTCTTCAAGGTCGGAGGAGGAATGAAGGCGGCTGAGGAGCTGGATGTCCCCTTCCTCGGACGGATCGAGATCGATCCTGCGATATGCGAGAGCGGCGACAGCGGCAAACCGTTCATCCTGAACGTCCAGTCAAAAAACGCCGAGGCCTTCGACGAGATCGTGAGAAAGATCGTGGCCCACTACGAGGGGGAGAAGGTCTCAGCGCAAACTTCTGAGAATAGGGGCGGCCGGGTCTAAAAATTTTGGATGAGCGGAGGAAAACGCCTCCGATCCACCGAATCTATTCGACCCCTGGATGGTGCGGTCACCACTTTCCTGACTTGATCACGTTCAGATTCTGGATTACCTTGGCCGCTGCCTCCTGGCTGAGGTTGTTTTTCTGGCAGATGGCAAGCGCCCTTGTGACCTCGTCCTGCTCGTCGGCCCCGGCCCGCTGAGATACGAGAACTTCGGCCGCTGCATACCCCTTCTCCAGGAGGGTCTTCTGGACCTCGTCCAGCAGGGACTCGTTCATGCAAAGCGGTCCAGTCCCAATCTTCTCGACCACCTTGTCCATGTTCTCCATTTCCTTCGTTTTCACCCTTTCACCTCCAAGCGATTTTCAAACGCCCGACTCCTACTTCAGATAATTTTGGTCCTTTGGCGCAGTGCATATCCGAACTGATAAGAGAGGATGAACATGCCGGTCAGCCCTTTCTAGGCCCCGAAAATTTGAATGCTGCTTATAGGAACCTGACACCCAACCTCGCCACCATCTCGTCGCGATCGTCCTCCCGATAACTTGTCCATTTTATAGAACTTCTTGGCTATAAGAATATTGGTGATGTCTTCCTTCACGTCTCTACCGCGCGCCCCGCCACATAGACGCTGCAGACGCTGCTCACAACAACATCGCCCTCGTGCACCGTCCAGGCCCAGAAGAAGACAGAGCTGTTTTGATTCCAGGGACCGTTCAGTTCCAGATTCTCGCCATCGCTTTAGTTTCCCAGGTTCGTTTCAGTCTGGTTGCAGCCCTCCCGAAAAGACTGGACCGATACGAGATGGATTTCTCCAGCGACGGCAGAACCCTTCAAATTTATGGGATCGTCTGGCGCGACCTTCCCTTCGAAATGAAGCTCATCCTCGGGATCGACCACAAAGAGGTAGAGGACCGGAACCTTCTCTTCGGGCTCCGGCTCAACCGCCGTTTCAGACTCTGACACGACGATCTCCGAAGTCTCCGATTCGAAACTTCCCGCCACCTCATCGGCGGAGATTGTCTCGGCGGCCGCGACAAAAGCAGTCAGTAACAACAGCCAGGCTAAAATCCGTTTATTCATCTTCAGCTCCCCCAATGCAACGAGATTTGCTTGCCGACCCGGCAGCTCAAACGATAATAACTATGAAGGATAAACTTATGATATTTTCGACAAGATTGGTTGAAGAAAAACCGACCCGTACGAAAACCGCCAAAACCTCCAAAAGGATTTTCAGTGTGTTGGGCAAATATATTCTCATGACGCTCCACGTCAACAAGAAGGGGGTTAGGGTCCTGGGGATCGCCGAGAGCTTTCTGAAGACGATGCCTCAGTCCAGGCTGGCGGGCGTGGTTATGCGAAAGGATCTGAGGGTCGACGGGTTCGGTTTGGCGAAAATATCCGTAGGAGGGGACGATGCCACCGAGGGGGTTTTGAAGATATTCAGGAGCCTTGAGAGAAGCGACATAAACGCCATCCTCCTGAACGGATCTGTCATCAGCTGGTTCAACATCGTCGATCTCGGCCTTGTCCGCGACGAGACCGGGCTTCCGGTGATAAGCCTAACTTACGAAGAGTCGGAAGGGCTCGAGGCGTACATCAGAGAGTACTTTCCCTATCCTGAAGTGAAGATCGAGAGGTACAGAAGGCTCGGGACCCGGAAGCCCTTCAGGCTCAAGACCGGATTCGAGGTCTACGCCAGGTTTCTCGGTGCGACGGCGGAGGAGACGAAGGGTCTGCTCAACTCCTTCACCCTGGAGGGGAAGGTGCCCGAGCCCCTTCGAGTGGCGAGGCTTCTTGCAAGGACCATCCTCAAAGAAGAGGTTGAAGGGCAGTCGAATTGATTGATGAGATGTATGGAAGGGCTGAAATTTGTGAGATTGGTGGGCGCGAGTCTGGAGAGTAAGCCCCCTTCTGTTCGTGTGTGCTCGCATTGGCGGCATTCAGCTTAGCGCCATACCCGGGCGTTGGCTGGACTCCATCGATCGCCCTTATTTTGGCTTGCACCCGCAGGGATTCGCCGTTTCATCTGCTTTACGCGCGACCTCAGCCTTTCGGCATCATGGCATTAGCGCGGTGCAGTATCGTTTCTGTGCCAGAGCCAGAGCTCTCGCCCTACACCCGAAAGAGGTGTCTGCGTGTCCAGAGGTGGGGGGACTTTCCACACCGGCGAAGGGTTCGCCAGTGGCAGCCGCCCTTCCACTCTCGCGCCCGGGCCGCATAAGGAAGGAAGATATAAAAGCCTTTGTGGCGGTATGGAAAAAGAGGCGGGCGGGAGATCAACGACCCCACCCAGGGCTCAGGTTCCCTTTATCGTCCATACGGAGAAGTTGTCGAAGCTGACGGTGACATTCCCCCCGCCGCAGGCGGTCGTCCCGGCCATTATGCCCACGTTTCCTTCGGGGAGGCTGCCATCGACATAGTCAGCTAGCTTCTTTCCGTTCGCGTAGAAGGATAGCGTTTCTCCCTGGCGTTTAACTTGGATCAGGTTGGTGGCCTTTCCCAGGTTGATGCTATCAGATTTTGTCCAGGGATCGTTTAGTGCCCATGAGCCCTCATACCTCTTAACGAATTTGAAGTACCCGTCCCCGGATATCATGAACATATAATAGTTGCTCCAGTTCAGCCACCCGGTCATAACCCCGTAAACGTTATCGTCGGGACCGCTTACAGGGGTCGCCTCCACCTCGACTATGCAGTCGCCGAAGGACTTTCCGGACTGTACCCTCCACCACGAGTCGATGGGAACCACGTTAATTATGTACTCGCCATCCTCGTAGTAATTGCTCTGGTTCTCACCGCGAGCGCATCCCCAGGCACCACTCACCTTGGTGGTCTGGAAGTCGTCGATGAAGAGCAGCTCTCCCTTCTGTAATTCTGAAGTTCCCGTCTCCTCGGCTGTCGCCATGCAGACGCACGCGGCTGTAAAAAGCGAGGTCAGAACCAGGATCAGAACCATCCGAAATGATGATTTCATGAGCCAGATCCTCCGATATTCTTTCATTCCATTGTGAGTGCGGCAAGCGAATATATCGAAGCCGTATCTCAGTAAATTGGTTTAGACTGCTGGATATAAGTATTTATTCACGCTTTCTGGTCATTTTCACGTTCCTTACCCCTATTTCACGCTTTGACGTCTGCTTAAGGTTGTCGTCCCCCCTCTGGTATGCCCAATTCGTCAGACCATCAGATCTCTTACGGAGGGAAATTTTTGGGTCGGTCGATGTGGGCACCTCGCCTGCCGTCGATCAAAGAGCGCGTGAGGGGTGATCGACCGGCAATTTCGTAGATGTAGTTAGCGTGGTGTCGAATGGGCGCTATTTAAACCTGGCCGGGCGGCACAACCAATCGGATGCACAGACCCGATAGAACGCAGAATACGCCGAGGTACAGGAAAACCACGAAATAGTCGCCTCCGGTCACGTCTAGCAGGTGGCCGCCTAGAGACGGTCCCAGGGCTCCAGCGACGAAGCCGTAAGCGGTGAAGACAAGCCCGAATATGGCTCCGAAGTGTTCGAGGCCGAAGCAGTCGGTGACCAGAGGGGCAGAGACTGAAAAGAGGGTCCCAAAGGCAAACCCCACCACGGCCGCCAGGATGGCGCACGCTGCGAGGCTGTTGGCATGGGGCAAGATGAAATAGGCGAAGCCCGCCGCAAAGAAGGTGGTGCTCATGGTCAGGTTTCGGCCGATGATGTCGGAGAAATATCCGGTCACCAGGCGTCCAGTGCCGTTGGTGATGTTGAACGCTGTCAGGATTATGACGGCGGATTCGAGAGCAAACCCTTTGGAGAGGCCGTAGCTGGTCGAAAGGGTCACCATGGCGATGCCGGCTGCGCCCATCATAGCCCAGGTGACCCAGAGAGACCAGAAGCTTCGAGTTCGGACGCTCTCTTGCACGCTAAAGGATGGTCCCGGCCCGACGGCACCTTCAAGCTTCAACCCCGACGATCGGCCTTCCGGTGAATTCGCCATCTCCGGCGGCTTGGCCAAATAGGCGGCCGCAAGACCTGTGGTGAGCGCCAGGATGGATACGGTGGTAATCATGGGAACGTATCCGATGGACTTCAGCATGTACGCGAAGAGGGGAGTCATGATGGCGGCCGAAAGGCCGAAGAACAGATTGACGATGCCGGACGCCAGCCCCCTCTTCTGAGGGTACCACCGTTGGACCGTGGTCAGCGCCGGGATGAGGACGAAGCAGGATGAGACGCCCGTGAGAAAGGCCCAGGCGTAGAGCATGAACACGCTCGACGCACGGGCGACAATGATGACGCTGAAACCGCAGATGATGACCCCCGATGCTATCATAGCCCTTGGGCCGTAGCGTTCCTGCCAGCGGCCCACCAGGAACATGAATACGCCCACGGCGGCCAAAACGAAGAAGAGGATGTTTCCAATGGCGCCGCGCCCCACTTGAAACATCTCTTGCCAGTGTGGTCCCATCACCCCTGGAAAGCCGAATATCAGCGCCCCGGGCCAAAAGATGGCCATGGAGCAGCCAAAAACGGCCAAAATCCCCTTCTCGTTTCCAGACATCTAATCCACCTCTGTTCGGACCCACCTTTTGAACTATCTACCTTTAAGAAATATGGTAGACGGTCTGTGTCTTCATGATCCAGTTCTTAGAGGTGCTGAATTGACAGCGTCAGCAAAAACGCTATTTCTATACCCGAAAAACACAACCGTCCGGTGATAAGTCTGTAGGATCACGCCAGAGGAGATGGCGGGCCTGCGCCGAATTCCTGATGTCACCTGGGCCCGGCAGTCTGAACCTGTGGCGATCCCTCGATCGACCAGATGAGCTGAAAAACTTATTCTTATAGATCATTAAGTATTTACTCTATTACGTCTTGATTACCTAACCAACTGCAAAATAAAATCTGGAGGTCGTAATATGAGAAGAATTTTGACCCTCGGAGGGATCTTGACAATCCTTCTGCTGACGGGCCTTTCTGCCATGGGAGATGACTCGGAGAACGCCACCAACGGCGACGATCCCTGGGCAGCCATGGACGCCAATCTGATAGCCTCAAAGGTGGAGGTAAAAGACATCTCAGGCAAGTATGCCGATCTCACCCAAGGCGTTTACGCTGAGATCGATGGGAATGACACTACGCCGAATCCCTACCAGGAGGATGGCATCTATATCTGGACCATAGAGCAGCACGGCTCCCTTTTGCAGGGCACCATTGAGGGCTCTGAAGGTGATACTTACAAGGTAATCGGTTCCACCACCATGGATGAAGTGATGATAGTGTACTATGGGCCTGAAACTGATGAAGGAATGAGCTTGACTATTGAGGGATTATTGGACGGGGAGATCCTGGATTCTGGCGAGATCGTGCTAAACGGTATCGGCTACGAATATACCATCGATCCGGAGGATGCCGACAACTATACGTTCAGTGATTACTTTGCAGAGACCACCGTGCTGACGCCAATTGAAGAATAAACCGGAGAACCTATTTCCCAATTATGGTCCAGGACTGAACCGTCCTCGTATCATGTTTCTGCCAACGTCCTGGCGGGGCGCCGCCCTTCCCAGAACGCCAGCAGAACAGGCGATTTTTATTTTTTATTACATAATTATAAGATTGAGTCCGCCGGTTGACATCCTGAAGTTGCCCAGACGAAAATGGCGAAGTGCCCAAAAATGTGTCGTATTTTTCCTGAGAGTCGAACCGCAGCCCTTTCATACCTTGGGCTCGGAAGCTCTCATGATGGCCAGGGAAAGAAAGGACTACTTCTACAGAAAGGCCAAGTCCGAGGGATACAGAGCCCGGTCAGCCTACAAGCTCCAGCAGATTAACAAGAGGTTCCGGCTGATCAGGAGGGGCGACGCCGTCCTGGACCTGGGGGCCGCTCCTGGTGGGTGGCTTCAGGTGGCAAAGGAGATCTCGGGCGACCGCGTCGTCGGTGTCGACCTGTTGGCGATCGAGCCGATCGAGGGGGTCACGACGATCAAGGCCGACATCACCGCCGCGGATACCCTGGAACTCGTCAGAGACGCCCTAGGTGGGAAGGCGGATGTGGTTATCTGCGATGCCGCGCCTAACCTTTCGGGTAACTGGACCCTCGACCACGCACGGTCCATCGACCTATCCGAGTCGGCTCTCCGGGTGGCAAGAGAGGTCCTCAAGCCCGGCGGAAACTTCCTGGTCAAGGTCTTCCAGGGGGACACCTTTCTGGACTACCTCTCGGAAGTCAGGGAGAACTTCTGGAGGGCTCAGTCCCACTCGCCAGCCGCCTCCAGGAAGGAGAGCGCCGAGATGTATGTCGTGGGCCAGGGCTTTTTTTTGCCGCCGGTGAAGGTGGGGGACGTCTTGGACCTGGAGATCGTTGGCATCGGTAAGTCCGGAGACGGGGTCGCCGACGTAGGTGGTTTCAAGATATTCGTTCCCGGTGCCGCCGTCGGCGAGAAGGTGCGGGTGAGAATCAGATCGATAAGATCTGGCCACGCGGTCGGTACGCCCGCTGACTGAGGAGCAGGCCGTTTTCGAAAACTATTTTAGATCGTCTGACGACCTCTTAACTGTGACAGTCTTCAGAGCTTATGACGTGCGAGGCGTCTACGGGACGGAGCTTACCGAGGATATCGCGAAAAAGGTGGGAAAAGCCCTGGGATCCTACCTTCCCGACGGCAGGATCACCCTCGGGAGGGACACGAGGATCAGCGGCCCCTCGGTAGAGCGGGCCTTTCTGGAAGGGGCCCTATCCACCGGCTGCAACGTCGAGAGCTACGGAGTTCTACCGATACCGATGATCAGCTTTGAGACCTGGAAAGGGGGCTACAACGCCGCAGCCTACATCTCGGCATCCCACAACCCGCCCGAGTACAACGGTATCAGGTTCAGGACGGCCGAAGGCTACGGGATGCTCTACCACCAGACCGAGATGATGGACCTCTACGTGAAGGGGGTTTTCAGAGAGGGCGAGGGCCGAAAGATCGACCGCGCCCCTGAAGATGCAATCAAAAGATACGCCGATTACGTAGAGAGGAAGCTGGAGTTTGAGCGACCCCTCAGGGTTGTCCTGGACATGGGGAACGGCTCTGCCTGCGGGATGTCCATGCTTTACCAGAGGCTCGACTTCGACGGAAGGGTGATCAACGGCGAGCCCGACGGCCTCTTCCCAGGTCGCGGCCCGGCCCCCACCGAGGAATCCCTAAAAGAGGCGGCGAAAAACGTCGTCAAAACCGGAGCCGATTACGGAGTGGGTTTCGATCCCGACGCCGACCGGGGCCTCGTAATCGACGATCGGGGACGGATTGTCACCCCGGAGAAGGTCGCGGTGATCCTGGCGAGGGAACGGTACGGTCCCGGTGACAAGGTAGTGGCGGGCTTTGACTGCTCCATGATAGTCGAGCGGGAACTTGAACCTCTGGGGATGGAGGTAATCAGAGAGAGGGTTGGGGACGTCTACGTCGCAAACCGCGTCAAAAATGAGGGTGCTGTCCTGGGCGTCGAGCGGAGCGCCCACTTCTTCCTCTCGGAGTTCCAGTACTCTGACGATCCCTTCGCCATGAGCCTCGCCCTCGGTGAGGTTATATCCAGGAACGAGAAGCTCTCGGATTTGGCGGACGCCATCCCCGACTACCCCTACGCCCAAAAGAGCATCTGGATAGAGGGGTCCCCGGCCGAAGTGATGAGACGGCTCGAGGGCGACCTCGCACCTCTTGAGCCCGACACCACCGACGGCCTCAAGATCTGCACCGAAAGCTACAGCGTCCTCATCAGACCCTCCAACACCGAGCCCCTCATCAGGCTCTACGTCGAGACGGCAGGAGACGACGTGGATGAGCTTATAAAGAGGTTCGAGGGATTTATAAAAGGGGCCCTGAAGTGATGCGAACTGCAAAAAAGCGGGCACAAAAAGGATCGCCCATCGACCAACTTTCTCCATGTTGAACCCGAGCTGATCGAAATTGACCCTCAAAGACGTTTGCGTTCTGATACCCACCCTCAACGAGGAGGACGCCATCGCCGAAGTCATCGGCGAGTTCAGAGAGATGGGCTTTGAAGAGATCCTGGTGATCGACGGCCACAGCCGCGATCGGACCGTCGAGCGGGCGAGGGATGCCGGGGCCAGGGTCGTCATCCAGAGCGGGAAGGGCAAGGGCCAGGCCCTCAAAGAAGCCTTCAACCTGATCGAATCAGACTACATCGTGATGATCGACGGGGACGGTACATACCTTCCCTCCGAGGTACACCTGCTCCTCGACCCGGTCCTCTCGGGAAGGTCTGACCACGTTATGGGAAACCGGTTCGGTAACCTCCAGAAAGGGGCTTTGACGCGGCTGAATATGGCAGGAAACAGGCTTATCAACTTCTTCTTCAGGCTGATCTACGGCGTGCCCCTGAACGACATTCTTACCGGATATCGGGCCTTCACCCTTGAAGGGATCGGGCGCCTCGACCTCACCATGACAGGCTTTGAGATCGAGACCGAGATAACCGTCGACAGCGTCAAGAAGGGGCTGGAGATCGCCGAGGTCCCCATAACTTATCGATCGAGGACCAAGGGCACCCAGACCAAGCTCAACCCCTTCATGGACGGTGCGAGAATTATCATCACCATCTACAGGATGGCAAAGACTCACAACCCACTATTCTACTTCGGTCTGATGGGCTCGATCTTCGGCGCTACCGGTTTTCTTCTCGGCCTGTACGTAGCAAGGGAATGGCTCAGCACCCGGACCGAGCACATCCCCCTCACGATCTTGACATCCCTTTTGGTCATCGTCGGCTTTCAGCTCTTATTCATGGGCATCCTCGGAGACGCTGTGGCCTCGATGCACCAGGAAGTCTTGAGAGAGATCTACAGAAACCGAAAGAAGAGATAGCGGCTCCAAATCGGCCAAAGCCTGGAGAGTATCATGAAATATCCAAACGCATTGAACGCCCTGAGCCTTATCGCCAGCCGCTATTTTGCTTTCTGGGTGCTTCTTGTAGCCGTCATCGGTATCTTGCGCCCCCCAACCTTCCGAATCTTCCTCCCCCACATATCGCTCCTCCTGGGCGTCATCATGTTCGGGATGGGGATGACCCTCCGAGTTGAGGACTTCAAGGAGGTTCTCGCCCAGCCAAAGGAGGTCGCCGTCGGTGTCGTCGCCCAGTACACCATCATGCCCCTTCTCGCCTACGTGATCGCCGAAGCCTTCCACCTTCCGGGAGAGCTGGCAGTCGGCGTCGTCCTCCTGGGCGCGTGCCCCGGCGGCACTGCCTCTAACGTCATCACTTACCTCGCGAGGGGGGATGTCGCCCTCTCGGTGGCCATGACCACCACCTCTACCCTCATCTCCCCGATAATGACCCCCCTCCTCACCCTCCTCCTCGCAGGAGCCTGGGCGCCGGTCCCGGCAGGAGGGCTCTTCGTCTCCGCTGTGAAGATCGTCCTCATCCCCGTACTTTTGGGCCTGGCCGCCCACCTCTATTTCGAGGAGGCGGTGAACCGGTGGATAGCCGTTCTTCCTCTCGTCTCCGTCGCAACGATCGTGACCGTCGTCGGGGCGATCATCGGGGCGAACGCCGACCAGATCCTCTCGGCCGCCCTCACCATCTTCGCCGTAGTGATACTCCACAACCTCCTAGGCCTCCTCCTCGGCTACGGCGCGGCGTCAGCCCTGGGGGCAGCAGAGGCAAAAAAGAGGGCCATTGCCGTGGAGGTGGGGATGCAGAACTCGGGGCTCGCCGTGGCGCTCGCCATGACCCACTTCAACCCTGTGGCGGCGATCCCTGGCGCCATCTTCAGCGTCTGGCACAACATCTCAGGCCCGATCCTCGCCACATGGTGGACCCGGGGGGACGATCGCCGCCGGGAAAAATAGAGGTGAATTAGAGCAGGTCTCCCACCACGTCATAGCTGAAGATCGGCCCCTCGGTGCAGACGTGGTAAGGCCCCATGGTGCAGTGCTCGCATTTGCCGACCCCGCACTTCATGTGCCTCTCAAGGGAGATGTAGATCTCAGGCTTGAGAAAGCCCCGGTTCACGAGATCTTTGGCGACGGCGTTGATCATCATCGGCGGGCCGCAGAGGGCAGCGGTACCGGGGCTGGGGTTGAGGTCGGCGAGGAGCGAGGTGACGAGACCCACATTCCCCTTCCAGCTTGCGTCCATCATGTCCACAGTAATTCCCACCTCGATTCCCGTCGCCTGCCAGCTTCCGTACTCGCTGGTGAAGTAGAGGTCTTGAGGGGTTCTTGCCCCGTAGGCGACGGTTACGTCCCGGAATTTTTCGCGGTTGTCTGCGATGTAGTTGATCAGGGACCGCAAGGTCGCAAACCCCGAGCCTCCGCCGGTGATGACGACGTTTCTTCCTTTCATCTTCTCGACGGGGAATCCATTTCCAAAGGGGCCCCTTATGCCCATGACGTCCCCGACCCGCGAGGCCATTATCCCCTGGGTGATCTTTCCCGCCTCCCGGACGCAGATCTGGAGGGGGTCTCTAGTGGGAGATGAGGCTATGGATATGGGGCACTCCCCCAGGCCGAATACCGAGACCATCAGAAACTGGCCTGGCGAGTAGTCGATGCGTACGGTCTCGTCCTCCTCGTCTAGGGGCCGGAGTGATATCAGGTAGGTGTTCGAGGACTCGACGTCGATGTCTATCACCTCGGCCTGGAGGGGGACGTAGCGGCAAACCTTCTTGTCTGTTCCCTTGTGGGCCAGGGTGCTGCTATGCAATCCCATTTCCATCTTCAAGCTCTCTTTGCTCATTCGATCGCCTCTCTCAAAATGGACCACCTATCGACGTCGCTGAGGCAGACTCGAGAGCATCTGCCGCACCCGACGCAGCCGAGCATCCCGGTCTTCTCTGGTATGTAGACGAACTTGTCAAGGTACCAGTGGCGAAGCCTCTCGCCGAGGCTCGCCCTGGGGTTTGCGCCGCTCGTCATCCGTGAGAAGCCCGCAAGAGTGCAGGTGTCCCTACACCTCAGCCGCTCGCCGTCGGGAACGCCCCGGTCCATCACGCTGAAGCAGTGGCATACGGGGCATACGAGAGAGCATCCGCCACATCGAAGACACCTTCTCTCCACCTCCTCCCAATCGGTCTCATCGATCGCTTCTCTTATCTGTTCGGGGGTCAGGGCCAGCCTTCGCTTCACAATCTCCTCCTCGGCCAGAGCGAGGCGCCTCTCTTTCTCTTTGAGGTGTTCGGGCGAGGCCTCCTCGAAATGACGCGAGTTTGCCCGCAGGACGAACATTCCCGCGGGAGAACCCGACTCCACCAGGTAGCCGGACCCCACATCCGTCAGCAGGAGGTCGTATCCCTCCTTGGCGGCAGGGCCCGACCCCATCGAGGCGCAGAAGCAGCCTTTCCCAGGGGATGTGCAGTTCATTGCGACTATGATCGTCGACTTTCTCTTGCTGGTGTAGGGATGGTCAGAAAGCTCAGTCCCGAAGATCTCGTCCAGGACCTTGATCGCTTGAAGGTCGCAGGGCCTCATCCCCAATATCAGCCTCGACTTCGGTGGCTCCTCCGAGAAGGTGTACCGGCCGCTGTACTGGACGTATTTGAAGAGGACCTCTTTTTGGGGAAGGAAGAACTCCACCGGCGAGTTGAGGGGGTTATCCGCGTCTAGGGCCAGAGCCTCACCCTTCCAGGTGGCGAAAACCGGCTCGCCCTCAGCATAAACGGGCGCCACGACCTCGAGGGTCTTTGAGAGCTCCTCGATGAGGGGGACCAGGCTCTCGTGGTCGAGGAATAAAGCAGGGGTCGACGTCATCAGTCGGCCCTCCTGATCCTGACGCTGGTTCGTTTGAAGTCAGGGATCTTGGACTTTGGGTCGAGGTTTTGGACCGTCAGCAAGTTCGCCGGAGCCTCATTGAAGTGGAACGGTATGAAGACCGTCCCCTTCGGAACCACCCCCGTCACATCGACCTCGATCTCGAGGCTATGCTCCCTCGACTCGACCAATACCCTCTGGCCTCGTCTCACCCCGAGAGCCGCCGCATCCTCTGGATTTATGTCGACGGCGGGCCTTGGAATCTCACGGTCCAGGAGATGAACCCTTCTTGTCATCGTCCCGGTATGGAAGTGAAAGAGGCTTCGGCCAGTCGTCAGGAGAAACGGATACTCGGGGTCCACTTCCAGTTCCAGGTGCTCCACGGGGAAAAACTTCGCCCGCCCGATGGGAAAGGACTCCCGGTGCAGTATATCAGTTCCGGGATGGTCGGGGTCGGGGCAGGGCCAGTGGAGTCCCGATATCCCGAGCCTCTGGTAGCTGATCCCGCCATAGGGGGGGGTGAGCCTCGCGATCTCGGCCATCACCTCCTTTGGGGAAGTGTAATCGGCCTCGATCCCAAGCCGCTTCATCAGATCCGCTGCCACCTCCCACTCGGACCTCGCCTCGCCCGGAGGCGTTACAGCCTGCCTCACCCGCTGGACCCGCCTCTCGGTGGAGGTGAAGGTTCCGTCCTTCTCAGCAAAGGAGGCCACGGGAAATACGACGTCGGCGAGGGCGGTCGTCTCTGTGGGGAATATTTCGGCGACGGCAAGAAACTCCAGCGACTCAAGGGCCCTTTTCACCTGATCTCGATCAGGGTAGCTCATCATCGGATTTTCTCCTGAGATGTAGATCCCCCTTATCCGCCCCACCTCGGCCGCCTCCATCATCTCGACGGCGGTGAGTCCTGGCGTTGAGGGAAGATCGGTCACCCAGGCCGTTGCCATCTTCTCTCTAGCTCCCGGGTCCTCCACCTTCTGGTAGCCGGAATAGACGGTGGGAAGCGCCCCCATGTCGCAGGCCCCCTGAACGTTCTGGTGGCCTCGGAGGGGGCAGATTCCCGTCCCCTCTCTTCCGACGTTCCCGGTGGCCAGGATCAGGTTCGCGAGGGCGAGAACGTTGTCGGTCCCGTTGGAGTGCTGGGTCGTCCCCATGGCGTAGACGACGGCTGCTCTCGGAGCCTCACCGAAGGCGACGGCCGCCTTTTCTAGGTCCTCTGGAGAAATTCCCGATATCCTCTCCACCACTTCGGGGGTGTACTTCAAGATAGACTCACGAAGGACGGAAAATCCCTCGGTCCTATCTCTTATGAAATCCTCGTCGGCTAACCCCCGTTCAATGATCAGGTTCAAAATTCCGTTCGTCCAGGCGACATCGCTTCCCAGGCAGGGTTCCAGGTGGATGTCAGCAAGCTGTGCGATCTGGGTTTTGCGGGGGTCCGCCACGATCAGGGTCGCGCCGCGAGACTGGGCCTCGAGGATGTGGGCGGCGACGAGGGGGTGCTGCTCTGTGGTGTTCGAGCCGGTGACGAGGATCGCATCCGCCGATAAGAGGCTTTTAATCGAGTTTGTCATCGCCCCGCTCCCAAGGGATGCACCCAAACCCGCCACCGATGGGGCGTGGCAGAGCCTGGCCACGTGGTCGACGTTATTCGTTTTTAGGGCGGCTCTCGCGAGCTTCATCAGAAGGTAGTTCTCCTCGTTCGTCCCTTTGGCCGAGGTGAGGACCGCGAGGGCGTCTGGTCCCGACTCCTCTTTGATCTCGTTGAGCCTTTCGGCCGTCAGGGACAGGGCATCTTCCCAGGATGCTCGAACCTGGCGCTCACCTCGCTTGATCTGGGGCGTCTTGAGCCTGTCTGGATGGTGGACGAAATCGTGGGCTAGCCAGCCCTTGACGCAGAGCCTCCCCCTCGCCACGGGATGGGCGGGCGATGGGGATGCTCCCACCACCTGGCCGTCTTCGACGTGGAGGTAGAGACCACAGCCGCAGCCGCAGTAGACGCAGGTGGTGTGAATCTTCTCCAAAGCGGATCTCTCCCAACGAAACTTAATTTAGGACGTATTATCTGTTTGGGTGATGGCTCGCGAGGTCCGATGGACCGGCCTGGCTGATCTAGGGGCGAAGGATCCGAATCCTATCGGTTCGGCCGGATTCTTCTGGCCCGTTTTCAGGTCTTTGGTCAGCAGCAAAGGTCGAATTTCGAAAAAAGACAAATAGACAAAAATAAAAAGGCGATCTGCATGACCATCGAACCGCTCCTCGAATCCGTCCGGCTGAATCGCTCGATTAATTCCTGTACGATGTTTTTATGGGTATCAAGATGACGAAAATTTGGATGTGGCTTTTGGCCGTTCTCGCTTTTGTTAGCCAGAGCGCATTCTGCGAGAACTTGGTGACCCTTAGCCTCGACGACGGTACTGCAGAAAACGGTTTTCGGATGGGTGATGGAATGGGCCACTCCGTAATCTTTGAAGCACCCTCAGAAGATTGGACCCTATCCAAAATTTCCGTCTTTGGCAAGCTGGAACCGGAACGAACTTCCGAGATATTCGTCCTTGAAATCTGGGACGAAGACCTGAACGCGATATCGAAGGTTACGGACAGGGCGGACTCTTTCTTCGGCGATGAGTTCGGCTGGTCTCTGGTGGACGTCCCAGACGTCCAGGTCTCAGGGCGTTTCCTGGTCTCTCTGTACGAGTTTGGCGGGATTTACGTGGGCACCGACATCGGACCCGCCACCGGCAGATCGCTTTTATCGGCGAGAAACCCCAACCGAATCCTCGAGTGGAACCTCGAAATGTATCAGAAGAACGAGACCGAATGGATGATCAGGGCCGTGGGCTTTTCACCACCACCGGAGGTCGCAAGCCTCAAGGTCCTCTCAGAGGTCGCAAGCCCTGAGAGCCCTGCAACGGTAGAAGTGGAGGTGAGGGACCCAGACCAAAACCTAAAGAGCGTGACTTTGTACATGGCTGACAACGACTCACGAGAGCTTGTCTGGTCCGAGGTCCGGGATATCGAAGGCGGCGAGGCGACGGTCCAGTTCTCCTGGCCAGGGACATTCTATCAAGTCTCAGCCACAGAGGGCTCCGCATCTCCCGTCCTTGCGTCCAAGATCGTCAACATGTCTGAGAAGTTCCGGCCTCTTCTGGCCCGATCTTCTCCTTGCGTCCTGCTCTTGGATTACGGAAAGTCCCAGGTTTCTGCCTACGCCTATTTCGGAGATGACGGGAAGCTGAACGGGCTGATCGACCTATCCGGGCAGGTTCACTACGTCTCTCGGGAGGTTCTGAACGCCACCGCTCCCGAAGTCGATTACATGGAGTTTCTGTCGAAGAACGTGACCGCGATCAAAGATGAGACCGCCGTAGTATTTTACAAAATGGCCGCACCATCTGGTTCCGGGACGTTGTCTTCCAGCTATCATCAGCCGATGGCGCTCTCCAGATCGCCCCTCTTCAACTACAGGATCGAACTTGAAGAGATGGAGGCAAAGGCTGGCGACTACGCGCCGATCGTCGTGGTGGAGGACCGGGCTTACAACACGTTTCAAATGTCGGGGTCAGGGGAGGTCATAGTGATCTGATTCTCTGGAGTCCCTTACCCCTTACAAGTCCCGATCACTCGATCAGGTTCACCTCCACCATCTCGCCCTTCTCCCTCCCCTCGACCTCCTCCGGCACCAGGACGTACCCCTCGGCCCTAGCTACAGAGCTGAGAATCCCGGCTCCAGAGGTCATGATGGGGGTTGCAACGCCGTCCTTGAGGCTCACCCTCGCGAAGGTAAGGTATCCGGGCCGCGAGACGATCTTCCCATCGAGCTTCGCCACGACGACCCTCGGAAGGTCGGTTCGGTGGGCCATCATGGTGATCAGAGGCCGGGCAAATATGTAGAGTGCGGCGAGGGCCGCCACGGGGTAGCCCGGAAGGCAGATCACAGGCTTTTCATCGATCATTCCGAGGGCCGTGGGCTTTGCTGGAGTGATCCTCACGCCGTGGACAAGAAGCTCTCCCATCTCCGTCAGGATCGGCGGAGCGTAGTCCTCTTCGCCGACGGAGGTCCCCCCGGAGATCAGGATCAGGTCCGCGTCCAGGTTCTGGGCGATGGCCTCTTTGATGAGGTCGGGGTCGTCCTCGATCAGGGGTATTTTTCGGGGCGATCCGCCCCAGATCTCGGCGTACAGCTCGCACATAATCCCGTTCGTCTCGCGGGCCTGGCCGGGCTTCAGCTTCGCTTCTATGAAGGGCGGGACGAGTTCTCCTCCTGTGGGGATGATCGCCACCTTCGGCCTCTCGTAGACTTGGGCGTTGGTGAGGCCGAGGGACGCCAGGAGCGCGATGTCAGGGGGCCTGAGCCGGTGTCCCTCTCTGAGGATCGTCTCGCCGAGGGCGACGTCCTCGCCGACCCTGGCGAGGTTTCTGTAGGGGTGGACTTCGGCCGTAGCCTCCACCTTTCGCCCTCGGAGGAGGGTGTCCTCCTTCATCAAAACCGCATCTGACCCCGGAGGCGCCGCCATCCCCGTCCTCACTGGAACGCACCTCCCCTCTCCTGCGGTCTCGTCGATGGTGAGGTATACTGGGGCGAGAGGGCTTGCGCCTCTCGTATCCTTCGCCCTGACGGCAAACCCGTCCATGGCGGCCCTGTTGAAGCCGGGAAGGTTCACGGGAGAGCCCACATCCAAAGAGAGGACTCTGCCAAGGGCCCCGGCCAGATGGATCGTCTCAGACCTCTTCACGGGCCCGCACCTCTCCAGAAGGGTTTTCAGCGACTCAGCGGCGCTGGCAAGCTCTTTGAACATGGCTTTGGCTTATTCGCCGCCCCCTTTGTGTAGCTTTCCGTTCGAGCGGATCCCAATCGTTTATCTCTTTGGCTGTTCCCGTGAAAACAGATATATACGGTACCACCTGCATCTCCCCGCAACAAGCTCATTCAGAACATTTCAGAACGGAATGCATAGTTTCCTCGGAATAAGGTGGGTATCCGATGAGTGGTGTAAATTCGCTGGACGAAAGTCAGAAAAGACGGGAAGGGCGCAAGCCTCGGCGAGGTGATCGATACCAATGGCCCAGTATCCAGCGTGGGGTAAGAATCAGATCTTTTATTTTCAAGGTGAGATTCCTCCCCTTCTTTGAACTCGAATTCGGTATCAATAACCAAGATGAACAACAACTATTGAACGAGGTGAACAAAGGAGGTATCTAATGACTGCTGTTGTTTGGCTGGAAGAAGTCGGAAAAGACGACGTTTCCGTCGTCGGCGGGAAGGGCGCGAGCCTTGGCGAGATGATAAACGTGGGCGCTCCAGTGCCTGGGGGCTTTGCGGTCACCGCGCAGGCTTATCGAGATTTCATCAACCGATCCGGAATCGCAGACGATATCTTCGAGGCGCTGAAGGTGGACGTGAACGACCCCGCAGCCCTGAACGAAGCCGCGGATAAGGCGAAGAAGCTGGTCCTGGCGGGGAAGGTCCCCAAAGACATCGAGAAGGATATCAGGAACCGGTACCAGGAGATGTGCAAACGCGAGGGCAAAGAGGTCTTCGTGGCCGTCCGATCGAGCGCCACCGCCGAGGACCTCCCCGACGCCAGCTTCGCGGGCCAGCAGGAGACCTTCCTGAACATGAAAGGAGAGGACCAGGTCTTCGAGGCGGTCCGGAAATGTTGGGCCTCCCTCTACGGTGCCAGAGCCATCTTCTACAGAGTCGAGCAGGGGTTTGAGCACGAGAAGGTGAACATCTCCGTCACCGTCCAGAAGATGGTCAAATCCGAGAAGTCCGGGGTCATGTTCAGCTCTCACCCCAGCACCGGCGAGCCAGAAGTGATAATCGAGGCAGCCTGGGGCCTGGGCGAGTCCGTCGTCAGCGGGAGCGTCTCCCCCGACAACTACGTCGTCGACAGGACCAATAAGAAGATCCAAAACAAGTTCATCGCCTCAAAAGAGATCATGATCGTCCGGGACGAGAAGACCGGCGAGACCGTCACCAAGAAGGTCCCCGCCGACATGAAGGAAAAGCTCGTCCTCTCCGACGAGGAGATCCTCAAGCTTGCAGCTCAGGCTGAGGTTTTGGAGAAACACTACGGCATCCCCCAGGACATCGAGTGGGCCTTTGAGAACGGCAAGATGTTCATCCTCCAGTCAAGGCCCATCACCACCATCGGGAACGGTGCAAAAGCCGCCGAGTCCGATCAGGGCGGCAAAGTCATCCTAACCGGTCTTGGTGCCTCACCGGGCGTGGCCACGGGCGTTGTTAAGATCGTCACCGGTCCCGAGAACCTGGACAAGATCACCAAGGGCGACATCATGGTCACGGTGATGACCACCCCCGACATGGTCCCGGCCATGGAGAGGGCTGGGGCAATCGTCACCGATGAGGGCGGTATGACCTGTCACGCCGCCATCGTGAGCAGAGAGCTCGGGTGCCCGGCCGTCGTCGGGACCAAGAAGGGGACCAAGACCCTCTCCGACGGGATGCTGATCACCGTCGACGGCGGCAAAGGCAAGGTCTACGAGGGCAGTGTCAAGAAGGCGAAAGAGGAGGCATCGGCCCGTACCGTCGTCGCCGTCGCCAATAAGCCGATAACAGCGACCGAGATCAAGGTGAACGTCAGCATGCCGGAGGCCGCAGAGCAGGCCGCGGCGACGATGGCCGACGGCGTCGGCCTCCTTCGGATCGAGCACATGATTCTCGGCCTTGGCAAGACCCCCAGGTACTATATCAACGCCGGCAAGGAGGAGGAGTACATAGACGAGCTCGTCAAAGGCGTGAGGACCGTGGCCGAGGCCTTCTACCCCAAACCGGTCTGGGTGAGGACCCTTGACGCCCCCACCGATGAGTTCCGGGGGATGGAGGGCGGCGAGAACGAGCCCCACGAGCACAACCCGATGCTCGGCTGGAGAGGTATCAGAAGGGACCTGACAGATACAGAGCACTTCCGCATTGAGATGAGGGCCTTCAAGAAGCTGCACGAGATGGGCCTTACAAATGTCGGGATCATGCTGCCTCTCGTCCAGCACGTCAGCGAGTTCAGACGGGCCAAAGCCCTCATGGTCGAGGAAGGGCTGGACCTTGAGAAGACCGACGTCGGCATAATGGTCGAGACACCAGGTGCTGCCCTCACCATCGAGGATTTCATCGAGGATGGCATCGACTTCATCTCCTTCGGTACGAACGACCTGACCCAGTACACCCTCGCCGTCGACAGGAACAACGAGAACGTCGCCGACCTATATTCCGAGCTTCACCCGGCGGTTCTGACCCTCATCGAGTACGTCATCGAGCGGTGCAACAAGGCCGGCGTCACCACCTCCATCTGCGGCCAGGCCGGGTCCTACCCAGAGATGGCAAAGAGGCTCGTCGAGATCGGGATCACCAGCATCTCAGCCAACATCGACGCCGTCGCCACCGTCAGGGAGACGGTGGCGCGAGCCGAGAAGATCATCATGCTGAGGGCGCTCAGAGAGGAGTGATCTTCGACGAGCCGGAACTGATATAGGGATCTATAAAGTCGGCGTTTGAGTAATCGATGGATTAAGATAATGCGACAGAGGTTCTAGATTTGAGAGATTTGGGCCTATCCGAAGAGGAGGTCATGAGGGGCCTCCAAAAGATGAGGGGGAAGGATCTGAGCTACGATCGGATCCTCTCCTCCATGTGCACCCCGCCCCACCCGATAGCCCTGAAGGCGCACCAAACGTTCCAGGAGACAAACCTCGGCGATCCTGGCCTCTTTCCCGGATCAGCCGAGCTGGAGCAGCAGGCTGTGAGAATGATGGCGGAGCTATTGGGCCATCCCAACGCCACGGGCTACCTCTCGACGGGAGGGACCGAGTCGAACATCCAGGCGATCCGGGCCGCAAGAAACGCTCACAACTCCAGGGACGGAAACATCGTCGTCCCAAAGTCTGCCCACTTCTCCTTCGACAAGATAGGCGACCTACTGTGTCTTGAGATTAGGAAGGCCGATCTAGACGGTGACCTGAAGGTGGACGTCAGCTCCGTCGAGGAGCTCATAGACGAGAAGACGGTATCTATCGTGGGGATTGCGGGGACTACGGAGTTCGGCCAGGTCGATCCCATCGACCGGCTGGGCAAGCTCGCCCTCGATTCCGGGATACACCTTCACGTCGACGCCGCCTTCGGAGGGTTCGTCCTCCCCTTTTTGAAAGGAAGCTGGAAGTGGGATTTTAGGGCGGAGGGCGTCACCTCCATCACCATCGACCCCCACAAGATGGGGATGGCGACGATCCCCGGCGGAGGCCTCCTCTTCAGGCATTCCGAGGACCTGGAACGTCTCGCCGCCTACGCCCCGTACCTGACGATGGCAAGGCCCAAGGCCCTGACGGGCACGAGAAGTGGCGCTGCCGCTGCCGCCATCTGGGCGGTGATGAACTATCTCGGAAAAGAGGGATTTACAAAAGTCGTCGATAGCTGCATGGACCTATCCAGGCGGATGGTTTCGGGCGCAAGAGAGATCGGCATCGAGCCGGTCATCGAGCCGGTGATGAACGTCGTCACCCTCAGGATGGATCATCCCGAAGAGGTCAGGGCCGATCTTCTCGAGTGTTGCTGGAGGGTCTCAACCACCAGGAGCCCGAAGGCCCTCCGGCTGATCTTGATGCCTCACACAACTTCCGAGAACGTTGATCTCTTCCTGGCGGACCTGGAAGATGTTTTGAAAAGACGCGCCTGAAGAGGACGTCTTCGACCCGAAGAGTGCGTCTCTGAAACTCAGAAAATAAAGGGTGGTTTCAGCCCGTTTTGGGCTGAACTTTTTGGCTCTTCGCTATTCCGTG
>DAQG01000068.1 GCA_002502785.1 Methanothrix harundinacea | reverse complement strand
TAAAATCTGGAGAGGGGTAATGAAGTATGTGTCGGCGACGAATAAGTCCTCATCGATCACCCCCAGGAGGGCGTCGCCATCGCCGGGATCTGGCGCCGGAAGAGACTGGAGGACTGCTGTTCCCTCAAGCTGTTTCCTCTCGGGAACGTGGGCTGCCTTGGGCACTTCTGCTGTTGGCATCACCTCGGAAGCGCCGAAGATCAATCTGAGTTCTTCTTCGAGAAAGCCGACGGTTCCCCGGTCGACGGCTCCAATGGGCTGGAGTATTATCGTAATCACTCCACCTTGTCTTTTTATCAGGTCCGAAAAAAGATCAACTTTTTGGAAATTATATGCCGATAAATGTTCTACTTCTCGGAGAGCGACTTCTGGTAGGCCTTCCAACCGGGACACCAGCCGGTGTGCCACTTCCAGATTTTAGCGATCAAGGAATTTGGCTTCTTCTCGGCACGCCGCCTGATCGGGCAGTTATCACATGTCAGTGGCATGATCTTAAGATGTTTCAGATGGTATAAGGAATTTACTAAGGAATGTGGAGAAGGGCCGAAATTCGGCAGGTTCGGCCCTGAATCGACCGTTGGAGAACCTCCCCTTTATTTTAAAATGAATACTCCGCAGCTTGCAACTTAGAAGTTGTTACCGGTATACATTGGTCATCAGTTAAGGGTATTTTGCCAGTTTTCTATGCTGGAAGTTATCCATTTAAGTATTGAGGATTTCGAAAAACCCCTATAATTCCCAAAATTTAGCCCATCCATATTTAAGGGGTATTTAAACGAAGGCACTCGACCGGAGGTTAATCGAAATCCTCTATTGAATTATAATTTTAGGTGCTATCCGTCATGAAAATCGATGTGAAAAATGCCTTGTACGTGTCTTCTAGACATAAAGGTAGGCCGGTTACAGTACATAATATTGAAACTGTTATTTCGAAAAACCAGCTAAAGGGGCTCTATTCAATGTGGCTTTTTGGCTTAACCGATAACCAATGGGTTATACTTCAGAGCGCCAGCCTCAGCCCTGCACCTCCCCCTCGATCCCCAGGATGAAGCGTTTCACGGGCACATTTTTTCCCGCCATCTTCAGCGCCCGCCACACGAAAGCCTCCAAATTCGAACAGCAGGGAACCTCCATCTCCAGGACGGTCATATCCTCGACATCGTGGGCTGCAAGGATCGCGGCCAGCTTCTCGACGAAGCTCTTCCTATTGTCGAGCTTGGGGCAGCCGATAAGGGTGATTCTTCCCCTTATAAACTCCCGGTGGACAGCCGGCGATGCGAAGGCGGTGCAGTCGGCGGCGATCAAAAGACGGGCGCCATCGAAGTACGGTGCGTCGACGTGGGCGAGCCTCATCTGGATCGGCCAGTTGGAGAGCTCCGGCTGCGCAGCGCCGAGCGCTGCCTTTGCCTCGGCCTCGATCTCAGCCGACGGGCCTGTTGCACGCCTCCTCCTTCCGGCGAGCTTTGATGTGCCGAGCCTTCCCATGCCGGTCCCCCCCAGCGCCACCCGGCAGCCGCCGCCCTGCTCCTCGTGCGGCTCGTGCCCAGCCTCGTGAGCCAGCCCTGCCGATTCAGCGGCCGCCTTAACGGCCAGCTCATCGAGCTCCTCGGCCTCCCGCTCCTCGATCGACAGCGCTCCTATGGGGCACTCGCCGATGCAGGCGCCTAGGCCGTCGCAGAAGCTCTCCTTCACGACCCTGGCCTTCCCATCAATGATCTCGATGGCGTTCTCTGGACATGCAAGGACGCAATTTCCGCACCCGTCGCATAGAGACTCGTCAATCTTTATGATCTTCCTTCTGACCACCTTCATCCACCCCAACTTTCGACCTTAAATAGTGCTGAAGTGCGAACTAGCTCAACATCATCATAAATACATAAATATATACGCTGAAGATTCAAATAGATGTCGAAGATTTCAAGGAGCTGAACCCATGAAGATCACAGAGGTGGAGAAGGCCGAAAAGACGCCAAACCCCCACGGGGTCGATGCGAGGAAGATCAGCGACACCGAATGGGCTCAGGTGATGCACATCACCCTCGCGCCGGGAGAATCCCTGAAAAAGCACATCACACCCGTAGACGTCGTCTTCTACGTTCTGGAGGGGCGGGGGATCGTGGAGATCGGAGACGAGAGAATGGAGGTCGGGGCCGACGCCCTCGTGGAGAGCCCGGCCAAGATCCCCCACCGCTGGACGAACGAGAGCGACGGCCAGCTCCGGGTCCTGGTGGTCAAAACGCCAAGGCCTGCCGAGCCCACCAGACTTCTATGAGACGGCCGCCAAAAGTGGGGAATGCTAGGGTGAGAACGACCAGACACCCTGCCTCCCAACCCAGCAGATACGACTATTCAGACTTGTCGAACTGCTGCTGAACGTCGCACCCGAGCTTCCCGATGGCGTCCGACCTGCACTGCCGGCAATGCCTCATCTGCTTCATGATCGTGGCGAGATCGTCCTGAACCGCCTTCTTCTGGGCCGGGGTCGGCGGCGACAGGTGCGAGAACCGATACTGAGGGATGAGAGGCATTACGTTCTGGATGTAGACCCCGAGCTTCTTGACGGTCTTTGCGATCTCGACTACGTGATCGTCGTTTATTGTGGGGATGAGAACGGTGTTCACCTTGACGATCATCTTCCTCTTGACCGCTTCCTCCAAACCCCTCAATTGGTGGTCGAGTAGGATCTCGGCAGCCTCGAGGCCCGTATACTTCTTCCCCTCGTAGAATACGTGCTCGTAGATCTCCTTTCCAATGTTCGGGTCGACGGCGTTCAGGGTCACGGTGACGTTGCTCACACCAAGGCTGTCAAGCCGGTCGATGGTGTCGGGAAGGAGGAGGCCGTTAGTGCTGACGCAGAGGATCAGATGCGGGTACTTCTCACCCACGAGCCGGAAGGTCTCGAAAGTCGGCTCGTTGAACAGGGGCTCGCCGGGACCTGCAACCGCAACCACCTTGATGTAGTGAAGCTTCTCCATCACCTCGTCAACCCGCTGGAGGGCTTCGGCGGGGGTCAGAACCTGGCTTGTGACCCCGGGCCGGGTCTCGTTGACGCAGTCGAAGTCCCTGATGCAGTAGTTGCACTGGATGTTGCACCTCGGAGCAACGGCAAGGTGCATCCTGCCGAACCGGTGGCAGGCCTTCTCGCTGAAGCATGGATGCTCCTGGATCTTCCTCAGCTGCTCCGGGTCCCAGGGCACCTCCTGGTCGCCGACCTTGGCGGTGGGATAGGCATTCTCGCTCATGATCACGAACTCCAGAGATCTCTTCGGCATTTCTTCTCTAAAAGGCTATCCCAAATCGTCCCAGGACGATTTGCCCGGGAAGCCCACGAAGCTCGGAAGGGATGAAACCTTCGCGCTTCTCGGTGACCCGTCCATAAAGGCCCAAAAAGGGCCAAAAATCTTATCCATCCCGCGAACGTTGAACCGAATCCATGTCCAAGAAAGACGGAAGACTGGTGATCTGGCCCGCCTACATCGACGCCGGAAAGTCGAGAAGCGAGGGTAGAGCGATCCCAAAGCGCGAAGCCATCGACAAACCCACCGTCGACGAGATAATGGTGGCAGCGATGGAGATGGGCCTTGGGCCGGAGGCTGAAAGAGACAAGCACTATCCAAAAGAGTGGTGGGAAAAGCCTGGCAGGGTCTTGGTCCCAAAGAAAGGACCCAAGACCGCTCTGGTAAAAGAGATTGCGAGCAGGATTAAAAGAAGACGCGGCTGATCTGATGTGAGGAGCCGAAAGCCGGCTATCGAGGGAACTGTTACCCGTTCTGTCGGTCCCGTCCTTCTCCCATAAAAGCGCCGCAGATCCGACCGTCAGCGGTCCTGGGCGGTCTCCACCTCTTCTACGATCTCTTTTCCAGCCACGACCTCGTCAATGCTGTGGATCACTCCGCCGAAGTCCTCTATCACCGACTCCACGGCCAGATAATCGATCTTGTCTCCCTTGATGGTGATCTTGATCGTCTCGGTCTGCTGGTCTACCTCGGATAGACTCAAATTTACGCCGGTTATTCCGCCGAGCTTGCTCAGTGCATCGGCAAGCTCCAAAATTGTGGGGACGTGCGGCTTCAATACATCCAATACTAAACGTCTGATCGCAGTGGTCATCGAAAACTCCCAGTTATGGTGTTGGGCGGATTTTGTTGAAGGCAATACTTAATAATGTTTGTGATTCAGGCGAACCTATGATCGACCTTCACACTCACACCGTCTTCAGCGACGGCGAACTGATCCCCAGCGAGCTGGTTCGGAGGGCTGAGATGAAGGGGTGCAGGGCCCTTGGGATCACCGATCACGTCGACTTCACCAACGTCGAACTCGTCATCAACCAGGTCTCGAAAGTCAAGGAGCTGGAGGACGTCCTGGAGATTAGGATCCTTTCCGGCGTCGAGCTGACCCACGTTCCCCCAGCAAAGATGGAGAAGCTCGCAACGCTGGCCCGAAGGCTAGGTGCCGATCTGATAGTGGTTCACGGAGAGACGCCCGTCGAGCCTGTGGCTCCTGGAACAAACCGGAAGGCCTTGGAGATCGGTGCCGACATCCTGGCACACCCAGGCTTCATATCCCCCGAGGAGGCGGATTTGGCGAGAGATAACAACGTCTGCCTAGAATTAACCGCTCGACGCGGGCACAACATCACCAACGGCCACGTGGCAAGGCTCGCCCTGGAGGCTGGAGCGAAGATGGTAGTCGACACCGACGCTCATGCCCCCGACGACCTGATCGACCGCGAGAGGGCGATCGAGATCGCCAGGGGAGCGGGCCTCTCCCTTGAGCGGGCAAAGGAAATCGTCGCCAACCACGCCATAATCGACCTCTGACGAAGAGATGGTACTTTGGACGTGGTGGCGGTCGATATCTCTGGCAGGCACGCTGTGGGCGGAAAGTACATCATGGTCTCCGCCTCGGTGGTGGCAAAGATATCCCCGGAGGGTATCGAGAGGACGAGGAGGATGAGGCTCGTCCCCCTGGTGGCGGAATCGGTGGATATGGAGGTGGTGATCGAGCTGATCGAGGACTCGATCCGGGGCCTATCTGGCGTCGTTTTGGCCGAGAAGGGCGACCTCTACAATCTGGAGCGGTGGAGGGTTGAGAGCATCCTGGGGCGGGAGTTCAAGTATCCGGAGTCCCTGGGAGAGAGAAGGGCGATCGAGCTTGCCCACCACGCCTCCTTTGCGGGCCGAAAGTTGGTTTTGAGGCTGATGGATGAGGGGCTTGGCGAAGGTGTCTGGAAAATGGCGGCCGGGGGAAGATGAAGAGCGAAAAGACGGCGGTGCTTCTTTTTCGGGAGGACCCGAGAGAGGAATCCCATCCTGAAAAGATGGCGGAGCTTCGGGGCCTCGCCGAGTCGGCGGGCTACAAAGTCATCGCCGAGATTTCTCAGAGAAGGGGCAGGGACAGGAGGTTTCAGCTCGGAAAAGGCAAGATCGCAGAAGCCGTCTCATACGAGCCTGAGAAGCTGATATTTCAGAATCCCCTCAGCCCCGGCCAGATGTTCAACATCAGCAAGGAGTTTGAGGTCCAGGTGATAGATCGGTTCAACCTGATCCTGGAGATCTTCGCCTCTCGGGCCTCCACCAGGGAGGCGAAGCTCCAGGTGGAGCTGGCCCGCCTCTCCTACGAGGCGCCCTTCGTCAGAACGATCGAGTCCCTCAAAAAGCTGAGCGAGCGGCCTGGCTACATGGGATCTGGGAGCTACGACGTCTCGATGTATCGGGACATCAAGGGTAGGATGGTCAAGATCAGGGCCGAGCTGAAGGCTGTGGAGGAGACGGGAGAGCGGAGGCGTGAAAGGAGACGGGAGCTTGGGTTCGACCTGGTGGCTCTTGCAGGCTACACCAACGCCGGAAAGAGCACCCTCTTCAACCGCCTCACTGAGGAAACGGTCACGGCGAAAGACCAGCCCTTCACCACCCTCTCGCCCACGACGCGCGCGGTGGCCGCGAAAGAGAGGAGATTTCTCCTGACCGACACCGTCGGTTTCATCGACGATCTGCCCCTATTTCTGATCAAGGCCTTTCGGTCGACCCTGGCCGAGATCGTCGAGGCGGACCTGGTCCTTCTGGTGGTGGATCTCTCCGATCCGCCCGAGATCCTCAGAGATAAGCTCGCCTCCTGCCACCAGACCCTCTGGGACTGCGGCTGCTACGCACCCATCGTTTCAGTCCTCAACAAGGTGGACCGGATCGATCCCGAGGTGGCGCTGGAAAGGTGCGAGCTGATAAGGGACCTGGCGCCAAACCCGGCCTTCATATCAGCCCGAGAAGGACACGGCCTTGACGGCCTCGTCGATCTGATCACCGAGAAGCTTCCGCCCCTGGAGGAGTTCAAAGTCCTTCTCCCTTCGTCGGAGGCGGGGATGGGACAGCTCTCCAGGCTCTACGAGGTCGCAGAGCCGATCGAGGTGAAGTACGGAGAGGAGACCGAGGTCCTCCTTAGAGGAAGGCGCGAGATAGTTGCCCGGGCCCTGAAGGGCACAGAGAGGCCGGAGCTTTTGCCCCCCCAACCTCTGGCGGAGGGGTGAGCTTGGTGACGGATCTTTTCAGAGAGAGGTTCAGGCTCAAGCAGACTATCGTCACCATAACGGCTCAAAAACGGGATCATCTGGAGGCGGCCAAAGAGGAGATAAAAGTCCAGAGAGCCCTTCTGGAGGAGTACATAAGGGAGGACCCCTTTTTCATGCTGACCCTGGAACCTTACGACCTTCCAATAGACGAAGCTCCTCCGATCGTCGAGGAGATGGTCAGGGCGGGCTCTGCGGTCGGGATCGGGCCCATGAGCGCGGTGGCGGGGACCATCGCCCGGTTCGCCCTGGAGGCTATGATCGGGGCCGGGGCTACCCACGCCATCGTCGATAACGGCGGGGATGTCGCCCTCGTCACCGACCGAATGGTTCTGATGGGAATCTATGCCGGATCTTCGCCCCTCAAAAACCTCGCCTTCGAGATACCGCCGCTGGCAAAGCCCTTCGGGATCTGCACCAGCAGCGGGACTGTGGGCCCTTCCATCAGCTTCGGATCCGCAGATGCAGCCATCGTATTCTCAGAGGACGTACCTCTCGCAGACGCCGCGGCGACGGCCCTCGGAAACGCCGTCGGCGATGATTCTCCCCTGGCCGTATCGTTCAGCGTCGTCGACAGGCCAGAGATCGAGGGGGCGCTGGTGATCAGGGGTGAGGAGATGGCGCTCTGGGGGGATCTTCCTCCCCTCCGGAGGGCAAACCTCAGGTCCGACCTGATCACAAGAGCTTAAGGTGGGCCGAAGCCACTCGTATTTTTCACAATCACCAACTGTAGCCGGCCGTCCTGCATGGTCTCCGATAGAGCATGCGAGTCGGATCAAACACTAACCACCTCCTTCAGCTCATCAAAGATCGCCTCCTGCTCGTCTCCAAAAACCCGACGCGATCGGAGGGACCAGCCCCTCTCAATTTTTTGTCATCGGCAAATTTATATCGCCTCCTGCATCTTGGTAGCTCAAGGTGAGAACTCTGCAGTCGTTGAACGAGCTTGGGTTAGAGGTATTCGAGGAGATGCTGGACTACGCCGACGAGCTCCAGGTGGGAGTGGTCGAGCTGGAGAACGGTACGGTGGTGGCAGACGCCGGGGTGGAGGTCCAGGGGGGGCTGGGAGCCGGGATCTACCTCAGCAGGCTCTGCATGGCCGACCTCGCCGACATCCAGCCGACTCCTATCGAGATCGACGGAATCCCGATCCCCGGGGTCCAGGTGGCAACAGACCATCCCGCCATCTCCTGCATGGCCTCCCAGTGCGCCATGTGGCAGATCAAGTCTGGCAAGTACTTCGGCATGGGATCGGGGCCAGCTCGGGCGCTCGCGCGGAAGACAAAAGACCTCTACGAGGCCCTGGAGTTCGAGGAGTACGCAGATGTTGGCGTCCTCTTCATCGAGTCGGACACCCTCCCCGACAAGGAGGCCGCAGACAAGATCGCCGAGGCCTGCGGCATCGACCCCGCCGACCTGAGGCTCGCGGTCGCCCCCACCGACTCGGTGGCAGGGCTCGTCCAGGTCTCGGCCAGGGTCGTCGAGACCGGCCTGCACAAGCTCTACACCATGGGCTTTGACATAAGGACGATCAAGACCGGCTGGGGCCGGGCCCCGATAGCTCCGGTCGTCGGCAAGGCCACAAAGTGCATGGGCGCCTCCAACGACGCTATAATCTACGGCGGCGAGACCTACTACACCGTCGATTACGAACCCTTCGACGAGCTTCTCGGCTATCTCAAGGCGACCCCCTCGGAGACCTCCAGAGACTACGGAGCGCCATTCTACAAGACCTTCAAGGAGTGCAACTTCGACTTCTTCAAGGTGGACCACAACGTCTTCGCCCCCGCCAAGGTCGTCATGAACGACCTCAAGTCGAGGCGTACCCTCGTGGCGGGCAGGCTCAACCCCGCGGTCCTCAAGGAGTCCTTCGGCTTCGAAGTGGTGAACAAGGTGAGCTGAAGGGGCAGGGGCTGGATCGAGATCGGTTGGATGTTTGCAGGCGCCGTCTCAGAGGAGGTCCTCCTCCTCGAAGATGAAGACCTCCTCGATCG
Source organism: Methanothrix harundinacea (assembly GCA_002502785.1). Taxonomy (GTDB): domain Archaea; phylum Halobacteriota; class Methanosarcinia; order Methanotrichales; family Methanotrichaceae; genus Methanocrinis; species Methanocrinis harundinacea_A. The sequence continues at coordinate 25,758 of DAQG01000068.1, read as the reverse complement.
TCGATCCGAGGGCTGCCGCCACCTTGTGGGCGAGCTTGAGGGACGGGTTGTACTTTCCCTTCTCCAGAAAGAGGATCGTCTCTCGTCTCACCCCCACCATAGAGGCGAGGTCCGCCTGGGTGAGGTTCAGCCTCGCCCTCAGATCTTTGATCCTGGTTTTCATCGATCTTCCCACCGGTTCAATCTACATCCCCCTTCCTCGATAGGTGCCACTGGAAGGCCCTGGCGCTGATGGTCATCACTAGGATCGCCGCCAGGAGTACGTCTCCTGCCGTGAGGGCCATAAGGGCCAACTGGTCGATCCAAAAGAGGAGGAAGAGCAGGATGAGGGTGAGGAGCCATGAATAAGAGAGGCCGTAAGCTCCTATCTTTTTCGTCCTCTCGTCCGCCTCGATATCCTCACCACTACGCCAGAGGCGAAGCGCCATCACCGCGATGATCACAACGCCGATCGTCATCAGGACCGAGGCACTATCCCCGCCCCCACCCAATCCCGCCAAAAGCATCAGAAGACCCACCAGGACCAAAAGTGATCCCAGCGCCAGAAACGCCTTGTACTTCAAGTTCATATCCACCAAACCGCTTCTTCCTGATCGACGTTAGGCAGCCTCTTTCTTACAGGCCATCGCCTCTTTGCGGAAGAAGTACCAGCGAAAGAAGATGGTGCTGAGGGTGGCCACCAGAATTATCATCGCCAGGGCGTTTTGCAACGTCATCGTCAGAAGGCCCAGATCGTCCAGTACGAAGAGGGCGACCATGACGCCGACGGTGATGTGCCATGAATGGACAAATCCGCTGGCTGAGATGTTATTCGTCCGTTCGTCCTTATGGGGCTCATCGCCATACCTCCAGTGCCTCAACGCTGGAATGATTATCAGAGCCAAACCCACGGGCACCAGGTAGCTCACGGGCATCAGGGGTTCTTCGGGCGAGACTTCCAGATACGCCAGCCCGATGCTCGCGATCAGGACGAGCACTCCTGCCGCCATTTGCACTTTGTATTTCTGTTTCATACCGACCACTGTATGTTATGTATTTCTAATATCAAGTATATCAATGTTTTGTATATCTAACATTATGTGATGTGATTATAACATGAAGACTCGGCCCTTCTGGCGAGCGAATCGAAACGTACCTGCCCTGACCAAAACATTAGATCGATGAGCAACCGCCTTCTCACCCCAGGGTCCCTGAAGATATCGGCAGCATCTCAGAGGGGGAGCGGAGGGCGTTGGAGGTCGCCGGGACCCAGACCGACTTGTAGTCGTCGCTGTACAAGAAAAACTCCTTTGGAGGCCTTTCGGCAGTTATTACCTCAATGATCATGGTGTGCGGATCTGATATTTTCCTGGCAGAGATTCTGCGGTCCCCAGGCAGGATCTTCCCGGTTATATCGGCATCCTCGGCGGTGCACCAGCCGTTCCAGGGAAAGTCGTGATACTCGCAGCCGGTCACGTAATCGCCGTCTATGTAATACTCTTGATCGGCAATGCCGGCAAAATAGTCCATCTCGTTGCCTGTGACCACGAGTCGCGCCTCTTTCACAGTGCAGTTCGGAACCACGAGGGTCAGGTCGAAGTCGCCGCCGAAGGAGTACTTGATCTGGTGGTATATCCCGGCATCATTGGCGTAATACTGGGCGACGTTGAGGGCCGTAGACCTGTCGCTCTCGGAGACGTTAGCTCCTGTGGCATTTATTATGTCCATCACCTTTTTGAGGTCCTCGACGAGAGCGTCTCTTGTTCCGAGACTGAAGGGACGAACGCTGGCGACGACGATCTGGCCGTCTTCGGAGAGGAACGCCCAGTCTCTCGCGCATCCCGAGTTGCATTCTGCGAACCTCCAAAGGATGGCGGAGTCGCCCTCATCCACCACCTCGTGGACCGGTTTTATTATCTCGCCCAGGGCGCTGAAGTTCAAGGCCAGATCCAAGTTCGTCGAGGCCCCGGACCGCAGCTCTGCGACGTCGAGCGGCATCCCCTCGATCTTCAGGCTCTCGACAAACCCGCTCCTCTGCTTGTAGGCGACCTCAGATCCGGCCCCCCCGAGCTCGAAGATGCCAGCGGTTTTGGAGCTGACTTCAAAAGAGGTCGACCAGGTCTCGCCAGCCGATATGTCCCCTGCCTTCCAGGTCAGGATCTTATCGTCCTTATCGAGGGTTTCAGAGGAGGGCGAAACCGAATAGCCGCCGGATGCGACCTCTCGGGGAAGGACGTACTTGATCACGACGTCTCTTCCGAGAAGGTTTATCACCTCCTCCCCGATGGCCTGGTAGATCGATTCGAGGGCAGAGCCATCACAGGCTTCAAAGTACCTGCCCCCCGTCGTCTCGGCCATGTTTTCCAGACTATTTTTTGCGGGAGAATTGGCGAGCATCAGCCCTATCGTATAGATCACGACGCCCTCGTTTTTGGCCCTGTCCACCTGAGACCCGGTCCGTCCGCTCTGGGTGTAATCCCCGTCGCCGTCGGAGAGGAAGACGACAAACCTTGCTCGCCCGTCAGATCCGGCGGTCGAATTCGAGCAAAGCAGGTCGACCGCCTCTTCCAGCCCCCGATCCAGGTTCGTCCCGTTGTTGCTGTCCACCCACCCGATCGCCTCTAGAACCTGGGCAAAGTTATCCGTCGGGGTCACCGAAAAGTCGATCCCTTCATTCCAGCTCACAAGGCCCACCCTGTCCTTGGCAGGGTCCATCCTCATGACGAAGCTCCTGGCGGCATCGAGCCTTTTGTTTGTGGGGTCATTCTCCGTCATGCTGGCGGAGCTGTCTATCGCCAGGACTACATCCAGAGGCATAGTCTTGGGCAGGCTCTCTCCGGTCACCGTCAGGGTCACCCTAGCTGCGGTGGGCCCATTTCCCGAATTTGTCGGCCAGATCTGGTCAGGGCAGACCTGGTGGGACGCCGTCAGGTTGGCCTGCCCGAAGCTGGTGGCAAGGCACAGGATTAAAGCTGCCAGCAGGATCTGCCTTGGGATCATGGGGATTGTTCCTCTTTCTGGTAGAGGCGACTTTATGGCGTAAAAAGATATTCTTTATGTGGCGGTATCCAAAAGGGCTCAAAACACATCATTTCCACCTAAATGTGAGTTATTCAAGGTATTATCTCAAAACCCTCATTAACCACCCATGCATCCAATCCCAATAATCATGGCCCAAGAAACCCCTTCACCCCAGCCCGAACCGACCGCCGATCGACCGCCCGTCGACACCACCGACGACGACGGGAACGCCTGCAGCCTTGAGGGCTCGGGTCTCGACCTGTTCGTGAACATCATGCGCATCAGTCAGCACTGGGGAAGGCCCGCCTTCTACGAGGACCTCGACGAGAAGATGCGAGCAGAGGTGAGGCTCTGGGCCCGATCGTCTCCGGCCGAAGAGGATGATCCCGTGGCCCACAAGGTGAAGTCGTTCTGCGCAAAGATGCTGGAGGATTTCGAGGATCAAAATGGCCTTTAGCCCTTTCATTTTATGACTCTTGCATCATGAAGACGGCTCTTTCAAACTCGTTCAAACAAGGGATTTGTCAAAAATGTTTGGATACTTTAAAAGGAAATCGCCCCTCCGTTATTTTTTATGGGGCTCTTTGGCACCACATATGGAAACCCGTCTTCGTCTTTCACCATGGCTTCGACCCCATAAACCCGTTTTATGTTATCTTGAGTCAATACCGAAAAAGGACTACCTGCAGCCGCAATCACACCCTTGTTAAGCATAACCATCCTATCAGAGTACCTCGAGCCGAGATTGAGATCGTGGATTGCCATGATCGCAGAGATGTTCTTCTCCGCAATAAGAGTCCTGATGGCGTCCATGACCTCGAGCTGATGCCTTATGTCCAGGTTTGACGTGGGCTCGTCGAGCAAAAGAACATCTGGCTCTTGGGCCAGCGCTCTTGCAATTAACACTTTCTGCTGCTGACCGCCACTGATTTCGTTAATGTCTCTCATGGCCAGATTCTCGATGTTCAGCATCTGAAGAACGTCCAAAACTTTCTCCTTGTCGTTTTGGCCGCTGCGCCAGCCGATATGCGGTCGCCTCCCCATGAGGACAACATCGAATACCGTCGCAGGGAATGACTGGTGATCACTTTGCGGAATGTATCCCAGCTGTCTTGCAAGTTCCATTCTGGTCAGGTGGATTATATCGCTTCCATCCAGCAGTATACTTCCTTTCTGAGGATTTAATATCCTATTTATACATCGAATCAACGTGGATTTCCCAGCCCCATTTGGCCCCACAATGCTCAAAACTTCTGATTTGGCCAACTCCAGATGCACCCCCTGCAGAATGGGGGTGCTTGCGTAGCCGAATTCGACATCCATCACCTTTAGTTTCGTGTTTTCACACCCCTTTTACCAATATTCTTTCTTTTTTCTGGTTATGAGGTAAAGAAACATGGGTCCACCAACACAAGAGGTAACGATTCCCACCGGGATGATCACGGGCGCCATAGCCTCTCGTGCAATGATATCTGCAGCCACCAAAAAAGCAGCCCCGAAAAGGCCAGCGGCTGGAATTACGAATCTGTTATCTCCACCGATGCATATGCGGGTGATATGGGGAGCAACCAACCCTATGAAGCCGATCATTCCCGTATAACATATGATAACCGCAGTCATGAGCGATGTGATCATCATTACAACGATCCTGGTCTGTTCGACATTTATGCCAAGGCTCTTTGCAGCCTCGTCTCCGCTTCCCATCACGTTTAGATCCCACGATTTCCACATAAGTAGTGGGATGCAAATTATGAGCACCACGGTGACGGTGTAGAGGTCGCTCCAGGTGGCTTTACCGAGGTCACCCATCAGCCAGACCACCACGTCCTTCAGAGCCTCTGCATCAGAAAAGTAATGGAGCAGCGAAGATACCGCGCTGAATATGTAGGTCATGGCGATCCCGGCGAGGATCATCGTTTCGGGAGTGGCGCGTTTAAATCGGGTCAATCCGATGATGACGAAGGACGGAATCAGGGAGAAGATGAAGGCGTTTCCCACCAAAAGAAGTCCGCCGCTGCCAACGCCCACCCCAGCGATGATAGCAAGAGCCGCACCAAGGCCAGCACCTGCAGATACGCCGAGGGTAAAGGGCGATGCTAGAGGATTTCTGAGGATCCCCTGCATCTCCGCTCCCGCCACGGCAAGCCCTATCCCTGCCAGGACGCCCATTATGACCCGAGTGAGCCTTATATTCCAGACTACTATAGGGGCCAGCTCCGGGACATCGAAGAAGTTGGGAAAGAACCTGTCTAGAATGGTGGCATACACTTCCAAGACGGTGAACTTCAAGGGACCTAGCGATATACTTATGCCGCATAAAATTATCGTCAATAAAATAAAGGAAGATATGAAAAATACCTTCCTGCCGATAAATGACTCGTATTCGGTTAGTACCTCCCGCCTCTTTACGGCGGCATCGGCCTTTTCATCTATCATATCAGGCACCCGATAATTTCAATCATCGCCCATTCAGCTCCACCTATAGAGGTCACAATTATCCTGCATGTAGGTGTATAGACCGTCAACACCATAGAATCGTTCTAAGATCCTGTTGCCCTCGGCTTCAACGTCCATATCCTCAAATTCATCCGGATAAAATAGTTTGGACATGTAAAGAACTTCAGCCACAGAGGTTGCCGGGTTGCCACCCACGTATCCACCTTTGGAATAGTAAACGCGTCCGTCTTTTACGGCATTTATGGACTGCAGCTCTGGATCGGATAATATGTCCTCAACCGTCCCCATACTATGGGATTTTGAGGTGCTGTGTATCAAAATGACGTCAGGGTTCCACTTGATAATCTGCTCTTCGGAAACAGTCACAGTCGCCTCAGGACCGATTCTGGCAACGTTTATGCCCCCTGCCATCTCGATGGGTGCATAAGAGCTGTAGGGCTGAGTGAGATCAAAACAGAGATAATACACTTTTACCCGTTCATCCTCTGGTATCTCCGAGGTGATTTCTGTAATCTTGTCGAACTCATCTTCGATGAAGGCGATCAACTCTTCAGCTTCGTCCTCTTTTCCCATGACAGCGCCTGCCAACCTATAAGCTTCAAATGCTCCGCCTTCGCCTTCATAATCAAACTTTGCAGAAATCGCCACCGTGGGAATGCCGGTCTTTTCTTGGATGGCATTCGCCTTCTCAGGGCCTGAGTTGCCTGATATGATCACATCAGGATACAAAGACACTATCTGCTCTAAATTCGGGTCTCTATATGAACCCGTACCGGGAAGCTCTTTGAGCTGAGGATAGGCGATCAGCATTAAAAAGTTTGGTGCATAGGTTTCATCAGACAGATAGCTAGAGACGCCTACCAGCATATCCGCACCACCAACTTCGACAAGCACTCTGGTTTCTTCGGGGAAGGTAGAAACGATACGTTCCACCGGCTGTGGAATCGTTACCGTTCTGCCAGCCATGTCGGTGAGAGTAAGTTTGCTCTCTTCTCCGGCGATTATCAGCTCTATCTGGGCGATATCGCCTTCATCTATCAGCCCATCATAGTTGGCATCCGACAGAACAGTCACCTCATTCGTCCCATCGATGATCCCCCGGACGTATTCTATATCCTCTTCATCTATGGCATCATCCATGTTGGCGTTTCCGAAGATGTCCAACGTGCAGTCCGACGCAAGCCCTGAAGTTGCCGTCAGCGACGCGCACAACAACGACACAACCGATATGATGAACGAATATCTCATTTTATCCCGCCAATTACAGCAGCAAACAGCCAGATTTCATCTCAGTGCTCCACAACGATTTGAGTAATACGAATTTTCGATTTCGTGTACGTTACTAGATATAAAAGGATTTCGTATAAAAATCGTACAAAATGTTATTAAATTTGCTTAATTGGCGAAAATGGTCGCCAGTTCCGGCAGATCAAACTATGAGTAAATTTTGCAGGCACCTATTTGAACTAGTAAAATTAGTCTTAGCAAATTGAATAATGGATGGGTTAAAATGGGAAGCCCATCCAAACATCACTCGCCGAGTTATCCGGTACGATTTTGCCACCCATAAACATAATTATATTTAATTCCCGTCTGGATGTTCCACGGGGTGATATACGTATATACCATGCTCATCCAAGTCCCAGTCCAGTCCCTGGAATCTGGTCAAGTATTCCTGATGTATAGATTTTGGATCAAAATCATCGAAATATGTTGGGTTGAGCCACTTTGCAAGATACGCCTCCTGAACGAAATCTCTGCCCCCATGGTAAGGCCCAGTGCCTGTGATGTAAACGCTCATCACGTAGACATCTCCGGTTTTGACAGCTGTTACATCCTGCAGCTCCTCCCGGCTCATGAACTCATCTCTCAGTTCTCTGAGTTCTGTTGTGTCGTCTGTGATATACCCACTGCCTTTACCGCCTATGATGATCACAACGTCCGGATCTTGCTTTACGACTTCTTCTGGATTTACAGCACCGTTGGCCTCTCCTCCGAAGATACACCTGCCACCCATTGCTCCGATACGTGTAGAAGCTTCGTCTTTAGTCGTGTACCGTCCCCACCATTCTACGTACACGTTCCGTTTTTCCTCCTCTGATACGTCCCCGAGCCGATCCTCAATCGTGTTGATGAGATTTTCACGCCAATCAATGTATTCTTCGGCTTCATCAGTTTTTCCAAAGACATATCCCAGCATTCGTATATTTTCCACGAAATTCGTTTCGGTTTCGTGCGCATAAATCAAGGGAATACCTGCAGATTCAAAGACTTCAAGAGCAGCAGAGTGTTGAGACGAATTTTCACCGTACGAACCCATTAGAATCAAGTCCGGCCGCAGCCCGATTATAGCTTCAACGTTGGGGCTGCTGCAACTTCCGACATCTGGCAAATCCTGATACTCTGAGAAGTATATCGTATACTCCTCCGTGGTCAGAATCTGACGTTCTGCCGTGAGGATGATATCCGTTGGCACCTTAATCGCTCTTAATTGTTCAAACTGTTCTCGATGTGTGACCACCACACCCTCAACCGGCTCAGGTATAGTCACCGTCCTGCCCACCACATCAATTACGGTAAGTTCGTCCTCTTCTCCGTCGATTATCAGCGTGATCTGGGTGATATCGTCCTCATCAATCTGGCCATCGTAATTGGCATCCGACAGGGCGGTCTCCTCATTTGTCCCATCGATAACCCCCCGGACGTATTCAATATCCTCTTCATCTATGGTTTCGTCCATGTTGGCGTTTCCGAAAATCTTTAACGAGTATTCCGACGCAAGTCCCGACGGGACCGTCAGTGACGCGCACAACAACACAATCGATATGACCAACAATTTCCTCATCTTATCCCCGTCCATTACAGCAACGACGATTCGCGTAATACGAAAGTACTGGTTCGTATATACGGTGGATATATAAAGATATCTAATAAAAATCGTATAAAGTGTTATTAAATTGCGCTATATTATGCATACCATCCGATATGTAATTGACATACAAATGATATATACAATGTAGATAAGCCACCAAACTATGGCGATCAGATCGATCCAGCGAATTTGTATAAAGGCCCGCAACGCCAAGGGTGATGACCACTATCCACAAACACAACCATCGAGAATAAAAGCGTAGATTATGGATAGCGCCATTTTCCCGATGAGTTGGTGTATTCAGCCTTGACGTTGTCGATTGTTGTTAAAGTCGATTGCGGACGATTCGTATCTCCAGTATTATCAGGTTTGGTAGTCTCCAAAACGGTTCAGCATCCATGTGTAAAGACCGTCAGTGCCGTAGAACATCTTCAGTATCTCGTTTCCCTCAGCCTCCAGATCCATGTCTGCAAACTCCTCAGGATGGAAGAGTTTGGCCATGTAGAACGTCTCAGCTAAACCTGACGCAGGGTCCCATCCGATGTACCAGCCTTTGGTATAATAGACGCGCCCCTCTTTCACAGCCCGAACGGTCTGGAGGGTTGGGTCGGATAACACCTTATCCACCGAATTGACAGGGTCCTTCGAGAAGCTATGGATCAGTATAATCTCCGGGTTCCAGTCGATTATCCGCTCTTTTGACACGTCTAAAACCACAGTGCTTAGTTCCTCCTGTTCTTCGGCGGATACGAGGTCTTTTGCCAAGTTGACCCCACCAGCTATGTCGATTGGATCATAGCTCGTAACTGCACGAGTGATGTCCGTTGCCCCTTGAGAATGACAAAAGTAAACCGTTGGCTTCTCGGATTCAGGTATATTTGACGTCACATCGCCTATATCATCAAACTTCTCCTGACAGTAGGCGATCAGCTCCTCGGCTCTGTCTTCTTCGTCGATGACGAAGCCCACAAGCCGCCAGGTCTCAAAAGGACCACCTGGCGCGTTGTATTCGTTTCCGGTAGGGGAGGGGTTTATACATACTACAGGAATTCCGAGATTATTTTCGATGGAGTCTGCAACGTCGGAGCTATAGGCGATGATCACGTCTGGATCGAGAGACAGTATCACCTCTTGGTTGGGATTGTTATAATTCCCCACGTCTGTCAACTCTCTGATCTCAGGATACGCCTGGACAACTATCATGTTATCAGCATAATCGACCGTGCGACTGGATACTCCCACAATCCTGTCAACTCCGCCGAGATGGACGACCACCCTCATGACGGCAGGGAAAAGCGTGACGATCCTCTCAACGGGTTTATCCACGGTCACGGTTCTCCCAGCCCGATCTATTAGAACGATCCGATCCTCTTCCCCGGAGATTATGAGGCCCGTCTGGACGACATCCTCTCCGTCGATCTGGCCGTCGTAGTTGGCGTCTGCAAGCTCTGTGACCTCGTTTGTTCCCTCAATGATTCCATTTAGGTATTCTATGTCCTCTTCATCTATAGTCTGGTCCATGTTGGCGTTGCCGAACACCTCCAATATGTGATCTCCTGCAGCAACCGATGCTGTTGTCAATAGCAAGGATGATGCAAAGAGCAGCGTCAACACAGCAGCCCCGGACGGCTTCATGCGGTTTCCTCCAAAGGATAGACGAATACACCGTTCTCATCCAAATCGATGTCCAGCCCCTGGAACCGAGTTAAGTATTCCTGGTGGATGGCTTCTGGATCCAAATCCTCGAAGAGCTCGGGATGGAACCACTTCGCCTGGTATGCGAGCTGGATGAAGCTTCTACATCCACTATCTCCGAAGAACGATAACAGATGAACGGAGATTATGTAAACGCGGTCTTCATTGACCGCGGGAACATATTGGAGAACATCCCGGCCCATCATCTCTTCTCTCGCATCTTCCAATTCCGAAGTATCGCCGGCTGCCATATCATAGCCACCTGCAGTGCTCTCAACTTTAACGATAATATCGGGCTCTCTGGCGGCTATTGCTTCCGGATTGACAGACGTATATGAGCCAGGTTGGTCAGAGAATATGTCGTCGCCACCAGCCATCGCGGTATACGCGTACATCCCATAGATTTTATAACCATCGTCTCCAGATGTTGCCTCGAAGTACACCCTCGGCTTGTCTTCCGCCGGAAGATCATTCACGCCGTTTTCGATGGTATCCAGGATATTTCCGCGCCAATCGACGAATTCCTTGGCTTCGCCTTCCCTGTCTAATGCGTATCCGAGCGCTAATATCTCTTCAGGATACGTCTCCAGTCCATTGAGACTGAAACATAGAACGTCGATGCCAACAGATTCCAAGCTGCTTACCGTCGAAGAAGTATCTGAATACGCCGACGATGCTGTAAACATCACCAAATCGGGCTTTAATGCCAATATCTCTTCGACGTTTGGATCCCATCGATTTCCGACTTCAGGTATATCGTCCATTTCAGGGAAAAATCCCGGATCGTACTCAGGCCAGCGTTTCGCTGCTCCAACTATGTCGTCCTTTGGCACCTTAAGCGTCCTTAACGTCTCCAGAGCGTGGGGGAAGCAGACGACGACCCTCTCTACCGGCTTCTCGACGGTAACGATCCTATCAGCACCGTCGATCAGCGTAAGCTCGGTCTCCACTCCGCCTATGATCCGCTCTATTTGGGCAATGTCCTCTTCGTCGATTTCACCATCATAGTTGGCATCTGCCAGCTCAGTAGCTTCGTTTGTCCCGTCTATGATCCCCTGGACGTATTCCGCGTCCTCCTCATCTACAGTATCGTCCATGTTGGCGTTACCAAACACCTTCAGGCTATAATCGTCTGAAACAGCCGATGCAGCTGTCAACGGCCCGGATGATGCAAAAAGCATCATCAACACAATAAGGTCGAACGTTTTCATTCAGCTCACCCCAAAAGGATAATACAAAACTGCCGCAACATTTTATCGCACCATAATGTATAGGTATCAATTTTATCCCATGGTCATGCGCTACTGATGCGGATTTTGTGCATTCCAATCATGTCGATGTACCCTTAAACCTTTCGAGTCAACCTGCTATTGTGAATAGCAACAAATTTTTATATATCTCCGCCTTGCCCCAAAATTGCCCGCAAGGCATCACGGAATTCTTCGACGGTCTTGTACCTGGAAGGAACGGAGAGTATCACCGCCTCTGAGTCTTCTTCACTCTCCAAGCCGACCTCAGTATTTGCGGGTACATACGTCACATCTCCTGGCTTCATGGCAGCGATCTCTTCCGAGACCAGCTTGACCGAGCCCTTTGTCAAGATCAATATGCCATCACCAGGATGGGAGTGTGGTTTCACCTTCAGTCCCCCAGGCATCTCCAAGTGCGTTATCGCGATCTTTTCGGAGGCAAATATTGGCCTCATAACCCCTTCAGACGTTCCAAAGGGCTCGGCTTCTTCAAATTTACAGATAATCATTTAATCACCTTTTTGGCGATAATCACCTTTGAAGGACCGCCAATATCCTCAACATGAACGACAGAAAAACCGCCGGCCTCTATGAAATCGCAAAACTTGTCTGAGGGATGTACAAGATTAACCCCTCCAGATATGGAGAACATCAAGTCGAAGAATAAAGCGGTCTGGTCTGCTGAGACGTCGTCCAGATGATAATGCTTTGATATAAGAAGTCCGCCATCATTGAGGCTCTTGTTTATCTTCTCCAAGATGGGTACGAGCGATGCTTCTGGCCGGTAGAGAACATCGGATACAAATACAACATCGTAACCTGAACCAATCCCATCCTTTGTCAGGTCCCCCTGGGCTAGTTCAATCTTGCCGTTGTGAACCGAGACTATCTCTTTTGTCACGCCCTCTATCACCTGAGGAAGGTCGAAAACGACGACATCAGAATTCGGGTTCAATCGGGTAAAGGCTATGGAGTAAAGACCATGGCCACCACCCAGATCCAAGACACGTTTTGCCTTTATGAAGTCTTCATATTCTCTGAGCACCTTCATAGTTCTTTGAAGGCTACCACAAATGGCAGCTTCACCCATTGCCAGTATAAAGCTCCTGTCGAAGACGGCGTTGTCTCTTGGAATTTCTATAGGCCCATTTTTGAGAGCGTCACCGAGCTTGCTCCATCTCTCTTCGCGAGTCTTTTTTAACAATTTGATAAGATCTCCCTGATAATACGGTGCAGTGCTTATCAGAAATTTATTTGATAAATCGGTCAGAGTATATTTATCACCGTTCTTAGTCAAAAGGTCCATTGACGTCATGGCTCGGCAGAGCTTATCCGTCATATCCCTGTGAAAACCTCTCGCATCAGCCAGCTCCGAAGACGTTTTCGGTTTAAGCAAGGCGTCAAAAATTTCGTACTCAACAGCCGTGGATAGAACGTAAAACTTCTCGAAGGCACGAGCCGTTTCGAGGATCTGTCCGGCACAGGATTCGCACGAATCTCCCGAATCCGGATCGAATATGAATTTGTCAATCACAACTACCACCTGTGATGAATGCTTGCTCGCGGTTACGTAATTATAGCTGTTGATTCTAAGCAGATTAGTAATAAATCATGCTATTATTTATAGATTTTTACATGTAGAATAAACATAAATACTATGTGTATGATTTTTAAATCTTAAATAATTGTATTATATTATTACAAAACTGGATGTGCTTCCCCGCCATGTGTTGCAGCCAGAGTTATACTGTCACATTCTGGTCGGATTTTATGTTTATAGTACCGCTGACTGCTGCCATCTCAGCTTGCTTGCTGATTGCACTGCAGCAATAAGCATGGAAAACACATGTTGGACATGGGGTTTCATCCATCGCGAATGAACAAGTTGTTCCTTGATAGTTGACTTCGCCATTTTACGTCGCTTCAATTCCCTCTACTATCTTCACCAGACCTTCCCGGCAAGGCAGTATCTGAAAAGCAGCTTTAAAAGGGGCGCGTACTTCGGCTTCATGATGCCGGGATGAAGCAGGCCCCTTCAAACGAGCCAGGGGCTGGCGGTGAACTTGAGGTCGGGAAATACGAGGCCGTTCATGGCAGTCCCGAGCCGGCATAGCTCATCGTTTGAGAGGTCAGCAAGGGCGTCTCTAGCCTTCATATGAAGGTCGGAGGCGACGAAGTCCTTTCTCATCCTCGATTCGTACTCGATATTCTTTGTCTCGCCCCGAAGGAACCAGTCTATGGCATCGGCGGCGATCCGGGCCGACCTCGCCGCCGGGTAGAGGCCGCCGCCGGTGAAGGGGTTTGTGAGCCCCCCGGCGTCGCCGATCAAAACAGCCCTTCCCTGCTGAAGCCTGGGAGGGAGACCAAGGGGGATCGCGCCCCCGTTCTTTTCTAAGACCTCGCCCTCGATTTTGTACTTCGATATGAAACGTTCCAGCGTTGGGACCGTGCCGAAACAGCCGACGTTGGCCGTGCCCCGCTCGTTTTTGGGAAAGATCCAGCAGGAATAGGAATTGTGGGTGGTGGGGGAATTGTGGGGGCCGAGGTCGTGGTCGATGTAGGCATAGATGGCGTCGTCAAAAGGCCATGTCATCTCCACCTGGGCAGCAGGGACGAGACGATTTCTAATGCCCATGGACCTTGCAACCCTGGAGACCGGACCGTCGGCCCCGATGATCGTCTTGGCCCTTATAGTCTCTCCTCCCTTGAGGTGGACCTCGCCGGATTCCGGATCGACATTTTCTACCTTTCGGCCGAGGACGACTTCCGCGCCCGAACGCTCCGCAAGCCTCAGAAGATGCTGGTCGAAGCTTGGCCGGTCGAGCATGTAGAGGTCGCCTCTAACCCTGTAGCTCGCGTGGTTTGGAAAGACTACCTGGAGGTAGCGGGCCTTGCCGGTGATGAAGTCGCCGGTGGCGGTCGAGAACTCCGGAAAGCAAGAGCCAAAAAGCCCCTCGGCACACTGTTTGGGGATTCCCACCACCTCCTTTCTGTCGATGAGGATGACCTTGTGCCCCATCTCCGATAGAAAGCGGGCCGCCGTGCTTCCCGCGGGACCCGCGCCCACCACCGCTGCTGAATACACGTCTTCATTCTTCACCTCACAAAAGATCAAACTTTCGATTTGGCGTCGGGACCCGAAGAGTTTATGGTCTGAAAGTTCGTCCCGGAAACTATGAGCATCGCCCGTCTCCTCAGATCGAAGGCCAAACCCAGGATAGCAGAGAGTCCTCCGGTGGACATCCTGGAGCTGAAGAAGGAGCCCTACTACATCGTCGCCTCTGTGGAGGTGGGCAACAGCACCACCAAATGCATCCTCACCGCCACCAACATGAAAAACGGCCAGACCCGGATCGTCAACAAGACAGTGAAGATGACCCGAGACGTTCGGAAGCCGAGATCCGGGGAGGACGTCTTCGCCCGTACCCTCTGCGGAACACCCCTCACAAGAGAGGCGGTCTCAGAGCTGGTGCGTGACACCCTTCTAGAGAGCCACGCCAAAGCGAGGCTCTCCATCAAAGACGACCTGAACTTCGTCGTCCGATCGACGGGCGTCGTCGCCGGCTTCTCCTCGCCCGACGAGGTGGGAACATTCATCCAGGCCCTCGCCGACGGCTGCCTCATAGCCGGGGTCCCCCCCAGGCTCATGACCCCGGCGATGTCGATCCACAACATCCCCGACAGGTTTCGGCCCTACAGCCTGATGGAGAAGATAGTCTTCAACGGACCCGTCGCCTCGGTCTTCCCGCCTAAAGGCTCTACGGGCGTTGAGATCGTGGCAAACGAGATGGAAGGAGAGCTCGCCACCGCCGGAATAAAGGAGGGAAGCAAGTGGACCGACGTCGACTTTCGAAACCCCTGCCTATCCCTGGACTTCGGGACGACCCTCGACGGCAGGATCACCTCGGCGGAGCTGCCCTACTCCAACACCATAGGAAACTTCTGCGGTCTTGCGGGAGCCATACCCGATGCCTTGATCCAGGGGACGGGACTTGTCGACCCCCAGACGGGAACCACCCTCGACCTATTTGAAGGAAAGAAGGTCAAGATCGACAAGACCGCGAGAGACTACGCTAGAGTGATCGACGAGCACATAAGAGTTGAGAGGGTTCCCATCGGAAGGACCAGGTACGGGAGCGTTCCCGTCGATCCCGCAGCCGCCGCGAAGATAGGGGTAGTCCTCATAGGCTGCGACGTCGGCGAGAACGGAAGCCAGCTAAACAAACTCGCCCAGATAGGAAGGGAGATCCACCAGGATAAGGGGCTCAAGACCCTCTTTGGAGCCATCGACTTAGCCGCAGCCCACACCGCCAGGCGTCTTGTCGAGGTGGCAATGGAGGCGGGCCTTGTAACCAAAGAGACGGCCATAGGTATCACCGGCAGAGCCGGGATCAGCGGCAACAAGCCCGACCTGATCCTGGAGGAGATCGGGAAGCTCAACCTCTACGATCGGCCAGAGAAGAACGTGGTCTTCGTCGACGACGGCCTCGCCAGAGGTGCGGCGGTGATGGCGAGATGCATGGACTCCATGGGAACTCCGAAACATCCCATGGGCGGCCTGCGAGGCGGAGGCTGCATACTCAAGAAGAGAATCGATTACGAGTCGAGAACCTGACCCTGCTTGGGCGACGGAACCTGCGATGTATAGAAGTTGACGGTAAGCAGAAGTGAACGATAAGTGGACGTACGGATGATGGAATTTGCAGAAGGCGGGGAGGATCGGCCCTTGAAGAGGCTTGATGAAAGAGGGGCTCGGGATGCACCTCCCTCAAAAGAAGGCGGGGAGAAGAGGCTGACAGGTCTCCACCCAAAACCCCTGGTGGGGGAGAAGATACCGATATCCTTCCTCGGCACGGAAAAAAGAAGGATCGGCTGGTCGCCGGAGGAGGGAAAGAGCGTCCAGATCGATGATGGGGCCGACGTTGATTCTCTGAAACGGGTCAGGGAGATAAACGAGGTCCAGGTCTTCAACTGGCTCACCGGAAGAGAGGGGCTGATCGAGCTGCCCGACCGCGAGATGGAAGAACTTCAATCCCTCCTCGAAGCAAAGAACGGAGAGCAGCTAGTCTATTCTAGGGAGAAGGTGAAGGGGAAATTTAAGCCCAAATTCGACCTCGACGAGGAAAGAGAGCCGCGCCGCTGGCTCCTATCGGAACGGCTTAAAGATTGAACGGTGCCGCCGTCCGGCCCCTGAACCGGAAAAGGTTTATCTTCTATAAGCTGAGAGGGGCTCGGGTCCGGAATGTGACCCGAGTGGTCGAACCGGACTGAGGTGAAGCGATTGAAGTCTTTTTATGCATACATCCGTGACGCGTGGAAGACCCCCGGCGAGAGCTACGTCGGCGAGCTGAGGCAGGAGAGACTCGTTGAGTGGCGGCGGGAGAATACCGTCCAGAAGATCGAGCGCCCCACGAGGCTCGATCGGGCTCGGGCCCTCGGCTACAAGGCCAAGCAGGGCATAACCGTGGTCAGGGTGAAGGTCAGGCGCGGCGGCCGCAGAAAGTCCAGGTACATCCGTGGAAGGCGTACCAAGCACATGGGGATGCACAAGATCACCCCAGGTAAGAGCCTCCAGAGGATCGCCGAGGAGCGCGCTGGCCGAAAATACCCCAACATGGAGGTTCTCAACTCATACTGGGTCGGGCAGGACGGAAAACAGAAGTGGTACGAGGTCATCCTCGTGGACCCGAAACATCCGGCCATAGCCTCAGACTCTGACCTCGCCTGGATCAGGGGCGGCAGCCATGTCAACAGGGCGAACCGGGGCAAGACCAGCGCCGGAAAGCGCGGCAGGGGCCTTAGAAAGAAGGGCATCGGCGCCGAGAAGGTCCGTCCCAGCATAAGGGCCAACGAGAGCAGAGGAAAGTGATTTGATTCACAGGGTGACCTTTCGAGCCTTCGTCGCCTCCACCGAGGACGATGGAAAGGTGAGAGAGGCCCTATCCCTCTTCGTCCCGCCGGAGTCGATATCCGAAACCCGCGTCGTCGGTCATTTCGGAAACGAGATCCTGATCTTAAGCTCCACCCTCAAAAAGAAAGAGGGGCTCAGATTCTTTGACCGCCTCAGGGATGGCCTCCCGGAGAATGATATGATGCGGCTTCGTCGGGAGGCGGCCCAGAGGGTGGACGATGGATGCAACCTCCACTTCCGCCTGGACAAGCAGGCCGCCTACAAGGGCGAATTTCATCTTATGGATTCCGGCGACGCGATCTCAATCTCCGTTCATCTGGAATCTTATCCTGCGAGATGGGAGAAGGCGGTGAAGGTCGCTGGAGACCTCCTATGAACTTTTACGAATGCAACCTCCATGCCCTTCCGGACGGCTCGGACTCGCCCAGCAGGATGGCCCTCGCCGCAAGACGGCTCGGCTATTCTGGGATTATCGTCTGCAACCACATGACAACCGGCAGGGCCTTCGGCATTGATGCTGCGAGGCTTGTGGGTGGAATCGAGGTCGTCATAGGCTTCGAGATCGTGGCGACCGACCAAAGGAACCTTCACGCAAAGGCCGCCTCTCTCCGGGATAAGGCCGATTTTCTGGCGGTTCACGGTGGCGATGAGAAGATCAACCGGGCGGCCTGCGAGGATCCTAACGTCGACTTGCTCGCCCACCCTCACGAAGGGCGGACCGGCATTGGGGTGGCGGCGGCCAAGGCCGCAAGGGACAACCAGGTGGCGATATGTCTGGACCTGGGCCCCATGATCAGGCTCCGGGGCGTAGCCAGGGTCAGGTGGATGGAAGTTGTGAGAAGGGACCTCGACCTGATCAGGAAGTTCGATTTGAATCTGATGATATCGACGGGCGCGAGGTCCCATCTTGACCTGCGGTCCCCCCGAGACCTGGTGGCCCTGGCCTGTCTTTTCGGCCTTGAACGGGATCGGGCCGTTGAGGCCCTCGCCCTCCCCAAATCGATCCTCGACCTCAACCGGAGGAGATGGACGTCTGTGGGGGTGGAGCTCTTTTGAGAAGCTGGCTTCCGGTCCTCCGGGATCGCAGAAGGTACATCGCCTTCGAGCTGGAGGCCGAGGACCGGGTCAAACGAGGAGATCTTATCGGAGAGATCCGGGCCGCTCAAACATCACTTTTCGGCGACCTCGGTTCTGCCGAGAACAGGCTCCGGATGATCACATTTGACGGTAGGTTCGGCCTTCTCCGCTGCACCCATTCGAGGACTGAAGAGTGCAGGGCGCTTCTTGCCACCGTGAACTCGGTGGGGGGGACGAGAGCTGCGATAAGGGTTAGAGGGATTTCAGGTTCCATCAAAACCGCGACAGAAAAGTATATACCGCAATCGATCTTACAGCCCGACGAAAATAAGAGAAGAGTCGATTTAGGTCCAGTTTCTGGATCCGTGGTGCGCGTTATTGGTCGGGAGATCGACCTCTGTCCAGACGACCGGAAGATAACTGAAGGATCAGGCACACGATACGTGGGACTGACCTCTTTTGATTTGTGCGGAGAGGATATTGATGCAGATGGCACCTCAGATGGGTTATGATAGGGCTATAACAGTATTCAGCCCCGACGGGCGGCTGTTTCAGGTGGAATACGCCCGCGAGGCCGTGAGGAGAGGCACCACCGCCGTGGGCATAAAGGCGGTCGACGGTGTGGCGGTTCTGGTGGACAAGAGGATAACGAGCAGGCTGATGGAACCCGAGTCTATAGAGAAGATATTCCAGATCGACCAGCACATAGGCGCTGCCACTTCGGGCCTAGTCGCCGATGCGAGAGTTTTGATTGACCGGGCCAGGGTGGAATCTCAGATAAACCGGCTCGTTTACGACGAGAGCATAGGGGTCGAGGTCCTGGCCAAGAGGATCTGCGACTTCAAGCAGACCTACACCCAGTACGGTGGTGTCAGGCCCTTCGGAACGTCGCTGCTCATCGTCGGTGCCGACGACACGAGGGTCAGGCTATTTGAGACAGACCCAAGCGGCGCTCTTCTCGAGTACAAGGCCACGGGGATCGGGGCCGGCCGGGCCGCCGTGATGGAGATCTTCGAGGAGAAGTACCGGGAAGATATGGACTGCGATCAGGCTATACTCCTGGGCCTTGAGGCCCTCTACAAGGCCGCCGAGGGGAAGTTTGAGGCCTCCACCACCGAGATCGGGGTGACCAAGCTCGACGAGAAGCTCTTCCGCAAGCTCGAAGAGGAGGACGTAGCGGCTCGAGTGGTGGAGATGAAGGCTCAGATAGGCGGTGAAGGTGAAGGAGAGGCTTGAGGATGGTCACCCTGGAGGAGGCGGTGACTGCCAGGCTCAAGACCCACGGCGTGGTCTTCGAAGTTCTGGTGGACCCTGAAGGCGCTCTGTCCTATCGTCAGGGCGACGAGGTGGACGTCGAGAAGATCCTGGCTGCGGAGGACATCTTCGAGAACGCCAGTCGCGGCGACAGAAGTTCCGAGGAAGATCTGACTAAGGCCTTCGAGACCACCGACGTTGTGACGATAGCTGCCAAGATAATCAAAAAGGGCGAGATCCAGCTCACGGCAGAGCAGAGAAAGAGGATTATCGAGAACAAGAGAAGGCAGGTCGTCACCTTTATCGCAAGAAACGCCATAAACCCCCAGACCGGGACCCCCCACCCACCAATCAGGATCGAGCGCGCCATGGAAGAGGCTCGCGTCAACATCGACCCCACAAAATCCGTCGAAGAGATGGTCAACGTCACCATGAAGGCCATAAGGCCAATAATACCGATAAGGTTCGAAGAGGTGGACGTGGCCGTGAAGATACCACCGGCGTACGCCCCCAAGGCCTACGGCGAGATCGCCACTTTCGCAAAGCTACAGAAAGAGCAGTGGCAGAACGACGGATCGTGGGTCGGCGTGGTTCGGCTTCCGGCCGGGCTTCAGGACGAGTTTTACAGTCTGGTCAACCGGCTCTCCAAAGGCGATGCCGAGACGAAGCTATTGAAACGATGACGATTTGATCGAGGATTTTGGAATGGATCGTATGGATCGTAACGTGGTTGTGCCTGGTGACCTCCTCTCGGATGACCCCAAAAAGGCGGGAGAGGGAACTTACGTAAAGGACGGGAAAGTCTGCTCGCTCCTCTACGGAATGGCCAGCAGCTACAAGGATAAAGTGCGAGTGATACCTCTCGCCGGAAAGTATGTGCCCTCTCCGGGAGATACGGTGGTAGGCACCGTGCAAGACATCGTCTTTTCAAACTGGATTGTCAACATAAACTCGCCTTACGAGGGCCTCCTCCACATATCCGAGCTGCCGAGAAAGATAGAGATGAACGAGATGTCCAGGTATCTGCGGATAGGCAGCTCCGTGATGATCCGTGTCAAGGACGTCGACTCCACCATGAAGGTCGAGCTCACCTTGAACGACAGGAGGCTCGGCATCCTTACGAGAGGACGGGTGGCGGAGATAAGCCCTACGAGGGTTCCAAGGCTGATCGGAAAAGGCGGCTCCATGATTAACATGCTGAAAAAGGAGCTCAACTGCAACATCTTCGTGGGGCAGAACGGCAGGATCTGGGTCGACGGAAACGACGACGACATGGACCTGGCCCTGAAGACGATACTCATCATAGAGAAAGAGGCCCACACGACGGGGCTCACCGACAGGATACTGGAGTTCTTGAGAGTGGAGAAAGAGGCCAGAAGTTGATCGGCATGGATGAGAAGTTATCATTTTTCAAAAATGGAGTTAGGCTCGACGGGAGGCGGCCCGATGAGCTTCGGCCCATCAAGATCGAGGTGGGCGTGCTCGCGAGAGCCGACGGTTCGTGCTACATGGAGATGGGCGATAACAAGGTGATAGCGGCCGTCTACGGGCCCAGGGAGGTACACCCACGCCATCTCCAGGAGGCCACCCGGGCGATAGTTCGGTATCGGTACAACATGGCCTCCTTCTCCGTGGAGGAGAGAAAACGGCCCGGTCCCGACCGGCGGAGCAACGAGGTCTCGAAGGTAAGCAGAGAGGCGCTGGAGCCCGTCATACTGACGTCGTACTTCCCAAAGTCGGTGGTGGACGTCTTCGTTGAGGTGCTTCAGGCGGACGCTGGCACCAGGACCGCCGGCATAAATGCGGCCTCGGTGGCTCTTGCAGACGCAGGAATCCCGATGAAAAGCCTGATATCCTCCTGCGCCGCCGGTAAAGTCGACGGCGAGATCGTCCTAGATCCCATGAAGATCGAAGACAACTTAGGGGAGGCAGACGTTCCGATAGCCATGACTCCGAACGGGGATATCACCCTCCTCCAGATGGACGGGCGGCTGACTCCTGAGGAGTTCAGGAAAGCCCTAACTATGGCGAAGGCCGGATGCGAGCAGATATACGAGATCCAGCGGAAGGTTTTGGTCGATCGGTACAGCTCCATGGACGAGCCGGAAAGTTGTGACGAGGTTGAGGGCTTGTCGGAGGAAGAGATATGAGTGACGTCGTGATGGCGGAGATCCGAAAGGACTATCTCTACCACCTGGTGCTGAAGGGTGAGAGGGCCGACGGCAGGGCCTTCGACGAGTACCGAGAGATCGTTCTCGAAACGGGACCCATAAGGAAGGCGGACGGTAGCGCTCTTGTGAAGCTCGGAAAGACCCAGGTGATAGTGGGCGTAAAGATCCAGCCGGGAGAGCCCTTCTCGGATACTCCCAACAAGGGTGTCATAATAACCAACGCTGAGCTTGTGCCCCTGGCCTCGCCCAGCTTCGAACCGGGACCTCCCAATGAGGTGGGGATCGAGCTCGCCCGGGTCGTCGACAGAGGCGTAAGAGAATCGGGTGCCATCGACCTTGAATCCCTCTGCATCACGCCGGGAGAGAAGGTCTGGATAGTCTTCATAGACGTTCACGTCCTCGACGACTGCGGAAATCTCATGGACGCCTCGAGCCTTGGGGCGATCGCGGCTCTTATGACGGCAACGATTCCGGCCCAGCAGTACGGCCTCGGCGAGGACTATCCTCTGCCGGTGAAGGACGTGCCAGTGGCCACTACGGCCGTCGAGTTCGGCGATGCCATAATCTTCGATCCCGACACCGACGAGGAGTCGGTGGCGGACACGAAGCTCACGGTTATAACGACCGCCGACGGGTCGGTCTGCGGAATGCAGAAGAGCGGCCCCGGATTCATAAGTCAGGATCACATCTACCGCATCGTTGATATAGCATGTGAGAGGGCTAAGGAGATCCGGGAGAAGTTTCTGGAAGTATAAATCATGGTCAAGAAGTTCAAGAAGGGCAGGAAGACCAGGTCCGCCGGACGGTTTGGGCCTAGGTACGGAAGAAAGATCCGAAAGCTGGTCGCAGATATTGAGGAGAGGAGCAAGAAGAGATACGACTGTCCCATGTGCGGGCGGATGCAGGTGAAGAGGGAGGGAACCGGTATCTGGAGGTGCACCAAGTGCGGTCACACCTTCGCCGGAGGAACCTACATCCCCGTCACCTCCGTCGGACAGTCCGTGGCTCGGTCCGTCAAGAGGGCTGTGGAGGCTGAGTAAAGTGGCCTACAGGTGCACCAGATGCAAGAAGACCGTGGAGGTTGACTATGAGTACAGCGGCATCAGGTGTCCCTACTGCGGTCATAGGATCCTCATGAAGGAGAGGCCCACCACCGTCAAGAGGATGAAAGCGGTCTGATGCGGTTTACCACCTCGAGAAGGCCCTCGCCGGGAGCGAGAAGGCTCGCGCGAACCCTGGCGAGCTTTCTTTGCGCTGACTACATGACCCGGGGCAAGTCCGGCCTCGACGACGAGGGCGAGGTCTGGATGGTGATCGTCGAGGGGCACGGAAATCCCACGGGACTTGCTCGAAGGTCTTGTGGCGAGGAGAAGGTCATCAGCTTCACGCTTTCTATCGAAGGCGAATCAAAGAGGCTGAAGATGAAAAAACCCCTGGTGGTGGGCACCGGGAAGTCGGCCCGCGATGTGGCGGAGTTCTTCGGTCTTGACTTGGTGCCAGGCGGCGTGGCCGAAAGGAAGATCAGGGTCGTCGACCACCGGATCGATTTCGTCGACGGCGAAGACTTGATACTCAGGCTGAATATATGAAGGGCTGCGCAGATCTCGTATTCGAGGTGGATGACCCCAAGAGGGTCTATGAGGCCCTCGCTCCCGAGACCCTGGATCTGGTACAAAGGAGCGAGATCCGGCTCGAAACTTGCGAGGAGGGGATCCGCCTTTGCGTCGAGAGCGAGGACGTGGTATCCCTAAGGGCCGCCCTGAACACGTGGGTCAGATTGATCAAGATAGCAATGGAAATGGTGTTGGTATGAGCGGCGAATTGCCACCCCAGGTACAAAATCAGATAGCACAGCTCCAGCAGCTCCAGCAGCAGGCTCAGGCGCTGCTGAGCCAGAAAAGCCAGATAGAGATGATCCTCCGGGAGACGGAGTCCGCAGTCAAGGAGCTGGAAGCGAGTTCCGAGGGTGCGGTTATTTATAAGAGCGTGGGTGAGGTACTCTTCAAGGCCGATCGGGCCAAGCTGATCGAAGAGTTCAAGGACAAGAAGGACGTCCTCGACCTGCGGCTGAAGACCCTTGCAAAGCAGGAAGAACGGGTTCAGAAGCGGTTCACTCAGCTCCAGGATCAGCTCAAGCAGTCCCTGGGACAGAAGGTTCCAGAGGCGGCCTGAAATTCGATTGCAGTCATGTAGCGGGCCCGTGGCTTAGCCAGGATATAGCACCGGGCTTCTAACCCGGGGGTCGTGGGTTCGAATCCCACCGGGTCCGCCTGCTACTTAAATTTTCGATACGACCGGGATTTTTCGAGGGAATGATTATGTGCGAGCTTTCCGTTTACATGAAGGGCGAGAGCCAGAGCCTCATGGAGGGCGTAGTAGTCCTCTCCGCCAGAGGAGACAAGATCCTGATGGAGGACATCATCGGCAGGACGAAAGAGGCCACGGGCAGGATCGTCGAGGTCAACATCTCAAGCCAGAAGGCGTTTTTGGAGCCGATTTAGAACGGTTGTAGGCCGGAATGACAATCTCCCCGGTTTTTGCCCTCCGACACGATTTGAGTTTTGGAAAATATGGGGATCGGGCGTCCCTAGAACGCCCCGCGGCTGACCTATTTTGTCGGGCTGAACTTGATCACCCTGTCGTAAAGGATCTCGTCGTAGCTCGAACTCACGGTCATATTCTTCTCTAAATATCCTCTGAATCCCACATATGCCGGCTGATCAAGCTCGATTCCATAGGCTTTGACGCCCCACGGTATCTCCAGGCAGTGCGGATCTCCGTTGCAATTGCGAGCCACCTCCCAAACGTAGAAGTACTTGGCATTGAGGTTTCCCGGCAGGTATTCCTCCGCAGTGCTCGAAAGGTCCTGGCTGTTGACACAGCCCACGCCGTTCAGGATATCAGCCCCGTAGAGGGCAAAATTCGAGTACGTGGCCTTTCCCGTCGCCGCGTGGTTGACGCCGTAAACTATCAGGAATTCGTCAGGATCATCGCCCAAGGTGAAGGGCGTAGAGTTGAGATAGAACGTATCTCGATTGGGGCCGAAGACATTTACCCCTCTCTGGACGCCATCATATCCTTGTGGAGGGGTGTAAAGCCATACATGGGTTTCCAGCTCCGTCGCACTCAAATCGCCATATTTGTCGAGGATCGCCCGTCTCAGCTCGTTTAGGTCTGGCATCAAATCCAGCTCGCTGGCGTTCCCGGTGCCACGGACCCTCAGCTCTGGTACTTTGTAGGAATCGAGCGTTACTGGCTCTGTGGGAGTTATTCGAAGGACGGTGCCAGGTGGATCATTTACATAAGCCTCGCCTGCAAGCTCGTCTTTGAAGAAGTTCATGCGGATGACGAAGGCGAAGGTGTCAGAACTGTTGTCAAGTCCCATATTCAATATGGATGAGGGGATTACATCGGTGTTCATGATGGACGTGGGATACCCCGCCGACCCAGCCGCGTTTCGTACGCGTTCATCGATGCCCTTGTCGGCGGTGGATATGATGAGCGTGGTCTGGTAGAACGGATCACCATCGACGCCATCCGGCGTCCCTTCTGTATTAATCGTCCTCAGGTTAAGCGCGTCACCCAGATCTCCGAAGATCCGCTTATATATGCCTTCGTTGGGATAGAATTTGTCAAATACATAGCTTCGATAGCTGAAATAACTGCATTCTGGGGGGGTTTTGCCGATGTAAACTACTGCTTCATCGGGTCTGAGATGCCAATCCACCGCCAATCCCCTGGGAGTTTCGAGGATGCTCCTTCCCCTCTGTCCTGGTCCCGGAGGCAACCAGAAAGCGACGTAAGGCGTGGCAGGGTTATTGCCGAAGCAGCTTTGTAGTAGGCCTTTATTATATAAGCCGATGATGTCGAAATAGCTCAAATTTCCTTCTTGTACAATAAACCCATCCGCCTCCAGAGCAGATCGGAAGGTGCTGATGTTGCCTACTGCGATATCTTTGGCCACATCCCCGCCCGACAAAGTGTCGCCGGATGCTATATTTTCAGAAGCTGCGATGCCAATCGGCAACGTTAAAACCATACAGCAAAATACATTTAACAGCATAGTTTTAA
>DAQG01000019.1 GCA_002502785.1 Methanothrix harundinacea | reverse complement strand
AAAACAGCGAGGAGCCTTTTTTTTGTATTAAAATAGAAATGGATGGAAGATTCATCCACCCATCGCGCCTCAGATGAATTTCGGTCTCTCCGAGAGCTTCACCGGCAGGGGCAGACGCTTCCACGGCTTCCCGGCGGTCTCGGCGGTGATCCTCGCCTTCAGCTCCTCCACCGTCATCTCGACCTTCTTCGGCTTCTTAGGCTCCGACTCGGCCCTGACGGTGACGGCGAGCTTTCCTGACTCCAGCTCGGAGTCGCCGATGACGACGACGTAGGGCACCCACTCTCGGCCTGCGTCCCTGATCTTCTTGCCGACGGTCTCGTCCCTGTCGTCTATGTCGGTCCTGAAGCCCAGATCTTTTACGATCTCCTCGCTTCTTGCCAGGTGGCGCTCTGCCACCGGGATCACCCTCACCTGGGTCGGAGAAATCCATGTCGCCAGCATAGGGACCTTCCCCTCCACAGAGACCCGATGGGCCTTCTCCAGAAGGGCGAACATCAGCCGCTCGATGGCGCCGCTGGGGGAGCAGTGGAGGATGATCGGCCGCTTGAGGGAGCCGTCGGTGTCGGTGTAGTTTATGTCGTACCTCTCGGCGTTCTCAACGTCGATCTGGACTGTTGAGAGGGCGCTCGCCTTGTCGAGGGCGTCGACGAAGTTGAACTCGAACTTGAGGACGAAGTAGAAGAACCGCTCGTCCCACATCTCGATTAGGACAGGCTTGTCGACGATCTTGACGAGTCCCTCGACAAACTCCCTGTTCTCGTCGTAGAACTCTTTTGTGAACCTGATCGCCACCTCGTAGTCGTCCAGATCGAGGCCCGCCTCATCCAGGACCGATATCGATGCCTCGTACTGATTTTCAAACTCCCGGGTTGCGCCCGCCATGTCGGCGCAGAGGGTGTGCATGTCGGGCATGGTGAAAGCCCGCAGCCTCCGTAGGCCCACAAGCTCGCCCCGCTGCTCGCGTCGGAAGGAGTAGCGTGTCATCTCGATCATCTTGAGGGGCAATGATCGGTACGAGAGGGTCATGTCGTGGCTCATCAAAAACTGGCCGAAGCAGGCGGCAAACCGCAAAAAGAAGCTCCTCTTCTCGGCCTCGATGGAGTACTGTCTTGCAGGGAACCTGTCCAGGTACTTTTTGAGGGTGGGATGGTTCATGTCGTACATGATGGGAGTCTCGACCTCCATAGCCCCCATCTCGGCGGCCCTTTCCAGAACGTAAGACTCCAGAAGCGACTTGATCAGCCTGCCTTTGGGGTAGTACCTCATGTTCCCCGAATCGGAGCCCGGCTCGTAGTCCACCAGCTCAAGTCTTCGCATCAGCTCGACGTGGGGCGGGACGGCCTCGACGGCCCTGCTCTTGGATATCTCGTAGTTGACGAACTTTTTGAGGTTTTCAGACCCCTTGAAGTCGAACTTTTCGGGTTCGACCATCTCCCCTTCAGGGGTCATTATCCTCCAGATGGAGACGGCCTTCTCCTCGGCCTTGAGGGCTTCAGAGACTACCTCTTCCCTCTCAGAGACTTTGACAGCCCCTCCACATGCCCCTGCGCCTCCGGCAGCTATGGCGGCAGAGCCAGAGCCCTCGCCGAGCCTGATGGAGCGGGAGAGCTCCGAGAGGGGATGGCCTTTGCAGCTGAGCTTGAAGGCCTTGTACCAGCCGAAGGGCGCTCTGGCAACCTCATACTTCTCCCGGAGGGCCTCGTCCATCCCCTGCAGGATCTTGACCGCGGCGGCAGGAGAGGAGAGCTGGGAGCTGAGGTGGGCGTAGGGGTAAAGCATGATTCTACTGGTCTTGACCTGCTCTGCAACAGCGGCGATCTGTTCAGCGCCCTCGGCGACGACCGCCGGGATGTCGTCCTCGTCCCACTTTTCGACGGCGATGAAGGCGCAGAGGGCCTCCTCCAGCCGTCCCGACTTCTCCGCCTCCTCCACCTTCTCGGCGACAGGTGTCGGCCTCTTGGCCTCAAACTCTATGTAATCAGAGTGAATTAACAGCAACTGCAACGGGAACCACCTTCGTTCTGCCAGCTACAAAAGGGGCCATCTAGTTCAACCTTTCGACAGGGGTTGGAGAGATGCGGGAAGTTTTCCGGGGGTTGAGGATGAAAGGTCGGACCTCAATGTCTCCATCTTCAGGAGATCTCTGACGGATTTCTAATATTCAGAAGGAGGATCGACGCCATGAACGCTGCGATCGCCCCGAAGAGAAAGGTCGCCTCAGCGTTCAGGTACTGCCAGAGGGCACCTGCCACAACTCCAGAGGCGATCGCCGAAATTCCGACGGCACCGTAGTAAACCCCAAGGCCCGTCCCCCTGACGTCTGCTCGGCAGAGGTCCGAGACGAAGGCCCGCTCCGCGCCGTCGACGATGGCGAAAACCAGGCCGTAGAAGGCGAAGAGAAGGACCAGGACAGGGACCGAGGAGACGAAAGCGAACCCGAGAGAGACCAGAGCAAAAAGCGAATAGCCGACGGTGAGCACCTTCTTTCTTCCGACCCGGTCGGACCACGACCCGCTCGGGATCGAGAATAGAGTGTAGACGAGGTTGAAGAGGACGTAAAGGAGGAGGGGAGCGCCTATGGCCATCTTCCCTGAGAAGAACTCCTGGGCTCTCAATATGAAGAACATGTAACTGAAGTTGCCAAGGGCGAAGAGTGAGGCGATGGCGACGAAGCGGCCGAGGTCTGGCGAGAGGCTGGAAAAGCCGGGCCTAAGACAATGGGACGGAGACTTGAAGCTCTCCTTGACGGGGATCAGGGGCAGAAGGGCCACAAAGGCAACGATCCCCGCCACGATGAAGATCATTCTGAAATCCATACCGCCCTTCCAGAGGAGGTAGGCAAGGACGGATCCGATCACGGCGCCCAGAGAGTCGAGGGCGCGATGGATGCCAAAGCCCTTGCCCCGCCCCGCCCTGGGCACGGACTCGGCGATGATGGCATCCCTGGGCGCAGATCGTATCCCCTTACCCGATCGCTCCAGGGTCTTGAAGACGAAGACCTGCTGCCAGGTCGCCGCCAAAGCGAGAAGGAGCTTTCCGACGGCTGAAAGGCCGTAGCCTGCCGCCACCAGTGACTTTCTTTTTCCAAGCCTGTCCGACCAGAGTCCCGAGAGAACCTTGAAGAGGGTCGGAAGTCCGTCGCTGAGGCCTCCGATCAGGCCGACGGCAAGGCCTCCGCCGCCCAGGGACGATATGAAGAGGGGCAGTATCGGCTGTATTATCTCGCTGCTCGCGTCGTTAAGGAGGCTCACCAGGCCCAGGAGATAGATATTCCTTTTTCTGTCGTCCCCTGGCGGGACTTCGGTCATGGATTCGGATTTGGCTTGGAGATGTCAACAAGGTTTCGGTCCGCTTTGACTTTAGGACTTACGCACTTGGCCGGGAGATCTTTAGACGATGTGGTTCATCAAAATGTAGATATGTATATGATGGGGTATATTAAATTAAATCCACCCCCCCCCAAATGCTGCGATTTGGACGACATCCACTTTCTGACGGCCAATGCAAACATTTTTAAGTGTAATGAAGCGGTTTGATGTAATCCAGATGGGTCAGGTTCGCTTTCCAATGATGCATTTACTCGACTTCTACAAAGATGGCCACCTGATGTGATGTTAATGGAATCATTATCACCACGTTGGTATGGACTGATGGACGTTTTATGATTCCTGTTGATTTTCGAATCTGAGACATCGACAATGATCGAAATACCGAGAACGATCACCTCAAGGACATGTCGGAAAAAGCAAAGGACCGAGGTTTTCGACCTGGCTTCGTTCATCTACTAAAGTTGCTTCTGAATATCGTCGATCCCTCTCCTCTAAACCCGAGCCCTCGGTCCCGGCTCTCTGGCGAGAGAGGGATCTTTGGCGTGTTCAAGGGCGAAGTTCGCCCGAGAGCTTTCGGGAAGGGCACGGGATGAGAAGGTGAACGGTCCGGGAATGCCACCTGGCGAGGAGGAGTCAGTCGAAAGCTCCCTCTTTTTTGTTGGATCACGAGGCTTGTGGTTCCTTTTGGCCGACGACGAATGTCTCATCGCCAGGGGCGACCGGAGAGTACGGTCTCCAGACCGAATTCTGGAGGCAGCCACCCGGCAAGAATCATTCAGACGCTCAAGTCAGATGATAAAGAGGTACTTCGCCCAGGTGGCCGGCAAAACTGTTCCGATTCCATACTATTTAACATCATTGGCTAGATCCGTGACAGAAATACGAAAAATATTCGAAAAATTATTCAGATTCTCAGTGACAGGAATCCTTGCGCACCTGCTTAGGGGGCAGTGAAGCTCAGTCCTTGAAGGAGCGAAGATCGACCCATCACCCTGACGAGATGGCACAGGTCGACATCGGCGATGTCAGAAGCCATTTACAGGCTCGAGTGACGATACAATGCACAATCTTTATATACAACGTCGATATTTAGACATTATAGTACAAAATCATACATTATGGTGATCCTATGAAATATCTCCAACAGATCGTGGAGGGGAAAGACCTCTCCGTCTCGGAGGCGGAGGCCCTTCTCGCAGAGGTCTTCACCGGGGCGACGGACGCCCAGATCGGAGCGCTCCTCATCGCCCTCAAGATGAAGGGTGAGTCCGTCTCAGAGATCGCGGGGCTTGCCAAGGCCATGAGGTCTTCGGCGGTACGGATCAATCCCGAGGTATCCGGGCCTCTCGTCGACACCTGCGGGACGGGCGGGGACGGGACGAATACCATCAACGTCAGCACCGCCGCGGCGATAGTCGCCGCCGCCTCTGGCGTTTCTGTGGCAAAACACGGAAACTACGCCGTAAGCTCCGCTTGCGGAAGCGCCAACGTTCTCTCGGAGCTGGGCGTCGAGGTCGCCCCGGAGCCTGAGAGAGTGTGTGAGAGTATCGAGACCCTTGGTATCGGGTTCATGCTCGCCCCCATATTCCACCCCTCAATGAAGAGGGTCGCATCAATCAGAAGAGAGCTTGGCATGAGGACGGTCTTCAACATCCTTGGACCTCTCACAAACCCAGCCGGAGCGAAGTATCAGGTGATGGGGGTCTACGATCCGAGCCTCTGCGAGAAGCTCGCCGCTGCCCTCAAGATCCTGGGATCCAAGAGGGCGATGGTCGTCCACGGCTCGGGGCTCGACGAGATCACCAACACCGGACCGACCAGGATATCCGAGCTGAATGGGGAGAGCCTGAGGACCTACACCATGACCCCAGAGGAGTTCGGCTACCCCCAGGCATCCCTGGAAGACATCAGGGGAGGAAGCCCCGAAGAGAACGCCAGAAAGCTCGTCGATATCCTCTCGGGCGCCCGAAACCCTGGCAGGGATATCGTAGCCATGAACTCGGGGGCCGCGCTGTACATAGGTGGGATCGTCGAGACCCTTTTCGACGGAGCTAGTATGGCGGAGGAGTCGATCGACACGGGAAAGGCCCTCGAGACGCTGAAGAAGATGGTTGCCACGAACGGCGACCCGGAGAAGTTGGAGCGGTTTCTGTGACCAGGGCCAAAATCTGCGGGATCAGGGACGAGGGAGCTAGAGACGTCGCCGTTGCAGCGGGAGCAGACGCTGTCGGCTTCGTGGTGGAGATTTCCCGGTCAAAAAGGAGCATCGATCGTGACGATGCCCGAACTCTGATCGAGGGTCTGCCACCCTTCGTCTCCAGCGTGATCGTGGTGGAGCCCGAATCAGTCGCAGAGGCGGCAAAGCTCGCCCTCGACACAGGGGCCGACGTGATCCAGGTCAACGACACCCTGAGCTTTGAGGAGCTTGAGTCCCTCAGGGAGATGGTATCCCAGAGGCTGGTGGCAACCATTCCGGCAAGGCCTGGCATGTTGGATGATGCAAAACGCATGTCGGAGGTGGCCGACGCCCTTCTCATCGATAGCCTCGAAGGCGGAAAGCTCGGCGGAACCGGCACGGTTCACGACTGGGACATGAGCGCAGATCTCGTGAAAAATATCGCCCTCCCCGTGATCCTGGCGGGCGGCCTCGATCCCGAGAACGTGGCTTTGGCCATAAAGACAGTAAGACCCTACGCCGTGGACGTCTCCTCCGGCGTCGAGACGGATGGGTCTAAGGACACGATGAAGATCGAGGCCTTCCTGAGGGAGGTGAGGAGTTGCCCGCTTCCGTAGACTCCATCGTCGAGAGGGCGCAAGACGCCCTGGGGATGGGACCTGTACCCCGGCTCTTTGAGGTCACGGATCTCGTCGACCCTCAGGCACCCCTCAACCTCTACTGCGCCCTTCGCCGGGAGAGGTGCCCCTTCCTCCTGGAGTCGGTGGAGAAGTCTGGCCAGAGGGCACGGTTCTCCTTTGTGGGAGCAAGCCCCGCCGCCGTGGTGACGGTGAAGGGACGCAGATTCAACCTCGATATCTTTGACGGCGGTGACAGGCTCAAAGAGGTACTGGAAAGAAGGCTCGTCGCCTCCGCCAAGATCGACGATTCGGGTGACGACAAATCCGTCCTCTCCGGCGAGATCAGAAATGGGATGGACCTCTTCGACCTCCTCCGATCCGCCCTTCCTGTAAGCGTCGGACCATCGAAGTTCGGACGGCAGGCCTTCCTCGGAGGCGGGATCGGATACCTCGCTTACGATTTGGTGGGTGAGAGGATCGATAGGACTTCAAGCTCCGATACCCCGGACGCGAAGTTCGGGATCTTCCAGAAAAGCTTCGTCTTCGATCACCTCACCGGAAAAGTCTGCCTGACAGTAGCTCCCCTCGCCCCCGGGGACGACCCAGAGAAAATCGCCGCTGAGGCCATAGACCACCTCAGGGACCTCGAGGTGAAAGAGCCGGGGGCTGGAAATCTCGAGCCGATTTCGGTTGAGTCCGATCCAGCCGAGCCCTTCGAGGAATCGGTCAGAAAGGCCAAAGAGCACATCCTCGACGGCGACATCTTCCAGGTGGTCTTATCCAGGAGGACGAGGGTGTTGCTCGCAAGGCCCGACCCCGTCCTCCTCTACAAGAAGCTCAGGGATATCAACCCGAGCCCCTACACCTACATCTTCGAGTTCGGAGACGAGGCCATTGTGGGAGCGTCCCCCGAAACCCTCTTCAGCCTCTACGACCGCGTGGTCACGACAAACCCCATCGCCGGAACCTGCCCAAGGGGCGGAAGCCGCGAGGAAGACGACCTTCTAGCCGCAAAGATGCTGGAGGACGAGAAAGAGAGGGCAGAACACGTGATGCTCGTAGACCTGGGAAGAAACGATGTTCGGTCCGTATCGAAGGCGGGATCAATCCTGGTGGAGGACTTCATGTCGGTTCTGAGATATTCTCACGTCCAGCACATCGAGACGACCGTCCGGGGTACCCTCCGGGACGAGTGCGACCAGTTCGACGCGGCGAGGGCGATCTTCCCGGCTGGAACCCTCTCGGGAGCGCCCAAGATCCGGGCCATGGAGATCATTGACGACCTGGAAGGAGCGGCGAGAGGGGTCTACGGCGGGGGGGTCGGCTACTTCTCTGCCGATGGGTCCGCAGACTTCGCCATCGCCATCAGAAGCGTCATGATGAAAGGCGACCTCGCCGTCGTCCAGGCGGGGGCCGGGATCGTCGCCGACTCCGATCCTCACCGGGAATTTCTGGAAACGGAACGGAAGATGGCCGCCATGAAGCGGGCCCTGGGGGTGGAGCTTTGACAAGAAAGACGATCCTCTTCATTGACAACCAGGACTCCTTCGTCTGGAACCTGGTCGACTACGTATCCCAGTTCCACCCCGATACCGAGGTGGTCAATAACCGGATCGAGCCCTCAAGAGTGAAAGAGATCGAACCCCTGGGGATCGTGATCTCCCCGGGGCCGGGCCACCCCGCAAACAAGAGGGACATCGGAAGCTGCATCGAGATCATGAGGCAGTTTGAGGGAACGCCGATCCTGGGCGTCTGCCTCGGCCACCAGGCGATAAACCTCGCCTACGGCGGGACGATCAACAGGACCACCCCGGTCCACGGAAAGGCCTCCGATATATTCCATGACGGCCGGGGCATCTTCCGGGGCCTCGAAAACCCCCTGAAGGGGGGGCGCTACCATTCCCTGGCCGTCGAGAGGCTGGCGCCGCCTCTGGGGATATCGGCCATGACCACCGAAGGGGTGGTGATGGGTGTGAGACACCAGAGCCTTCCCGTGGTGGGCCTTCAGTTCCATCCGGAATCTGTCCTGACGCCCAACGGAAAGAAGCTGATATCAAACTGGCTGGAGGGATTAGTCAAGTGACCTCCAATGTGGTCAGAGAGATCCTTAGAGAGACCGAGGCGAGGCTTGCAGAGCTTCCAGAGGTTGGCCCCAAGACTCGGGTTCAGATCACAGATCCCAGAAATCTGACGGCTCGGGCGGCGTCCCTTCGGTCAAGAGGGATCAGCCCCATCATAGCCGAGATCAAACCCCGAATCCTGAATAGAACCCTATCGCCCGATGAGGTGGCATCCATCGCCAGAGGTTACGAGGATATGGAAGCGTGCGGGATTTCGGTCCTAACCCAACCGACCTACTTTCTGGGGTCACTGGATAACGCCAGGATCGCGAGGAAGGTTGCCACCATTCCCATCCTGAGAAAGGACTTCATACTGGACGAGAGGCAGCTGGACGAGGTTGGTTCAGACCTCGTCCTCCTCATCGCCACCTTCTCAAAGCCCCTCGATGATCTGGTCGAGGCTGCCCTGTCCAGGAATCTGGAGCCGCTGGTGGAGGTCCACACCGGGGCGGAGCTTGAGATGGTCCTCAAGACCGACGCCCGGATCGTGGGGATAAACAACAGGAACCTCGCGACCCTGGAGGTCAGCCTTGAGACTTTCGAGAGGTTGGGACCGATGGCCAAGGACTCGGGCCTCTTCGTAGTGGCCGAAAGCGGCATCTATTCCCGAAAGGACGTTCTCAGGATGGAGGATGCCGGGGCCGACGCCCTTCTCGTCGGAACCTCTTTGATGAAGGAGCCCGAACTTCTCAAGGCACTGAACGGGATGGGACACCCATGAAAGCGGGTTCATTAAAAAGCGCTAAAATCATATTAAATCATACATTCATTGGAGCTGATGACAGTTGATGAAGATCACGGAGACGTCAAATACGAGGTTTGGGAGGTACGGTGGGCAGTTCGTCCCCGAGACCCTGATGCAGCCTCTGAAGGAGCTGGCCGAGGCCTACGGCCGCCTCAAGGAGGACCCCGAGTTCAGGCGGGAGCTCTCCGGCCTTCTCACCGATTACGCCGGAAGGCCGACCCCCCTCTATCTGGCAAGGTCCCTCTCGCGGGAGCTGGGAAGGAAGGTCTATCTTAAGAGGGAGGACCTGGTCCACGGCGGGGCCCACAAGCTAAACAACGTCCTCGGCCAGGCCCTGGTCGCAAAGGAGATGGGAAAGACGAGGCTCATCGCCGAGACCGGGGCTGGGCAGCACGGCGTCGCCGCTGCGATGGTGGGGGCAAACCTAGGCCTTGAGACCGAGATATACATGGGCGAGGTGGACATCGAGCGGCAGAAGATGAACGTCTATCGGATGGAGCTTTTGGGCGCAAAGGTGATTCCTGTCAGGTCGGGGTCGAGAACCCTCAAGGACGCCATCAACGAGGCCATGAGGGACTGGGCCGGAAGCTATGAGAACACCCACTACCTGATGGGAACTGTCGCAGGAGCCCACCCCTACCCCCTGATGGTGAGAGAGCTTCAGAGCGTCATAGGAACCGAGGCGAGAGAGCAGATCCTGAAGGCTGAAGGAAAACTGCCCGACTCCGTCGCGGCCTGCGTTGGTGGGGGCAGCAACGCCATGGGGATCTTCTCAGGATTCCTGGCAGATGACACAAAGCTCATCGCCGTCGAGGCTGGTGGAAGGGGCACCTCCCACGACGACAAGATCGCAGATCACGGGGCCTGTCTCAACCTCGGCAAGGAGGGGGTCCTCCACGGAGCCATGACGAAGATCCTCCAGGACCCCTACGGCCAGATCCTCGAGTCCTACTCAGTGGCCGCGGGCCTCGACTATCCGGGGGTCGGGCCCGAGCTCGCCCACCTGGCTGAGGTCGGCCGGGTCACGCCAGCCATCGCCGACGACGAGACGGCCCTCGAGGGGTTCAGGCGACTCTCGGTCCTCGAAGGGATCATCCCGGCCCTCGAGTCGTCCCACGCCGTCGGCTACGCCCTAAATAACCCCAGGGCCCTCGGGGAGGTTTCGATAATCAACCTCTCTGGCCGGGGGGATAAGGACCTGACCACAGTGATGGAGTTTGAGGGGAGGTGTGGAAGGTGAAGCTCGCCGAGGCCTTCGAGAATAGGCCGCTTTTAATCGCCTACATCTGCGCTGGCGACCCGACCCCCGAGTCGACCCCTGAAATCGTGGAGCTTCTGGCGAAGGCCGGGGCCGACGTCGTCGAGCTCGGCCTTCCCCACTCCGACCCGATAGCCGACGGTCCCGTCATCCAGGCGGCTGCCCAGAGGGCGATCGAGGCCGGGATGAACACAGACGTCTACTTCGAGATGGCATCTCGGGTCGGAGCCGACATACCCCTCGTCTTCATGGGCTACTACAACATGATCTACCAGCGGGGCCTGGACAAATTCGCCAAGGACTGCGCCAAAAGCGGTATCACCGGCCTTATCGTCCCGGACCTGCCGCCGGTGGAGGCGGGGCCCCTGAGGGAAGCCTGCAGGAAGGCCGACGTGGACCTGATATACCTCGTGGCCCCGAACACGTCAGCCGAGAGGGTGCCGTACGTTGCCGAAAGCTCGAGCGGGTTTCTGTACCTTGTGGCGAGGTCCGGGGTGACCGGAGCGAGAGCGGAGGTCCTCTCGTCCACAAAAGCCCTGATTGAAAGGGTCAAAACCGATCTGCCCAAGGCCGTGGGCTTCGGGATATCTACGCCGGAGCAGGCGGCCGAGGTGATAAGAGCTGGAGCCGACGCCGCCATTGTCGGGTCAGCCTGCGTCGACCTAATCTCCAGAGGAGACATCGACGGGCTTGAGGAGCTGATCAGGGGAATGAAAGCTGCAATCCTTAAAGCGAGGCCCGTCGAGGTGACGGCCAGAATCTGAAGGGGGTAAGTGGATTTCCCCGCCCCGTTTGCTTTCTTTTCAATTCTGAATTGAGGGGGGAGACCCCCTCGACCTTTTGAACCTTGAGCTTTTCACCCCAGCATCTTGCCGATCCTCTCCAGGGCCTGGTTGAGCCTCTTTTGGGAGGCGGTGTAAGAGATCCGGACGTAGTCGACGCCGCCGGGGCCGAAGGCAGACCCGGGCGTTGCAGCCACCATCGCCTCGCTCAGCATCCTCTCTGCGAACTTGTCCCCGCCCCCAAACTCCGAGACATCGGGGAAGACGTAGAAGGCGCCGCCGGGAAGAGAGCAGTCGATTCCGATATCTCTCAGCCCCGAGACGAGAAGGTTCCTCCGATCCTGAAATTCTGTCACCATGGCCTTGATGTTGTCCTGGGGGCCCTTCAGGGCTTCGATCCCGGCCCACTGGACGAAAGTGGTGGCGTGAGAGACGGAGTGAGAGAGGATCCTGTTCACCCAATTCATGATCTCCTGGGGTCCCGCAAGGTACCCAAGCCGCCAGCCGGTCATGGCGTAGCACTTGGAAAAGCCGTTCACGGTCACGGTCCTGCGCTCCATCCCAGGAAGGGAGCCGATGCTTACGTGCTCCTGGCCGTAGATGATCTTCTCGTAGATCTCGTCCGAAAGGACCCGAAGATCGTTGTCTACGGCGAGATCCCTGATCTCCTCCAGAATCTCCATTCCAAAGACTGCGCCGGTGGGGTTTGAGGGCGAGTTCACCAGGATCATCTTCGTTTTGGGTGTGATCGACTCCGCGAGGTCGACCGGCTTGAACTCCTCGTCGACCT
This sequence comes from Methanothrix harundinacea, assembly GCA_002502785.1. Classification (GTDB taxonomy): domain Archaea; phylum Halobacteriota; class Methanosarcinia; order Methanotrichales; family Methanotrichaceae; genus Methanocrinis; species Methanocrinis harundinacea_A. Next base: position 8,793 of record DAQG01000019.1, on the reverse strand, counting down.
CGGCCCACCTGACCCTTCCGCCTGCGAAGTTGACGCAGGGCTCGTAGCTTACCCAGGAGGGTCCGATAAGAACGCACTCGTCCCCCTCGTCCAGGAGGGCCTGCATCGCCGCAAAGATCGCCATCTTCGCCCCCGGAACCACCGAGACGAATTCGGGGGAGATCTCGATGTGGTTGTCGTTATAGAGCTTCTCTGCGATCGCTGCCCGAAGCTCCGGTATCCCGCTGGTGGGGAGGTAGTGAGTATCCCCTCTTTGAATCGAAGTGATGGCGGCGTCGCAGATGTTCTTCGGGGTATCGAAGTCGGGCTCTCCCACCCCGAGGTCGATCACGTCCAGGCCAGCTCCGTTGAGCTTTTTGGCCATCGCCGAGATCTTCATGGTGGTGGACTCGGGGATCGAGGCGAGTCTCTCAGATACCAAATCTAATCATCCTCCAGCCTCATAACCATCTTGACCGCGGCCTCCACTGCACGCTTGGAGTAGTCTATGCGACGATGGGCATCCATCCGGGACATCTTGGGACCGGATATGCCCAAGGTGACGGGCTTATCGTGCTCCAGGGCCAGGTCCATTATCTTCCTTGAGGCCTGCTGGGCCACGATCTCGTCGTGTCCGGTCTCGCCCTGGGTGACGCAGCCGATCGTCACCACGGCATCGACATCATCGCGCCCGATCAGCTTTTTTACGGCTAGAGGCATGTCGTACACGCCGGGAACCATCAGCGTGCGGACGACCTGTGCGCCCAGAAATTCCGCATGTTCTCGTCCCAGGACCTCCATCTGATAGGTTATATCCCGGTTGAACTCAGCGACCACAAAACCAAGTTTTATCATAGATCCAACACCGCCAAAGGGGATAGCTTCTTTAGCCCGGCGCATTTTGCGCTAATAAACCCATCGATCGGTCGTGGGCAAAGTCTCACGGTCAAAACCCATTTATCCCTTGCCAATTATGCGGGAGGGTGGATGCCTTATGAGTTGGGTCTATTTAGATGGGAAGTTTGTTCCCGCTGAAGAGGCGGCGGTTTCGGTTTACGATCACGGGCTGTTGTACGGCGATGGTGTATTCGAGGGGATCAGAGCATACAACGGCAGAGTTTTCAGACTTGAAGAGCACGTCAAGAGGCTCTACGACTCTGCCAAGGCGATCATGCTCGATATACCCATGACCCAGGAAGAGATGTGCGATGCGATCCTCGAGACCCTCAGGAAAAACGGCCTCACTGACGCCTACATCCGCCCTCTGGTCACGAGAGGCGTCGGCGACCTGGGCCTCGACCCCAGAAAGTGCGCAAGACCCACGGTTATGGTCATATCTCAGAAGTGGGACGCCATGTATGGGGACCTCTACGAGGTGGGCCTCACCGCCATCACCGTCACGGTCAGGAGAAACTCGCCGGCGGCGCTTCCGCCCAACATCAAGTCCCTCAACTACCTGAACAACATCCTCGCCAAGATCGAGGCTAACGTCAAGGGAGGAAACGAGGCGATATTCCTGGACGATGTCGGAAACGTCTCCGAGGGTAGCGGCGACAACATATTCGTCGTCAAGGACGGGAAGATATTCACTCCCCACACCATGAACAACCTCAAGGGCATAACCAGGATAGCCGTCATCGAGGTTGCCGAGGCCCGGGGATACTCGATCGAAGAGGTAAACCTCGGCATCTTCGACCTGTACACCGCCGACGAGATATTCGTCACGGGAACCGCGGCGGAGGTTGCTCCCGTCACCAAGATCGACGGCAGGATCATAAGCGGCGGAAAGCCCGGCCCGATTGCCAAAGATCTGATCGAGGGCTTCAAGGAGATGACGATGACGACGGGAACGCCCATTTGAAGGGTCTGCCTCAAACTATCAAAAAATGAGACGGTCGGCCTACCCGGGGAGGATCTTCAGGAGGACGTTCCTCCGCCTGGGGCCGTCAAGCTCCAGAAAGAGGACCCTCTGCCAGGTCCCCATGACCAGGCACCCCTCCTCGATCGGTATTGTCTGGCTGTTTCCTAGAAGGACGGCCTGGAGGTGGGCGTGGGCGTTGTCATCGATCCTGTCGTGAAGGTAGCCGTCCCCTGGCGGTGCCAGGGACGCCATCCTCCGGAGCAGGTCCTGGACGAGGCCGCTCTCAGCCTCGTTGATCACGATCCCGGTGGTGGTGTGGAGGGTATAGACGAGGCACAGGCCCTCCTCGACGCCGCTCTCTTTTACGGCGTCGTTCACCTGGTGAGTTATGTCTATGACCTGAACGGGCTTTTCTGTCTTTATCTCAAGCATTATGATCACTTCAATTTCTGTCGGATGAAGTCTATGAGATGACGGGAATTTAAGCCGAACGGGTCGAGAAGATAACGTCTGCTCAATCGGCCGCCACCCTCGGCTCCAGATCTGGAGGCGTCGCCGTCGCCCCGCGAGAACATCCGAAAGCCCTTTACATGTAGAGGTCGAAATCCGTTATCGATCTATTGATCCAACTTTGGAAAAGAGGGGGATTCGTGACGGACAAAACTATCCTGGTTCTGGGCGGGTATGGAGGCGCCGGATCTGCCATATCGAGATCGATCCTCAAGAACACCCGAGCCGACCTGATAGTGGCGGGAAGGCGCAAAGAAAGGGCAAGAGCCTTCGCAGAGGAGCTGAACCGCGAGTTTTCCGGGAACCGCGCCGCCTGGGCCTTTGCCGACGCCGCCGATCCTAAAACCCTTAGAGAGCCCTTCAGAAAGGCGGATCTCGTGATCGTGGCCGCGACGACTACATCCTTCGTCGAGACGACGGCAAAAGCCGTCATCGAGGCAGGAGCCGATTATCTCGACATACACTACCCTCAGGGGGTGGCGAAAATCCTCAGAGGTCTCGCGCCGGAGATCGAGAGGGAGGGACTGACCTTCGTGACCCAGGCAGGATTTCTTCCGGGGCTTCCTTCGGTCTTCGTACGGAGGGCCGGGACTTTTTTCACGAACTACAGAAAGGCAACCGCCTCTGTCGCCATGAAGACCGACTTCGACCCCGGAGGCGCTGTCCTGGAGTTCGTCGACACCCTCGGCGATTATTCCACCGAGGTCTTCAGGGACGGCGATTGGAGGCGGGCCGGGTATCGAGACGTCCGGAAGTTCGACTTCGGCCCGCCCCTGGGGGTTAAGACCTGCTACCCAGTCACTCTGGCCGAGATGAGGCAGCTGCCGGAGCGGCTGGAGATCGATGAACTCGGAGTTTACGTCGCCGGACTGAACTGGTTTGTCGACTACGTGGTGACGCCTCTCGCCTTCGCCCTAGGCAAGATGAAAAAGGGACTAGGGAGAAACCAGCTTGCAAGGCTCATGGTCTGGGGTTCGAAGCGGTTCACCCCGCCGGGGGAGGCCGTCGCCTTCGTCCTGGAGGCTGATGGGGAGAAGAACGGAGAGAAAATCTCGGTCAGGATGACGGCGTTGCACGACGACGTCTACGAGTTCACGGCGATGCCCGTAGCCGCCTTCCTCGTACAGTATCTGGACGGCAGCCTGAAGAAGCCCGGCCTTTGGATGATGGGTCACGCCGTCGATCCGGCCAGGTTCGTCGGCGACCTGGAGATGATGGGGGCGAAAGTAGAGGTGGGGGTCCGCGAGGTTTGAAGCTTCCGCCGGAGGGAGTTTGAGCGAGATGACATCAGACGATGAGTTCATTAGAGCCGCCATCGATGAGGCGAGGGGGGGCCTTGCCGAGGGCGGTGTTCCCATAGGCGCGGTCCTGGTGGAGGATGGAAAAATTATCGGCAGAGGACGCAACCGCCGGGTTCAGGACTCTGATCAGCTTATGCACGCCGAGATTGACTGCCTAAGAAACGCGAGGCTCACAGGGGGCTACATCGGCACGACTTTGTACTCGACGATGATGCCCTGCTACCTCTGCGCAGGAGCCGCGGTCCAGTTCGGTATAAAGAGGATCGTAGCGGGAGAGGCCGAGAGCGCCCCTGAAGCAAGAGATTTCATGGAATCGCACGGGATCGAGGTCGTCGACCTGGACCTGGCAGAGTGCAAGGATCTGTTGGCTGAATTCATCAGGAGACGACCTGGGCTCTGGGACGAGTTTCTGGCTGAGTGCAGCCCGGAGATATTTTGATGGCGCCATCTGGTGCGAGTTGGGTGAGAATATGTTCATAAAGGACCTTATAAACTGTCCGCGGCTTGTAGCCCTTGATGGAACCGATATCTGCGAGCTTCTACATCCAGGCCAAGAGAGCGAAGACCTGGATATGGGATACAGCATCGCTCACGCCCGACTCGGGCCCGGCGAGGCCTCAAAGTCCCACCGTCTCAAGACCTCTTCTGAAGTCTACTTCATCCTTGAAGGGCAGGGCAGGATGAAGATCGACGGCGAATCGGCCGATGTACGATCTGGGCAGGCGATCTACATCCCGCCGGGCTCAAACCAGCTGATCGAGAACATGGGCGATTATTCCCTGACCTTCCTATGCATCGTATACCCCGCCTGGCGCGAAGAGGACGAAGAGCTGGCCTGAAGGGACCATCATCTCATATCGGGGCTGAGGCCGGATGCTCGCAAATCTATTAAATCAAAAAGTTTTAGTAGATTGGGCCGCAATTTATATTCTTGAGGTGAAAATCATGGAGGATAGTTTTGACAGCACCTACATAATCAGAAAAGAGCTTTACGACGAGTTCATCGAAGATGCAAAGAAGGTAGCCCTCACAGCCTACACCGTTCCGGCCTTTGTGAAGTACGAGCTGTACAATATGATCGACATGGAAAGGGACATCGCCATGGTTGTGGTCTGGAAGCCGGAGACCACCGTCAAGCAGATCAAAGATTTCGATAAGAAGTGGTTCCTCGAGAAGTATTGAGCCGTCGTGGCTGGCTGTCCCGCCGTCGGCGGAAGCAGCCCTTCAGCATAAGCTTTGGCGGCGTCGGTTGGCCTCAACGGGCTGACTCGTCGCTCTCCATTATGCCGAAGACGTTTCCTTCAGTGTCTCTGCATTGAGCGAAATACCCTACCCCGGGTATCGTCATCTTTTCGGTGATCACCTCGCCGCCCTTCTCGGCGACCTTAGCCATGAACTCCTCCAGGGACGGGACCTCCACGGTGTTTGTGGTGCTCTCGTTGGGCCTATCCCGCATCTTGAGGGCTCCGTCGATCCCAGGACCCTCGCCGGTGTGGACGAGCCAGTAGTTCACCGGCTCCCATTTTTCCACCTTCCAGCCGAAGACCTCGGTATAGAACTTCACGGCACGGTCGGGCTTATCTATGGCGATCTCGAAATGAATCACTCTGGGCATGCGAAATATTTTGTTTTTTAATTAAGATATAGATGGCGATCCGGATGGAAAGGTAGCAAAGATGAACGTCATTCCAACTCTTCTTCCAAGATATCGAAAAATTTCTCTCTCGCTCTCCTCTCGATCCACGGTTCATGCCCACATTTCTCAAGCAGGACGAACCTAAAGCTCTTCAAAACGGCTGAGAGAGGGCGCTTTACCCCCTCTGCGGGATGTGGGTCACTGTCGCCGTGGATTGCAACCACTGGGCACTCGATAGCTTTTCCCGGCTCCAGGAGCTTTCCGCTCCTCCTCAATCGAGCTGCCTCCTTCCAAACGGCCTGAAATATATCCGCCCGCAACTCAACATCGACGGGCTCGTATGCAGCTGGGTCGTATGCATCGATCTTTGAGAATAACGCACCCATCCGCGCCAAAGCCGCGTTCTTTTCTTCCGCCCCGACATTCTCAGAGCTATCCAGGATTCGAACTATAAACTCGACCTCCACCATCTCCTCCTCGCTCAGGCGGCTCAATCTGGTCTCTGCGATACTGGCGGCGTACCTCTCCTCGAAGGGGCCGCTCCCGACGAGTATCAGTTTTTTGACCATTTTGGGATAACTGGCGGCAAATATGAAACCAAGCCACGCGCCCCAGGAAAAGCCTATAAGCGTTGCGGGAAGGTCGCCCGCCATCTCCAGAGTCGTCTTCAGCTCTTCGACCTGTCCATCAACCGACGTCGCCGTTTGGAACGGTTCCAGAACGCCCCATCTGGACGATAGCTTTCGCGTCATCGGAGCAATCTCTCCCCGAGCGCCCGGGCCGCCGTGGACGACGACCACGTCGTAAGGGGGCTTTCCATATCTTCTGAGATTATCCATATCGATTCTCGACTTTGCTGGATGTTTTAATCGGCGCAAGATTCACCTTGCTCCTTCCAGATCTTCCAATCGTCTTCTTATGCTCCGGCCCGCCAGAAATCCCGTCGAGAAGGCGGCCTGGAGGTTGTAACCGCCGGTGTCACCGTCTACGTCCAGTACCTCGCCCGCGAAGTAAAGCCCCTCGACGAGCTTCGACTCCATCGTCTTCGAGTCGACCTCCTCGAGGCTCACCCCGCCTCTGGTGACCATGGCCGAATCAAAACCTCCGAGCTCTTCCACCACCATGGGAAACCCGGTCAAATGGTCGGCGAGGGCGATCCTCATCTCTCTCGTCATCTGGGCGCATTTCAGGTCTTGAGGAATCCCCAAGATCTCAAGGACCCTTGACGCAAGCCTGGCGGGAAGGCCCAGGTCCGCCAACACCAACCTCAAATTTCTTGCGCCGTCTTCCCTCGATCTCCCCAAAAGCCATCGCTCCAGATCCTCCCTTTTTTTGGCCCCGACGAAAGAGATTTTCAGGACGTCCCCGACCCGGATGTACCTGGATAGGTCGAGGATCCCGGGGCCCGAGAGCCCATCGTGGGTGAAGAGGACGTCCCCGTGGTGCATCTTCACCTTTTTGCCCCTGGATATCGAGACCTCGGCGTTTGGAAGGGATATCCCAGCCAGATCGAAGAAAAGGTAGTCCTTTATGCGAACCGGGGCGAGGGCTGGCCCGATCTCGGCGATGGTGTGGCCAAGGCTTTTTGCGAAATCATAGCCGTCGCCGGTCGAGCCCGTGGCGGGATATGAGCGCCCTCCTGCAGCGATGACCAGAAAGCGAGATCGATACGTTTCATCACCACAGGCCACCAGAAACTCGTCACCCGACTTTGCGATGGACGTCACCATCTTTGCGCACACGATACCGACGTTCCGGGCCTCGCACTCCTCGATCAGGACCTTCAACACGTCCCGGGACCTCTGGGTCTCTGGGAATACTTTACCTCCCTCCTGCCTGATCATGCCTAACCCTCTATCCTCGAAGAATGCGACGAGATCGCGATTAGTAAAGCCCAAAAGGGCCGGGCGGAGGAAACGGCCGGCTTCTCCGTAATGGTCGAGGAAGGCCCTGATCTCCCCGTCGTGAGTTATGTTGCAGCGGCCCGATCCGGAGACGAGAAGCTTTCGGCCCGGTGATTTCTTCTTCTCCACGATGAGAATCTTTCTGTCCTTCTCCGAGGAGTTTATGGCGCAGAAGAGTCCGGCAGGGCCCGCTCCGATCACGACGAGATCGAGCACTTCGCCAGCCTCTTTATCAGACCCCTTGTACCGCTCTTTATCACGATTTTGGGATATTATATCGAACTTCTCCACCTGCATCTCTCAACCACTATCCGCCCTCACATGGATGAAAAACCTTCCGAGCAGGCTTCGATATCGTTCCGACAATTATCAAGTTAGTTTTTAGTAGTTTGGAAAACCACATTGCAGAAGCGAAGGAGAGATGAGAGATGCCTGCTCGGGTAAGCAAGTTCGAAAGAAGCGTCGTGGACGCGTTTAAGGGGTCCGTAGAGGACTTTTGCAGCGGAAAGATCGAGAAGGAAGACGATTTTTTGGCCTCTCTCTATCACCACCTCCGTGCGCATACAGATAAAAATAAAATAATGACGATGCTGGTTAACCACCCCGTCGGCGACTCCTGTCCAGCGATCTCGATATTCAAGGGCGATGAGTGCCTCGTGGTCATCGAGCTGCTGACTATCACGAGGGAAGGGGGCAAAACGAAGCCCTACGACCGATCGAGCATAAAAAGCAGTATGGAGAAGCTCAAGCTCTGCGCCCCCCACTCCGAGAGGGGCTTTTTAATACACATCGACGAGAAAGATCCGGAATTCGATGACGGTTTTGCAGAGTGGAAGGAGGACTACTACCGAAACCTCTGGCACGAGGTCGAAGAGGAGAAGACCTACGTCTTCGAGGTCAAGAAAGGGCGTACCAACAAGCGGAGAGTGTAATCAAACAGAAAAATCGGCTATCATGTCAAATGCGCTAGATTAATATTCATGTAGTCTGTTTGTGTTCTTTGAGATACTTATGTCACTGCTCAGTGAGATACAAGCTGATACACTTGATTCCAAGTTGGATATCGCTAACCTGTTGAGGAAATGTATGGTGCTTGCATCGCATCTAGGTAACGAAGATTTTGAGACATGGGTTAGTTATGAGTTGAATGGTTATCCTGATAGGGATCATCTGCCTTCTTATCGCATTATTAGAACGGATTCCTATGGCAATTTTACTGATGGATTCCGTATGTTGAATAATTATCCCATTCCATCTTACACGGTTCCAGAGGAATATCGCGAATATGCAGCAAAATTATACCTTAGACAACCTATAAGTATTTTAATTCATGAAATAAACAATGATGAAAAAAACACATTAAAATTCTCATTGTCTTCTGATTTTGCCTATATTTTGCGCTATAAAGTGTATGAAGATTATTGGTGCCTGAATGCTTATAATGTTGTTTCTGTCAGCACAATTGCTGGAATTATAGATACAGTGAAAAACAGGATATTGGAATTTATTATTAAAATAAAAAAAGAATTTCCGAATGCGGGAGAAACGCCATCTGATGCACAACCTATTGCCCCAGAGAGGGGGCAGCGTGCCGAATGTGAT
>DAQG01000037.1 GCA_002502785.1 Methanothrix harundinacea | reverse complement strand
ACACAAAACAGCGAGGAGCCGAAAAAAAGGATTGATCAGCTATTTTTGATCACAAAAATAGCTCAGGCCCAGATCGTCCGGATTTGAACTTTCTATCAGCTAGCGGCGTACGGCAGGATTACGTGACTTTCGAGGACCCGACCTGTGCACGCTCTTCTGTCCAAAACTTCTCGGCACGCTCCTCGATTTCTTTGAGGCAGGCTTTGCAGCAGCGCCCACGGCGCTCTTTGCATGTTCCGAATGATATCGGTGGTCCATTTGCTCTATCTTCGTCCGCGTGAGCTTCTCGATTTCGCGGAGGAAGTTTCGCTCGTCGGCCGCGCAGAATGAGTATGCGGTACCGGCTGCCCCCGCACGTCCCGTCCGACCGATGCGGTGAACATAGCTCTCAGCTTCGTTGGGCAGATCGTAGTTTATGACGTGGGATATCTCCTCAACATCGATTCCGCGGGCGGCGATGTCAGTTGCCACCAGCACCTGCAATCGGCCAGACTTGAAGCCGCTTAGTGCCTGAGTACGCTGGTTTTGCGACTTGTTGCCGTGAATGGCATCGGACCGGATCCTGTTTTTGAATAGCACTGATGCGACCTTGTCCGCGCGCCGCTTCGTCCGGGTGAAGACCAAAACGCGCTTCAAGTGTTTCTGTTGGAGAAGCCCCAAAAGCAGCGCATCCTTGTTGTTCTGATCCACAAAAAAAATGCGCTGTTCGACGCTCTCCACCGTCGTCGCCTGGGGAGCCACCTCGATTCGGACTGGGTTCGTGAGAAGCCTTCTTGCAAGCTCGCCGATCTGCGGCGACATGGTGGCCGCGAAGAAGAGGGAATGGCGCTTCTGTGGCAGCGCCGAGACGATCTTGCGCACGTCGTTGGCGAAACCCATGTCCAGCATCCTGTCCGCCTCGTCGAGGACGAAGAACTCAACGCCCTTCAGCTTTACGTAACCCTGGTCCATCAGGTCGAGCAGCCGACCGGGCGTGGCGACGAGGGTATCAACGCCCCTGGATAGAGCCCTGACCTGCGGCCCTTGGTTGACACCACCATATATGGCGGTGTGCCTGAACCGGAGGAACTGGCCGTACGTGGCAAAGCTCTGGTCTATCTGTGCTGCAAGCTCTCGGGTTGGTGCGAGCACGAGCGCTCGCGGAAATCCGGGTGCTGGAACCTTCTGCTCTTGGGACATCCTCTGGAGGACGGGCAACACGAATGCAGCGGTCTTGCCCGTGCCCGTCTGGGCGATGCCCATCATGTCCTCGCCCTTCAAAATATGGGGTATCGCCTGCGCCTGTATCGGCGTGGGCGTGGAGTATCCTTCTTTGGTAAGCGCTCGCTGGAGCGGCTCTGTGATATTTAAATTTTCAAACGGCATTTTTACCTCTTCAGGAGTACGCAAGTGGACGTCGGCATATGAATTTGGGCCAGAATAGTTCTCATTAATTAGCTCGAATCTAATTTGTGAACCATATTTTGACGGTTTGATCAAGAACATACGAGCTTTGGCGTTCCAACTCAGTAAATCCTGCAGTTAATGACCATTGTAAAGCTGACAGATGATCGCACCAGGTCTAGATCCCGCCTCCCCTATTTAAAGCTGTAGTCTCGGACGCGAGAATCGACGCTCGATCCTCCGACTTGAACTCGGGCCCGAACCGATTCGGACGAATACGTCATATTCCAAAATTGAACGGAGGGACGGCCCTGTTGACACGAGGAAAAGGACCTGACCTGGTAAATTGGAGCAAGGTGTGAGGCTTCAGCCTATTTCTATCGTCAAATTTTGGGTTATAAATCCCATACATTGGTCATCGTTTAAGACAAGAATCGCAGTGGTGCATAGATCTCAGTAGCGAATCTGATGTGATCGGCTCGATCAAAGGGGTTACAACAAGTCATTCCCGATATCGTATCTCGTTTATGCAATACTTAACTAGTGTGAAGATATACGAGATTTGTAGCTTCAAAATCCTTAACCGATGCCCAATGAAATCCCATATCAACCTGTTGAGGTTGTTGCGGGTATCGAAAAAACGTTTAAATATCCTCCAGGCATTAAGTGGTTTTATGGATGCTGAGGAGATCGCCGAGAAGTACTCGATGAAGGATCTGAGGCCGATAGCCAAGAAGTACGGGGTTAAGACCCACTGCGTCAAGAAGATCGACGTGGTGAAGGCGCTCCCGCCGGAGGCGCTGGCTGAGCTGGAAGGCGAGTGATTTCTGGCCAGGGACAGGAAATTTTTTGGCTCTTCGCTATTTTAGTGGGGGTAACGGATAACCGTTTATCATATGATGTTATCGAGTCAAACAGCGCACCCCGCTGCAAGCTGCTGGGTATTAATTATAAAATAAATGGTTATCCATTACCCACACGGAATAGCGAGGAGCCCTAAAGGCTCTTCGCTATTTCATGTTGGTAACATCAAGATAGCGACAAGCGGACTCGATAATTGTAGTACTCACCATAAAATTGGCATCTAAGGCGATTGCTGGCGCTAAATCTCATGAGCATTCTGATTCCTGACGATCACGAAGTTGTTACGGCTAGCGCCACAGGATTTGCGATCCCATAAATTTACCCACACAAAACAGCGGTTGGTGCTCTTTTATTGGGTTGATATTTCGCTTGGAATTCTTAGAGCCCCTACAGGATAGCGCTTTTGATACAAGATAGGATCCAAAGGGTCTCCAAAAAATCAGAAGCAATATCGTTCTCGCGGGGGAAATATCAACCAATTCCAGGCGCACCACCAAACAACGAGGAGGCGAATAAAAGAATAGTTGCGAGTTGCGGCTCCATCAAAGCCGCAACTGATCCTTTGCATTGAGTCGCCTCTTACGAGAACATTCTCATTGACTCGTCCATGTGAGGAAGCATCTCCTCGCCGAGGACCTTGTCCACGGCTTTCTTGAAGTCCTCTGCGGTCACCGAGCTGCCTCGACGCCTTATGGCCATCATGCCGGCCTCGACGGCGATGGACTTGAGATCGGCACCGCTCGCGCCTTCCGTCTCCTTTACGATGGCCTGGAGGTCCACTTCGGGGTTCATCTTCATGTTCTTGGTGTGTATCTGAAGAATGCTAAGACGAGCGTCGAAGTTAGGCATCGGTATCTCGATTATCCGGTCGAACCTGCCGGGCCTGAGGAGGGCCGGGTCGAGTATGTCTATCCTGTTGGTGGCGGCGATGACCTTGACGTCGCCCCTGGCCCTGAAGCCGTCCAGCTCCGCCAATAGCTGCATCATCGTCCGGTTCACCTCCGCGCTTCCGGTGGTCCCATCATGAGTCCTTATGCTTCCGACGGAGTCTATCTCGTCGATGAAGACGATGGCAGGGGCCTTGTCTCTCGCCATCTGGAATATGTCCCTGACAAGCTGGGCACCTTCACCGATGAACTTGTGGACGAGCTCGCTTCCTGACATGTGGATGAAGGTGGCCCTGGAGTGGTGGGCTACCGCCTTGGCGATGAGGGTCTTGCCGGTTCCGGGGGGGCCGTAAAGGAGGACACCCTTCGGAGGCTCAACCCCGATCTCGGCGAAGAGCTCGGGTTGAGTGAGGGGAAGCTCGACGGTCTCGCTGACCTCCCTTATCTGGTCCTCAAGTCCACCCACCTGATCGTAAGAGATGGTGGGTGCCTCTATCAGCTCCATCGTCTTTGCCCTGACGTCCACGGATTTGTCCATCACTCTAACGATCGTCAGAGAGTTGTTTATCGCGACTCTCGTGTTCGGCTCCAGCGACTCCATCATCTCTGGAGATGTGGTGGTTATGAACTCCTGGTTGTTTCCGTGCTGTCGGAGAAGGACGTAGTCCTCTCCCATCTCCACTACCGTCGCCAGGAAGAGGGGCATCCTGCGAAGAAGCGCGTTCTCTTTCTTGAGCCTCTCCTCTTCCCGCATGTACTTCTTGTTGGAAATAAGGGTCTCAACGAGCTTGGCTCTGGTATCCTCTTTCTCCATCCTGATGGTCTCTATCTCCTCGCTCAGGCGTTTGTTCTCGTTTTCCAGAGCTGTAATCCTCTTTAAGTGTAATTCCTGAATCGACTCCTGATCTGGCGTTATTGTTGACTCAGTCATGTAATCAATCGAATGCTCTTTCATGAATATAAATTACACCCTCAGTAATAGGTTGAATTTTATAAATCACTGATGCCAATCACCGTTTCAGTTTTCCGACAAATTTACATTTATTAATCTCGGCATTATCTGAATTTTGCGATAAGATCGATCGACGCTTGGTCCCAAACCCTTACGACAATTAGCGTACTTTTCAGACGCTCTTTAGTCAGAACCGATCAAAATATTAATTCGGAGATTCTGTAGATATCCGGGTGTTCTGATGATCGTATTTCTGAAGTACAGACCTCTGCCCTTCGAGGTGGTGGAACGAAAGGGCCTGGGCCATCCGGATACGCTGGCGGACGGCGTATCCGAGGCGATCTCGGTGGAGCTGTCCAGGTTCTACCTCGAAGAGTCCGGAGAAATCCTCCACCACAACGTCGACAAGGTCCTGATAACCGCCGGCAGGACAGAGGTTCGGTTCGGAGGCGGAAGGGTTCTGGAGCCGCCGACGGTGATCGTGGGTGGCAGGGCCACGACGCCCGAAGGCCAGGATTTGGATTCTGTAATTCAGCAGGCGGCCTCCAAACATCTTGGAATGTCGGTTGCGAACCTCAAGGAGTACAGGGTGGACTCCAGGGTGAGGGAGGGGTCGCGGGAGCTGAGGAGTCTCATGAAAAGAGGGGCGAACGACACATCGATAGGTGTCGGATTTGCGCCCCTGAATTCCCTGGAAGAGCTGGTCCTGGACTTGGAGAAGAGGATCAGAGAGGTGAAGGGTGTGGGCGAGGACACCAAGGTGATGGCGGTACGGATCGGCGATGGACTGAACCTGGTGGCTGCGGCGGCTATCGTCTCTAAGTACGTCTTCTCCATGGAGGACTACCTGGAGGTGAAGGCGAAGGTTCGCGAGGCGATTCTCGAGGCTGCCGACGCGAAGGTCGTCGTGAACGCCGCCGACAGCGACAAAAACATCTTTCTCACCCTGACGGGTAGCTCCATCGAGATGGGGGACGACGGCGCCACCGGTCGGGGCAATCGTGGGAGCGGTCTCATAACCCCCATGCGGCCGATGTCGATCGAGGCGATCGCAGGAAAGAATCCCATAAACCACGTCGGCAAGATCTACAACGTCGTCGCCACGAGGGCCGCGAGAGAGATCGCCGAATCAGAGGGCGTGAAAGAGGCGTACGTCACCCTGGTGAGCAAGATCGGCGCGCCCCTGACCGAGCCCCTCCTCAGGGCCGTGGAGATAAGAGGCGAGCTTCGACCGGACGAGAACGAAGAGAAGAGGATCGAGGCAGTCATCGATCGGCATCTGGAGGGGATTGGTGACCTGGTCGAGGAGTTCGTGGCGGGAAAGCTCCAAGTCTGCTAGAGAAAGGTCTGGAGATGGACGGGTCGGAGCAAAAACCGAGCAGCAGAGACAGGATGAGAAGGGCGAGCAGGAAACGGTTCCTAGCCCTTGCTCACTTCTTTTTTCGCCTGCTGGAGCCTCTGCTTTGCGGTGTAGCCGGTGGCCCGCTCCAGGAAGTTTCTGAATCTCTTATTGGTATCAAGGATCACATCGTCGCCAACCTTGCCCGAGGGCTCGGTGGTGACTAGCATCTTCTTTCCCTCGATCGAGACCTCGATGGACTTGAGGGCGCCGTAGCTGAGAAGGAGCCTCCCATCTTCCTCCCGGATCTCGGTGGGGAACTCCTCCTTCAGAGCTGTTTTGATCCTCTCAAGCTCGGGCCGAAAGCCCCTCTTGAATGAGTATTCCATGCCCCGGCCCTTTGTAGCCTTTCGATTATAGACCTTTCGAGCCCGGTCCGCCTAGATCTGGGCGTAGGTGGCGGCGGACCCCAGCTCTTCCTCGATCCTGAGGAGCTGGTTGTACTTGGCGTTCCTCTCGCTTCTGGCGGGAGCTCCGGTCTTGAGCATCTCAGCACCCAGGGCCACCGTCACGTCGGCGAGAGCCGAGTCCTCGGTCTCGGCGGACCTGTGGCTTGCCATCACCTTGAAGCCGTTTCTGAAAGCCATCCTCGCGGCATCGAAGGCCTCGGAGACGGAGCCGATCTGGTTGAGCTTGAGGAGGAGGGCGTTGGTCGCCTTCATCTCGATCCCTTTCGACAGCCTCTCGACGTTGGTGACGTAGATGTCGTCGCCGACGATGATCGTTCTGGGAAGTCTCGCGGTCAGGGCCGCGAAGTCTTCGTATCCCTCCTCCTCGAAGGGGTCCTCGACGGAGATGATGGGGTAGGTGGCCACCAGGTCTGCGTAAAAGTCGACCATCTCGCCGCTCGAAAGCTTCTTGCCGTCGATGACGTAGGAGCCATTCTTGTAGAAGCTGGATGCTGCGGCGTCCATCCCGATGCCTATCTCCTTCTCGTAGCCGGTGACATCGAGAGCGCTCATCAGGGCGTCGAGGGCGTCTACAGTTCTATTCAGGGGCGGGGCGTATCCACCCTCATATCCGACGTTGGTGGCACCGGCGCCGTACCTTCCCTGGAGGATCTTGCCGAGGGCGTGGTAGGTCTCGGCCGCCTTTCGCAGGCCCTCGGAGAAGCAGCTTGCGCCCTTCGGAAGGATCATGAACTCCTGAATGGCAAGGTCGTTTCCTGCGTGCTGGCCGCCGTTGAGGACGTTCAAGGAAGGCACCGGCAGGGTCGTGGTGTTGACGCCGCCGAGGTATTGGTAGAGTGGAATTCCTAACTCGTCAGCTGCGGCCTTGGCGACGCCTAGGGACACACCGAGGATGGCGTTCGCGCCGAGGTTCGACTTGAGGGGAGTCCCGTCCAGCTCCAGCATGAAGTTGTCGACGGCCCGCTGTTCGAGGGCGCTGATCTCGGACTCGATCAGCTTCGGCCCGATGATCTCGTTTACGTTCTTTACGGCCCTCAAGACGCCCTTCCCACCATATCGGTCGTCGCCGTCTCGGAGCTCCAGGGCCTCGTGGGTCCCCGTCGAGGCGCCCGAGGGAACAGCGGCTCGGCCGAAGCCGCAACAGGTCCAGACGTCTACCTCAACGGTGGGATTCCCTCGCGAGTCCAGAATCTCGCGAGCGTGAATGTTCTCGATCTCAAATGACATTATAATGCACCTGGTCGAGCCTTCGCGGCAGATTTATTTAACCTCTTTGGAAGCATTGAAAATACACTGTCTCAAAATCATTTAAAGAGTCTAACTTCTACATTGGTAGTGTGATCAGAACGTATACATGTTGGTTAAACCTAAATACAATTAAACAAATATGATCCTTAGAGGATGGCAGAGAGGTATTAATAATAATTTATATATGAATATTGGATGTCGAATAAGGCAAACGATTCACCGAGTAAGAAGGCGACGATAATGAGTAAAAAACTTTACCTAGAAAAAATAACATATAATAGACCTAAGATTGGAGCTATTTTATATGTAGTCGAGTGGTATATAGTATACGCTATAGTCTATTTAATGTCGGGTTCTTGGAAATTATTCGGCAATGAAACATTTAAGATAAAAGATCTGATCCCATTTATGTTGGTATTAATAGTTGGATTGGGTCTGCTTAGCATAAGAGATTCTTATATAAAAGCATCAAATGAATTAAAATCATTATTGCGTGAGAATGCGCATAAAGAGATGTTAGATAAAATGATTCGTCCAAAGCTATCCATATGTATTTATATAGTCTTCTCTATATTTGCACTTTATAGGACATTTCAAGCTATATTTATTGAGAGCTTTGCCTATTATCAACAGGACCTGGGAGGCCAAATATATATTATTCATAACCTCCTATGGTACCTAATTATTGGTCTGCCTATTTTAGCAGAATTCGTCTCCATCGTAATTGGGGTCGTTATTTTCCCTAATTTAGTGGAAGAGAATGTCAAATGCGAGAAAATCAATCCAATTGAACCCTACAGATGTGGAGGAATGAGGCCTATCGGGGAACTATTTCTAACAACGGTAACTACATATTTCTTTATTTTGATTTTATATAATGAAGTATTTCTATGTGAAGGAGAGACCAGTATGAGAATTTTAGTTTATATCATGTGGGTACTAGGAGTATTTATATTTACAACACATCAATTAAAAATACATAGAATATTAAAGAATTATAAAAAACAGTCATTGACTACTTTAAAATCCGAAATTGAAACGCAGAGAGAACGTATATATAAATTAAAAGACTCAAAATACGAGAACATAAATCAGAATGATTCAATTGAGAAACACGCAATTGTTTTATCCACCCTTATGAGTTTATTTATAGAAATCGAGAAGATGCGTGATTACCCTTTCGACCTAGGTATAATAAGGAATTTTCTAATTTTGATATTACTTCCAATATTAATTGAAATATTGAAAATGTATTTTGGAGGACAATCTGTTGAAGTAGGAGAAATGCCATCGAATCACAATTTGACCATTAATCTATCACCAATATCTTAGAATTATACCGATTTCGACAAAGCTATCTTTATGGCAACACAGAATATCTCCATCCTCGTCGATGGCGCCGCTCTTCGCCGCCGAGAGGAGGCGCCAGCGGCTCGTATACGCGGCCGGTTCAGCCGTGAGGCTGGCTCCTGGATATGGCAACGGCTTTGGGGTTGAAACCGGATCGGGAGAAGTTGGAGGTCTGCATATTGGGTCTCAGTGGTCATTTCGTCCTGCTGCGTCTTTAAAGCATCCGTCTGGGGATCTGCCGAGGAGATTCACGAAGGGTTTCATAGGGCAACTACTACGACGATTTCGACTGCGTAGATGAAGATGGCGACGGGATCTGCTATTCCGCATACGAGATTCCTGACGGCTCAAGCGTGGACCGGTATCCTCTGGCGGAGATGTGATGAAGGCCAGAGGCGGACGAAGCTGCCGCCCGATCCCCTCGCCCCATATCATAGAAAAAGTTTAGTATTTCACTGATAAAACACTAGACCACGGGACCGGCCCAAACCCCCGGCCACGCCACCCGACGCCGAAGAGGAGGATGCCTAAATGTCCAAAGAACTCGACCAGGTCCTCGCCTACCACCAGGCCACAAAGCACAGCTTCACGAGGATGGCCCCTGGCCCGAAGACTATGGACTACGGGATCGAGCCTCGACCCTTTCGGCGGTACCGAGGCGCAGATCTGGTGAGTCTGGACCGGTCTGAGCCCCTGCCCGGCGACGGGCCACAGTTTGACCTCGCCCTCGAAGAGGGGGACGTCGCTCCTCAGCCCCTCAGCTTCGAGACGATTTCACAGCTATTCTTCGATTGCCTCGCCATATCGGCCTGGAGGCGGGCGGGAGGCGCGGCCTGGTCGCTGCGGGTCAACCCCTTCAGCGGGAACCTCCACCCCACCGAGGGCTATCTGATATCCGGGCCGGTTCCAGGGCTCTTCGACGCGCCGACCGTCTCCCACTACGCCCCCGGGGAGCACGCTCTCGAGGTGAGATGCCGGTTTTCTGAGGGCGCCTGGCTGGATCTCGCCTCGGGATTGCCGGAGGCCACGGTCCTCGTCGCCTTTTCCTCGATACCCTGGCGCGAGTCCTGGAAGTACGGCGAGAGGGCCTTTCGCTACCTCCAAACGAACCTCGGCCACGCCCTCGCTGCCACGAGCTTCGCCTCGGCGGCCCTGGGATGGCGGGCGACGCTCCTGGACGGCGTCGGGACTGAGGATCTGGCGCTAGTGTTGGGGGTGGGGATTGCCAACCCCGGCAGCGTGGAGGCCGAGGCGATGTCGATGGCTGAGGCCGAGGTTCCCGACTGCATCGTGGCAGTCCACCCCCAGGGGAGCGCCGTCTCCGGCTTCGACCTCTCAGAGGAGATTCTGGCCGAGTTCAAAGAGGTCGAGTGGCAGGGCAGGCCAAACCGACTCAGCCCCGGCCACGTCCACTGGCCGCTGGTCTCCGGGATGACAAAAGCGACGGCCAAACCTCGGGGAGAGGTCGCGACCGAGCCCCTCTCCGAAATGGTTCCCTCCAGGTTCGCTTATCCGCCCACATCTTTACGCAAGCTCATCCGCCAGCGTCGAAGCGCCATCGTCATGGACCCAGCCTATGCCATGAGCCGGGACGACTTCTACAGGGCCCTCTGCCGGGCAATTCCAGGATCGAGAAGGTTTCCCTTCAATCTCCTCTCCTGGAGGCCCGAAGTCCACCTGGCCATCTTCGTCCACCGGGTCCTGGGCCTGGATCGAGGGCTTTATTTCCTGGTCCGAAACCCGGATCGTGAAGATTCCCTCCGATCACAGACGAGGGGGAACTTCGAGTGGAAACGGCCCAGCGACGGAGCACCTGCGGGATTTTACAGATTGGCAGCCGGCGACTTCCGGGACCTAGCGAGGGCCCTATCCTGCCGCCAGAAGATCGCCGCCGACAGCTGCTTCTCCCTCGCCATGATCGCCAGGTTCCGACCGGCCCTTGAGGAGCGAGGCCCCTGGTTCTACAACCGACTCTTCTGGGAATGCGGGATCGTCGGCCAGACCCTCTACCTGGAGGCGGAAGCTGCAGGGCTGAGAGGATGCGGCATAGGCTGCTACTTCGACGATCCCGTCTCCTCGGCCTTGGGCCTCGCGGGATTGGAGTATCAGAGCCTCTACCACTTCGCCGCTGGAAAAGAGGTGCCTCTTCAGAGAATGGAGACACTTCCGGCATACCCGGCCCCCCACCGATGACCGGGCAGAAAAAAAAAGGGATGGGTGGCGAACCTGCGTATCGCATCATTTAATTAAATATGTCCGCAACCGATATATACCTTCAACGCGAAAATAATTTCGTAGGTGGTATGGAATGAAGAACACAGCATTGTTTGTTTTGGTCCTCCTGGGACTCTTCGCCGTGGTGGCATCGGCCCAGGGAGACGGTGCGGGAGAGGGGCCCCAGGCCGGGATTCATGAACCTGGAACCGGACTCGTGGAGCCAGAGCTGAAAGAAGAGGCGCAGGGAACTGGACAGGGCCTGACCGAAGCCGATGAGACGGCCGAGGAACACATTGCCAAAGCCGACGCTTTCTTGATGGGGCTTATCAATAACAGCCTCCTCCGGATGGATATGCAGGAGCTCATCGACGCCGTCAATGCAGGCGACGAGAACCTGGTGATCGTGGACGTGAGGCCCGCCTCTCTCTACGATGCAGGCCACATACCGGACTCGATCAACGCACCATTCCCAGACCTCGTTCCAAATATGGACACGGTCCCCGCTGACAAGAAAATCGCCGTCGTCTGCACATACGACACCAACTCCGCCTTTTCGGTATCCGTCATGAGGATCTTCGGCGACCGTGACGCCTGGGTCGTGGTGGGCGGAGTTCCTGGGTGGGTGGACGCCGGAAGGGAGCTGGTGCCGACTTAGACGCCGCCGACGCCATAACCCCACGCAGGGTTGAAGGAGACGAGCCATCGAAAATAACGAAAACCGGCCTTGGACGAACGTTTCGTGGCGTGATGGTGGGGCTTGGCCCCATCCATCCCTCATATTTTACAAGACTTCACGAGATCTGGTTCATCTCGACGACCTGTTTTAATTTCAGATTAGGTGAATAATTATTAAAGATGATAAAAGAAAGGATGATGAAGAAGGGTCGGAGGATATCGAATGAGCGGAATCAAATATGAATTTTTGAGCATTCCCGAGAGCATATCGGGTCTGGGCGATCTGGCGTACAACCTCTGGTGGGGGTGGCACCCCGAGGGGAGGGAGCTGTTCATGCTCCTCGATCGCCGAGCCTGGGACCTGAGCGGCCATAATCCCGTGAAGATGCTAAAACTGCTGGACGAGACCGTCCTCGCCTCAGCCTCCAGGGACCCCCACTTCCTGAGACATTATGACGCCATGATGGCGAGACTCCAGAAGGACATGGACCTTTCCCACGGCTGGTTCTGCGCCAACGTCGCCGACCCCAAAGATCTGACGATCGCCTACTTCTCTGCTGAGTACGGCCTTCACCAGGCACTTCCCGTCTACGCCGGAGGACTCGGGTTTCTGGCCGGCGACTTTCTGAAAGAGTGTAGCGACCTCGGCCTTCCCGCTGTGGGAATCGGCTTCATGTACCCGGAAGGCTACCTCCTTCAACAGATCACCTCCGACGGCTGGCAGGTTGGAGCCTGCGAGATGCTGGACCGGAGAACCGCCCCGATCCGGAGGGTTCTCGACGCCGACGGAAAGCCTCTTCACGTGGATATCCCGCTTCTGGGCTCACATATATATGTCGAGGTCTGGAGGGTCCAGGTGGGAAGGACCGACCTCTACCTGATGGACACCGCCGTCGACGCCAACGACCCCTGGAACCGGAGCATATCAGATAGGCTCTACACCGGCGACCCCGAACAGAGGCTGAGGCAGGAGATCGTCCTCGGTATAGGCGGAGTCCGGGTCCTGAAAGCTCTTGGGATAAAGCCGTCCCTCGTCCACCTCAACGAGGGCCATCCGGCCTTTGCCATCCTCGAGAGGATTAGGGAGAAGGTCGAGACGGGTTTGAGCTACGAGGTGGCGGCAGATGAAGTCAGGAAGACGACGGTCTTCACCACCCACACCCCGGTCCCGGCAGGCCACGACAAGTTTCCCTTCCCCCTGATGGAGAATTACTTCGGAAGCTACCTGTCATCCTTTGGGGTGAGTCGGGAGGAGTTTCTCAAAATGGGGGTCGACCCGAAGGATCCCGCAGGCGGATTCAACCTGACCGCCTTCGCCCTCAAAATGTCTGAATACCGAAACTGCGTCAGCAAACGACACCTTGAGGTTA
Source organism: Methanothrix harundinacea (assembly GCA_002502785.1). Taxonomy (GTDB): domain Archaea; phylum Halobacteriota; class Methanosarcinia; order Methanotrichales; family Methanotrichaceae; genus Methanocrinis; species Methanocrinis harundinacea_A. The sequence continues at coordinate 38,404 of DAQG01000037.1, read as the reverse complement.
CAAAGAAGATGTGGCGCCACCTCTGGCCCGACCTTCCCGAAGAAGAGATCCCGATAGATTACGTCACCAACGGAGTACACGTCCCCACCTGGATCGACCGGAGGCTCGGAAACGACATCTTCAACAGGTACCTCGGCCGCGATTGGCTCGAAGAGCACGACAACCCCCTCATTTGGGGCCTCATCGACGAGATCCCAGACGATCTACTCTGGGACCATCACCGGAAAACCAAGATGCGACTCTTAAACAAGATCAAAGAGAGGGCGAGAGAAAAATGGATAGGGGGCGACGGCGATCCGAGGACGATCATGGCCCTCGGAGTCCTCCTGGACCAGGACGTTCTCACCATCGGATTTGCTCGGAGGTTTGCCTCCTACAAGAGGTCGACGTTGATCTTCAAAGACGCTGAAAGGCTGAGGAGGATCGTCACCGACGCCCAAAGGCCGGTCCAGATCATCTTTGCGGGAAAAGCCCATCCCGACGACCAGCAGAGCAAGCTTCTCCTCCAAGAGGTCTTTAACTTCGCCAGGGACAGATCTTTCGGGGGTAGGATCGCCTTCGTCGAAGATTACGACCAGCATCTCGCCCACTACCTGGTTCACGGCGTTGACCTCTGGCTGAACAACCCAAGGCCGCCGATGGAGGCCTCGGGAACCAGCGGCATGAAAGCATCCCTTAACGGCGTGCCCCAGCTCAGCGTCCTCGACGGCTGGTGGGTCGAGGGCTACAACGGCAAAAACGGATGGGCCTTTGAGGGTTTCGACGATCCTGACAGGAACGTCCGGGACGATCGGGACGCAGCCTCCATCTACGATATCCTGGAGAAAGAGGTGGTCCCCCTCTACTACGACGTCGACGACGCGGGCGTGCCCCGGGGCTGGGTGAGGGCGATGAAGGAGACGATAAGGGTGACCGGTCCCAACTTCTGCGCAAGAAGGATGGTAAAAGAGTACATGGAGAAGTTCTACCAACCAGCCCTTGAACCCGCCATCAGCCAGAAAAACCTGATTTTGGAGCGCGAACGTACCTGACGGGAGGGGTGCGAGTTTCTTCCCATCATATCTGGGAAAAGGTAAAATCATCCTAGGCCAATGGTGGCGGCGAGAGCGGTGATGGGAAGGAGAGATCATGCACTACGAACCTAGAGACAAATTTCCGAACTTACCTCTGAGGATCGCGAAGCTCGGCGATCTTGCCTACAACCTCTGGTGGAGCTGGCACCCGGAGGGAAGAGAGCTGTTCATAATGCTGGGCGGCCGGGCGGCCTGGAGCAGAAACGGCCACAACCCCGTCAAGATGATGCACGAGCTTGACGACAGCGTTCTGAAACTCGCCTCCCTGGACCCCCGGTTTCTTAGGTATTACGATGCGGTAATGGCTAGGTTCGAGGGCGACATGGACCCCACCAGCGGCTGGTTTTGCAGCAACGTCGCAGACCCCCGAGAAAAGACCATCGCCTACTTCTCCGCCGAGTACGGCCTCCACCACGCCCTTCCCGTTTACGCGGGAGGACTCGGGTTTCTGGCCGGAGACTACCTAAAAGAGTGCAGCGACCTCGGAGTTCCTTCCGTTGGAATCGGTTTCATGTACCCTGAAGGGTACCTCCTCCAGAGAGTTACCCCCGACGGCTGGCAGGCCGGAGCCTGCGAGAGGCTGAACAGGGAGAACGCCCCGGTCCGAAGGCTCCGGGACGAAAACGGCGACCCCCTCCTCGTCGAGATACCGCTCCTGGACGGAGAGATTTACGTTGAGGTCTGGAAGGTCCAGGTGGGCAGGACCAACCTCTACCTGATGGACACCGCCGTCGACGCCAACGACCCCTGGAACCGGAGCATATCGGACCGGCTCTACACCGGAGACAACGAACAGAGGCTGAGGCAGGAGATCGTCCTTGGGATAGGCGGGGTCCGGGTCCTTAAAGCTCTGGGAATCGAGCCCACCGTCATCCACCTGAACGAGGGCCATCCGGCTTTCGCCATCCTCGAAAGGGTGCGAGAGAAGGTCGAGAGGGGGATGAGCATCGAGGAGGCGACGGAGGAGGTAAAGAAGACGACGGTCTTCACCACCCACACGCCGGTTCCCGCAGGCCACGACAAGTTCTCCTTCTCGCTGATGGACAAGTACTTCGGATCGTACCTCCGGTGCCTTGGGATGGGCCGCGACGAGTTCTTCGAGCTCGGGATCGATCCCCGAGACCCTGCCAGCGGCTTCAACATGACCGCTTTTGCCCTCAGGATGTGCGAGCATCGAAACTGCGTCAGCAGACGCCACCTTGAAGTGACCAGGGATATGTGGCGCCACCTTTGGCCAAACCTTTCCGAAGACGAGATACCGATCGATTACGTCACCAACGGAATCCACGTCCCCACCTGGATCGACCGGAGGCTCGGCAACATCACCTTCAACAAGTACCTCGGCCGCGACTGGCTCGAAAAGCACGACAACCCTTTCATCTGGGAGCTTTTGGACGAGATCCCGGACAAGGTCCTCTGGAAACAGCACTACAGAATGAAGAGGTCTCTTATAAACAAGATTAAGGATCGGGCAAGGGAGAAGTGGAGAGACCCCGAGTCCGACTCCAGGACGATAATGGCCTTTGGGACGCTTCTGGATCCCCAGACCCTGACCCTCGGCTTTGCGAGGAGGTTCGCCTCCTACAAGAGAGCGACCCTCCTCCTCCGGGACCCCGAAAGGCTCCGAAAGATCCTCACCGACCCCCAACGGCCCGTCCAGATAATCTTCGCAGGGAAGGCCCATCCCGACGACCAGCAGAGCAAGCTCCTCCTTCAACAGGTCTTCAACGCCGCCGCCGACAAGAGATTCGAGGGGAGGATCGCCTTCGTCGAGGACTACGACCAGTACCTGGCCCAGTACCTGGTCCACGGCGTCGACGTCTGGGTGAACAACCCCCGACCCCCCATGGAGGCCTCAGGGACCAGCGGCATGAAAGCATCCCTCAACGGCGTTCCCCAACTCAGCATCTTCGACGGCTGGTGGGTCGAGGGCTACAACGGCAAGAACGGCTGGGGTTTCGAGGGTGCAGAGGGTCCAAGCGACGACGTCAGGGACGATCGGGACGCAGAGGCAGTCTACGAGATCCTGGAAAAGGAGGTCATCCCCCTCTACTACAGGGTGGACGACGAGGGCGTGCCCAGGGGCTGGGTCAAGCTGATGAAAGAAGCTACTATGGTCACGGGACCTCATTTCACCTCCAGAAGGATGGTGAAAGAGTACACAGAGAAGTTCTACCGGCCCGCCATCGAAGAGACGACGGCAACCAGGACTTGCAAAGAGGCTTGAGATCCGAATCAGCCAGTTTTTTTAAGTTTCTGAGAAAAAGAGGAAAAAGAGACGGTTTTGGGAGGGGCTCAGAAGTCCTCTCCCATGTCGCCCATTCCGCCCATGCCTCCCATTCCGCCGGGCATGCCGCCCTCTCCTCCGGACTTGGAGGCGATGACGTCATCGATCCTCAGGATCATGACAGCGGACTCGGCTGCAGAGTTGATGGCCTGGGTCTTGACCCTCATCGGCTCGACTACGCCCTTCTCCTGCATGTCTGAGGGTTTGCCGGTCTCCATGTCGAGGCCTGCGGTCTTGACGCCCTTCTCGTGGCTGCTTCGGAGGGCCACGAGGGTGTCGATCTGGTCGAAGCCGGCGTTCTCTGCCAGGGTCTTGGGTATGATCTCGAGGGCCTCGGCGAAGGACTCGATGGCGAGCTGCTCTCTTCCGCCGACGGTGGCCGCATACTCTCTCAGCCTGAGGGCCAGCTCGATCTCGGGAGCGCCGCCGCCGGGCATCAGGAGGGTGTCTTCGAGGGCGACGCCGACGACCCTGAGGGCGTCTTCCATCGCTCTGTCCAGCTCGTCAACGACATGCTCGGTTCCGCCTCTGAGGATGATGGAGACTGATTTCGGGTTATCGCACTCCACGACGAAGGTCATGTCGTCGCCAGCGATCTTCTTCTCCTCTACAAGGCCTGCTCGGCCAAGCTCGCTTTCGGCGAGGTCGTGAATGCTGGTTACTATCCTACCGCCGGTGGCTCTCGCCAGCTTCTCCATGTCGCTCTTTTTGATCCTTCTGATGGTGTAGACGCCTGCCTTGGCAAGGAAGTGCTGGGCGAGGTCATCGATCCCCTTCTGACAGAAGACAACGTTGGCTCCGATGCTGACGATCTTGTTGACCATATCCTTCAGCATCGTCTCTTCCTGGTCCAGGAAGGCCTGGAGCTGGTCGGGAGAGGTGATCTCGATCTTGGCGTCTACCTCGGTCTTCTCGATCTCGATGGCCGTGTTCAGGAGGGCGATCTTGGCATCCTTGACCTTCTTCGGCATGTTGGGGTGGAGACGCTCCTTGTCGATTACCATGCCGTAGACGAGCTGAGAGTCGGTGATGCCGCCGCCTACCTTCTTCTCGACGGTGATGTTGTCGACGTCCACGGTCCCGTCCTCGTCCACGATGGCCTTGACGGCCTTTACGGTCAGCTCTGCAAGCTCTACTCTGGCAATGCCGGACCCCTTCCCGGTCATGGCGGTGATGGCGATCTTTTTCAGCAGCTCATCATCATCGGGGGAGACCGTTATCGCCATGTCTTTCATGATCCCCATGGCCTTGTCAGCTGCAGCCCTGTATCCTGCGGCGATGACGGTGGGGTGGATCTCCTGGTCCAGCAGCTCTTCGGCCTTTTTCAGAAGCTCGCCCGCCAGAACCACGGCGGTGGTGGTCCCGTCTCCGACCTCGTCATCCTGGGTCTTGGCGATCTCGACCATCATCTTGGCCGCCGGGTGCTCGATGTCCATCTCCTTCAGGATGGTGACGCCATCGTTGGTTATGACCACGTCGCCGAGGGTGTCGACGAGCATCTTGTCCATGCCCTTGGGGCCGAGAGTCGTCCTGACGGCGGTTGCCACGGCTTTTGCGGCCATGATGTTCGACTTCTGAGCCTCGCGGCCGGCAGTCCTCTGACTGCCCTCTCTGAGTATGAGTACAGGGGTTCCCCCCAATCCTGCCATTTTTTTCTTCCTCCAGTTGATCTGATGGCTTGCGAGGTGTTTAAACTTCTATATGAACGTTTCGGGGCTGAAGTGTCCACCGACAGTCATCCCAAAAAGGGCCGAGGCCATCAAAGAACTAGGCAGTTCTGAAGGCGATCTGATCTCGCCCCCGGAGCCGATGGACGACCGACATCCTCGGATTCGATAACGAGGAATCGGCCGAAGCAGGGCTTGCTGCAAACCTATATATATCCGGTTCGACTGTCTTCCGTCAGAATGGCCGAGACCAGCATATACGTAGTGAAGACCACGGCAAATCAGGAACGCTCAGTCGCAAACCTCATCGCCCAGCTGGCGCGTAAGGAGAAGTACGACATAACGGCGCTTCTGGTGCCCGACGTCCTGAAGGGCTACGTCCTCGTAGAGGCGAAGGCTCCGGAGATCGTCGAGGAGGCGATACAGGGGGTACCTCACGCCCGTTCGGTAATTAAGGGGGCTTCCAGCTTTGACGAGGTCGAGCATTTTCTGACGCCTAAACCCGCGGTGGTGGGCATCAACGAAGGTGCCATAGTGGAGCTGATTTCGGGACCTTTCAAGGGCGAGATGGCCAGGGTCAAGAGGGTAGACGTCGCCAAGGAGGAGATAACTGTAGAGCTCTTCGAGGCGATGGTGCCCATCCCCATAACCGTGAGGGGTGACCACGTGCGCGTGCTCAGTAAAGACGAGATTCAGAGGTGAATTTCTTGGCCAATGTTGTTGAAGTGTTGGTACCCGGTGGAAAGGCCAGCGCAGGACCCCCGCTGGGCCCCGCACTAGGACCTCTAGGTGTTAACGTTGCAGATGTAGTAAAGAAGATCAACGAAGCGACCGCAGATTTGAACGGGATGCAGGTCCCGGTCAAGGTCACGGTTAAGAGCAGGACCGAGTACCAGGTAGATGTGGGAACGCCCCCAACCTCGGCACTGGTCCTCAAAGAGGTGGGGCTGGACAAAGGATCCGGCAACGCTTTCGAGATCGTTGGGAATTTGACCATGGATCAAGTGGTCAAGGTTGCGGGAATCAAAAGGAATAACCTACTTTCCGTCTCCCTGAAGAGCGCTGCCAAAGAGGTCATCGGGACCTGCGGGACCATGGGGATCACCGTAGAGGGCATGCCCCGAAAGGAGGCCCAGGCGGCGGTCGACGAGGACAGGTTCGATGAAGTCCTCGCATAGACGAAAACTTATTATAGAGGATTGCAGACGGAATTTGGACTCTCTTTTTGAGACGCCGTAGTAGACCGGAAGTCGTGGACTACGGAGGATTGAGATGAACAAGATGATAGAGAACGCCGTCAGAAAGGCTATCTCTGAGGCCCCTGAGAGGAGGTTCAACGAGAGCGTCGATCTGGCGATTAACTTGCACAATATCGACATGAGCCAGCCGGCCAACAGGGTGGATGAAGAGATAATTCTGCCCCATGGCCGCGGCAGATCTGCAAAGATCGCGGTATTCGCCAGCGGCGAGACTGCTCTTCTTGCTCAGCGTGCAGAAGCAGATCTGGTGATCTCCCCAGACGAGCTCTCTGAGCTGGGCGATGACAAGAAGCGAGCAAGAAAGATCGCCGACGAGTACACATACTTCATCGCTGAGACGAGCCTCATGCCGACGATCGGCAAGAAGCTGGGCCCCATCCTGGGAAAAAGAGGGAAGATGCCCCTGCCCCTGCCACCGAACGTGGACATCACGCCCATAATCAAAAGGCAGAGAAACCTGGTGAGGGTAAGGTCTCGTGACCGGCTCACATTCCACATGGCTGTGGGATCCAAGGATATGGACGTCCAGCAGATTGCAGAGAACGTAGAGGCCGTCACGACCAAGCTTGAGCAGACCCTCAGGGACGGCAAGCAGAACCTGAAGTCCGTCTACGTGAAGACTACCATGGGTCCCGCAGTAAAGGTGATTTGAGATGTCCGTCCAGGTACGCCATACAGAACACGTCCCGGAATGGAAGATCAGAGAGGTAGAGGATCTGGTCGAGAGGATAGTCGAGTCACCCGTCGTCGGGCTGGTGGGCTTGACAGACATACCCGCAAAGCAGATCCAGGACCTGCGCTCGGAGCTGAGGGATGTGGCCACCATCAAGGTGGTCAGAAACAACGTCGCCCGCCGGGCGATAGAGAAGTGCTCCGACGACGTCCTGCCATTGGCAGATGGGATCGAAGCCCAGACAGCTTTCATATTCACCGACGTAAACCCCTTCAAGCTCTACAAGATGCTGGATGAGAAAAAGCAGCCTATGCCGATCAAGGCTGGCGGGAAGGCACCCATCGATATAGTCATCGAGAAGGGTGAGACCTCGTTCTCTCCGGGTCCCATGGTGGGCAAGCTCCAGAGCGCTGGAATTCCTGCCGCCATAAAGAGCGGAAAAGTGGTCATCAACGAGACGAAGCTGGTGGCCGAGGAGGGCGAGACCGTATCAGCCCAGCTGGCCGAAGTGCTGGCGACGATGGAGATCTTCCCGAGGAAGGTGGGACTTGAGCTCCGGGCCGTTTACGAGGGAGGTCTTGTCTTCAGGTCGGAGGATCTCACCATCGACGTCAAGGATATCCTATCTCAGATGAGCACAGCTTCTGCACAGGCCCTGGGCCTCGCTTTGGAGATAGGCTATGCAACCCCGACTACAATCAGTCCCCTTCTCCAGAGGGCGGCCTCAAAGGCCAGAAACCTGGTCCTGGAGTGCGCGATCCCCGTTCCCAGCATGATGGAGGCACTGCTCGCAAGGGCGGCTGCGGATGCGTCTGTGCTGAACAATCTGGTCGAAGGTGGCCCGGCTGAGGCGCCAGTCGCTGATGCCCCAGCGGTGAAGGCCGAAGAGAAGGATGAAGAGGCCGAGAAAGAAGAGGATGAAGAGGCCGGACTTGGCGGATTGTCTGCCCTGTTTGGTTGATCGAGATCAAGAGGTGGATTAAGATGGAATACGTATATGCAGCATTACTGCTTCACAGCTCAGGTAAAGACGTGTCCGAGGAGGGCATAAAGACCATACTCAACGCCGCTGGCGTAACCCCCGACGAAGTCAGGATCAAGGCGCTCGTCTCCGCCCTCGAGGGCGTAGACATCGAGGACGTTCTGTCCAAGACTCCCAGCGTGGCCGTCGCAGCCGCGCCTGCCGCGGCAGCTCCCGCAAGCGCAGCAGCTCCCGCAGCAGAGGAAGCCGAGGAAGATAAGGAAGAGGCTGAAGAGAGCGGAATCGAGGGGCTCGGCGCCCTCTTTGGCTGAAACCTTATTTTCCATCTATTTTTATTTTTCTTGTCAATTCCGGTCTATTTTGGGTTTTCATTTCTCCGCTTTGTTCCCGGTTTTGCCCTACGAGATATCCGCACCAGGTTGCGGCCGCGGGTCGGTGGCAAAGAATAAGTTCACGGAAAGAAGACCCTCCATCGTTTCATCAGAGATGTTGGTGATGCTATGAGGTCATCGAGAAAGACGCCAAAAACTATGAGACGATCGGGAAAGATGTCAAAACTCTTCGCCTTGACGACGGTGGCTGCGGCCCTGGCCACCTTCCTCGTCCCAGCCGCCTTTGGCGAGGACGCAACATCGGATGGGACTGAGACTGACAGGGATCTGATCTGGAGCCTCGTCCAGGCAGAGTGTGCCGTCAGCGCAAACCTTGCAGATATTGACAAGGCCCTCCTGGATGCGAGTCTCGCCCTATCCGAGACGGGTGTCGAGGGGTCGGAGGCGAGGGAGGTTCTCGACGACCTCACGGCCCTGGGTCCCTGGGTGGTGGACTGCATAACCGTCGACCTCAACGGCACCATCGTCGAGGTCAGGCCCGCGGAGTACCAAGAGGTCAAGGGCGCCAGCATAAGAGACCAGGAGCATATCGAACGGCTCTTCTCCACCAGGCGCCCTGTGGGCCTTGCCTACATAAAGAGCGTCGAGGGGTTTTACGCCATGGACTTCGCCTCGCCTGTCTTCGATGAGGAGGGAATGTTCATAGGGGCGGTCACGGCCCTCGTCAACTCGACAGAGTTCTTCGGCCAGACTCTTGCGCCTTATCAGCCCGACGGCCGCGCCAAGATCTGGGCCATGATGCCCGACGGGACGATCCTCTACGATTCTGATGCAGAGCAGATAGGCAGAAACACCTTCAGCGATCCCCTCTTCCAAGCGTTACCGGACCTTCAGGCGGTGGCAAAAAGGGTAGAGATGGAGAGGTCGGGCCACGGCGCTTACGAGATGTTCGGGGCAGCAAGAGACGTCTTCTGGACCACGGCAGATTACCAAGGGCAAGAGATCAGGCTTCTTCTCAGCGTGGACGTGTAAACCCCTAAGGAGATATCGGCGGCCTGAACGTCCCAAATACCTGGGATGTCCCGCAATATTAATCTGCTTCAAAAGAGAGAACCAAACGTAAGGACGATGAAAACCGGGGCGGAAGATGTGACGACGACGCCACATCCCCGTTTCTGTTAACGTCACCGCGAAAAGTACTACGGACCAGATATTCAGATCTGGTCCAGCTTCTCGATCCCGATCTTTTTGACGTTCGGCTTCCAGATCTCCTTTGGCATCCAGTCGGGGGCGTTGGATGGCTTTATCACAAGTTTCCGCTCGCCCTCGAAGATGTGAACTTTCTTTGTGCCCCTCTCCCTCAGCCTGATGTCGGTGTATCCCCGGTTTGCAGCCTTCAAAGCCGCCTGTCTGGGCTGTTTTCCCGTGAAAACGCCAATTTCGTTCCCCTCAGCGTCTCTCAACGCGAAGTTTCTTTTATTGGTCATATTTTTATACCTCTCATTATCCCTATGCAGAGGAGGATATGTCCCGTTGCATCTCTATATATCAAGAACACTTATATTAATCTTTTGTTCGATTGAATATTTTCTTCGAAGTACGGGACGGGATGAAAGCCGAGATTGGAGGCTGAAACCACCAAGATCGACCTCGAAAAGTGCGCCTCCTGGTAAACTTGTTGAAACCCGGGATAACTCGCCCGGGGGAATGATATTTATTCGTCAGAAAGAGTCTTTCTTCTCATGTCTTGGGTTGTCTGGTTCACGGGGCTGCCCGGTTGCGGAAAGACCACAATCGCCAAAGAAGTGAAGGCGAGGCTCGAAGAGCGAGGGATCAAAGTCAAGGTTCTGGAGCTGGACGAGATACGCCGGGTCATCACCCCCGAGCCCACGTACACCGACCAGGAGAGAGAGGTGGTCTACGCGAGCCTCGCCTACATGGCCAAGCTTCTGTCGGAGTCCGGGACCAACGTCATCGTGGACGCCACCGCAAACCGGCGGAAATATCGCGATCTTGCAAGAAAACTGGTTCCCAAGTTCGCGGAGGTTTACGTCAAGGCATCCCTCGAGGCCTGCATCGAGCGCGAGCGCGGCCGAAAGGCCGTCTACTCCCCCAAGGGAATTTACGAGAAAGCCGGCGGGGAGGATGCGACCGTTCCGGGGATTAACGTCGCCTACGAGGAACCCCTGGACCCTGGAGTGGTGGTGGACGCAGAGAGGCTCGATCCGGATCAGAACGCTGCGGTGGTGGTGGACTGGATACTCGAGACCTTCAGAGAATCTTAGATGCGGGATTTAGCAGGAAAGGTTAATATCGTGACACTTCTTTCATCTCGCAAGGAGGAATCAGATTGAAATCTAATGCTGGCTTCGTTGGATTCGACGGAACGGAAAACAAGAGAACAGTTCTCGCCCTGGACATGGCCAAGAAGGCCGCGGGAATCGGGGGCGAATTGAACGTCCTCTTGCGCCAGCCCCACGGCAGGGCGAAGAATACCCTGAGCAAGCTCGTCAGGCTCTGCGACGTCAAAGCCTACGTCTCGGACGATTCGGACAAGGCCAAGTGGGAAACGGCGGGCTTCTCGATTCAGGGCGGCAACGACGATTTCTTCGAGGACTCCGATTTCGTCATGGTCGGAACCCCGGGAGATCAAGAAGCGCCTTATGTTGAGGCTGGACTCGCCCACGGCTGCACCGTCTCCCTGATGGGTGGAGCCCACAGGAACAAGATTATGGCAGCCCTCCAGGAGAAGGGCGTCGAGATATCGGACGGTTTGAAGGCAGACTTCGAGCGGGAGTTCTTCTTCGGTCTTGAGAACTACGAGACATTCCTCAAGGCGAAGCCAAAGGTGATCCAGTGCACCAGCTGCAACACCACAGGTATATGCAGGGCCTCTTTGGCAGCGCGGCCCCTCGGCCTCAAGATGATCCTCGGCAACATCGACAGGAGGCACGGCGACCCCCACACCGTCGTGAGAGCCTCACCCAGCGCAGTCTCCATCGGCAAGGGCGTGGGCCACCAGGGAACCGACGCGGGGACCGTCTTCGAGGAGGTCACCTACAGCATCAGGGCGAGCAAGATACCGACCACAGTGCCCCATACAAGCTTCCTCGACTTCGTCTTTGAGGGCGATGTGACCCCTGAGGACTTCGTAGAGAGCCTGGCGAATACGAGAGAGGTCGTCGTCGTGCCTTACCAGGACGAGGCCGGACGAAAGCACGAGTGGACTAGCGAGATCCTGGAGGCTTTCCTCTCCGGCTTCGAGCGGCCCATCAGCCCCGAGATCTTCGAGCTTCTAGTATCCGATTCGATAATCCCCGTCAAGCTCGGCGACTACACCATACTCCAGGTGGCGATGATGGTCGAGCAGATGTCGATCGCCGTCCCCAACCACGTCGAGTCCTATCTGCTGAGTGCTGGCTACTCGGCTGAGAAGGTTCACAGCATTGTGGATGAAGCCCTCACATGCGTCCACGGGGTCTGGCCGGACAGGCTGAGCACCTGAGCCCGCCCCCATTTTTTATGTCCGAAGACCCGATTGTCGGCGACCTTTCCAAAGACAAGGTCCTCCTCGGAAGAGTGGCGACAGAGGAGCTTTACGAACAGGGCAGCTTCGGAAGGCCCATCGACGGGGGCCTGGAACTCTCCCTCGCCGAGGCGGCTTACCTTCTGGACCGGGGCAGGATCGGAGTCCGCTTTGAAGGGAAGGATCTCGACTTTCGATCCTTCTTCGAGACGGCGACGGCGATAGAGGCGGGTTTCGAGTTCAGGTACGTTGTCTACAAGGACCTTAGGGAAAGAGGATACTACGTCCAGCCGGGAGTCACCGACTTTCGAGTCTACCCCAGGGGTGGAAAGCCCGGCAAAACCCCGGCCGAGTTTTATGTCCAGGTGATCTCTGAAAGGCACCCGATATCCCTCCAGGAGCTGGTGGAGCCGACGAAGGTCGCTAGGCAAATGAGAAAAAGGCTCATGCTGGCGGTCGTCGACGAGGAGAGCGACATTACCTTCTACGAGGCGAGAGAGAGGGGACTGAAGGGCGAGATGAAGATCGAGGCCCATGGCGGCACCGCCACCCTTCTCGAGGACAGGGTGATGCTCTGGGACCCGGATTCATCAGAGCGTCTTCACGAGGAGGGTTTCTACGGAAAACCGGTGGGCGGAAGGCTCCAGCTCTCCCTGGTGGAGTCGGCATACCTCATCGAGAAGGGGGTCCTCGACGTGGTCGATCGGTCCGGCACGCCCCTCAGCCTCGATGAGTTCGAAAAACGGGCGAGGCTCGTCGAGAACGACTTTGATATGAAGCACCGGGTCTACCGGGACCTCCGGGACCGAAACCTGGTGGTCAAGACCGGGTTCAAATTCGGAAGCCACTTTCGAGTCTACAAAAGGGTGGAGGGCTCAAAGAAGGTGCCCCACTCAGAGTACCTGGTCCACTCCGTCCCCGACGACTACGTATTTCACCTGCCCGTGGTCTCCAGAGCCGTCCGGCTCGCCCACAGCGTGAGAAAACAGATGGTCTTCGCCTACGCGGACGAGGGCGAAGTGAGGTATCTGGAGATCAAGCGGCTCAAGCCCTGATTTCGCATATGGACCCCAACGGCCGCGGCCTACGCCGCCTTTTTTCATCCCTTCGCCACCTTTTCCGCCAAAAGAGATCTTCAGCCGATCTTCAAGAGCTGATCACCGAAGGCGATTCCCACCTGAAAGAGGGCAGGCTCGATCCTGCCCTGAAGTCTTACCTGAAGGCAGCCGGGATCGATTCCGGGAACTCGGCGGAGAAAAAGTCCGCCCTCGTATTTGGGATGATGGGAAGGTACATGGAGGCGATCGCCTCCCTCGACCGGGCGACGAAGATCGATCCCTCTGATCACCAAGCCTGGATGCACCGGGGCTTTCTTCTCTGGCGATTGGAGAGGTGGAAAGACGCCCTCGCCTCTTTTGAGCGGGCGGCAGCCCTAAGTCCAGAAGATGGGTATGCCCGGCACTGCATCGGCGTAACGGCCAAGGAGATGAGACGGTCAAAAGAGAGATCAAGAAGTGGATCTCTGCGGGCCAAGAGATGAGAGATCTTTGAAAATCGGCTCGATGGACTCGGCGGGATTCGAACCCGCGGCCTCTACCTTGCGAAGGTAGCGATCTACCCCTGATCTACGAGCCCGCAATTAAAACGGTGAAAAGAGGTGTTCAGAGCAGCCCTACCTCTTCAACCTCTACCGACTGGACGCCCTCCACCCCGGCGACGGCGGCTTCCAGCCCCTCGGTCCCGGTGACGCCCTCCGCCAGAATCACGGCCACCATCAGCGCCTTCAGGCCGAAAGCGATCGGCTCTTCGGCGAAACCGTGAAGCCTCGCACCTTCTGGAAGAACGGACTTTATGTCCTCCTTCATCTTTTCCATGTCAACGTCAGCGCCCTCGGGCATTATCTTCAGCTTAGCAGCAACTTCCCCCATATTATCACCTCAGGGCCCCAAAAACCCGCAGCTAGGACATGTATAGGGGTTGCTCTGCTTTCTGCACTTGTTGCACCTCATAATTATCTCCCCACAGTTGGGGCAGGGGAACCTGGCGCCCTCCGGCCCGATCAGCGTTACTCCGCATGACATGCATCTGTCTGATTTTTCAGTCATGTTACTCTCTCTACGTGCTTTGATCGATCCCAGGGTATATACTTTCCCTTACGTCAGGACCGCTCCGACCAACACTTCACCCTCTTATAAGGGTTCCGCCTCTCCTGGTCTTCAAGTACGCGATGAACCGGTCCGGGTCCCTTCCGTTCAGGACGAGGCAGCTATTGCCGGATCTCCTCAAAATCTGAAGAGCGCCCTGGTCGATGCAGCTCTTCTTTCCGATGAGGGACCCTGCCGAGATCTCTACTGCAACCCCCCCCTCCAGAATCACACCATCGACGTCCGTCGCTTTGACGAAATCGGCCGCAAGCCTCCAGGCGACGAGGGCGGCGACGGAGTCGGATGTATAATCCCAGCTGTGCTCAAGTCCCCAGTCGTCTTGCATCAGGGGACGGTAGGGGAGGAGAATCTCGACCCCTGAGTCGGGCTTTGAGATGTCATATGTCAGGGCCGCGCCCGTGCCGTCCGCCAGAAAGTGAGCGTACTCTTCCATCGCCAGGACCGCCATCCAGTGAGCGGTCTCCTCCGATAGATCATATCTCTGGTAGAGATCTCTCACCAGATCTGCCATGGGGCCGCCACCAGGAACCACAAGAAAAGTGTGGCCTTCCTGCGAGAGGCTCACAAGCCCCTTCACGATCTCTCTGGAGACGGCGATCAGACTTCCGCCAATCTTAATTACGCAGAAGGTCATGGCAACATCTGGGCCTGCAAGGTATATCTGATGTGCGGATCGAACGTCTTGAAAACGTATTGAACGGACGATTGTAAAGAGAAAAGAGCGCAAAAGTCGATATTGGATGTAGGGTAAAGGAGGGAGACTAAGTCCATCGACTTTTGCCATTCCGACCTACGGCATTTGTCGAATATAAACCTTTCGGTAGGCCACTGCCTTTAAGTCTATATAAAAGTTGTGGTTTGCATGAAGACGCCTATGCTGGCTGCTGACGCCCTCATCCTCTTCGATGGGGGCATCGTGTTGATAAGAAGGGAGAACCCGCCCTACCAAGGATTTTACGCCCTTCCCGGGGGGTTTGTGGAGGTGGGGGAGACCGTCGAGGAGGCGGCCCGACGGGAGGCGAAGGAGGAGACGGGCCTTGAGATCACTCTCCTGAAGCTGGTGGGGGTGTACTCAAAGCCCGATCGCGACCCAAGGGGTCACGTCGTCTCGATCTGCTACCTCGCCGAGGGGAGTGGGACGCTTTCGGCAGGATCGGACGCGAGATCTGCAGAGATCTTCGACCCGGAAAAACTTCCGCCCCTCGCCTTCGACCACGCCCAGATCGTTCGGGACGGGCTGGAGAAGCTTTAAGATATCTTCATGCAGGAGATGGTGCTTGCATGGCCGACGATATCAGGGAGATCATAGAGAAGTACGCCCTTCAGAACGCGGTGAAGTACAGGGCCGCGCCCCAAGTCGGCGCGGTGATGGGAAAGCTGATGGGTGAGCACCCGGAGCTTCGGGCGAGGGCGAAAGAGGTCTCGCCCCTTGTCGCCTCGGTCCTCTCGGAGGTGGCGAGGACCAGCCCCGAGGACTGGGAGAAGAGGCTCGCCGAGATCGCGCCGGAGCTCTTGGCAGAGCTAGGCGTGAAAAAAGAGCCGGACAAGGGGCTGCCGGGGCTTGAGGGAGCCAAGGGCGGCGTGGTCATGAGGTTTGCCCCAAACCCCAACGGCCCGCCCACCATCGGGAGCGCGAGAGGGATCATCATCAATTCCGAGTACGTCAAGAGGTACGGCGGAAAGCTCCTCCTCCGCTTCGACGACACCGACCCCGTAAACAAGAGGCCGATGCTGGAAGCTTACGGCTGGTATCTCGAGGACTCAAAATGGCTGGGTTCAGTCCCTGACGAGGTGGTGATAGCCAGCGACCGCCTGCCCAAATATTACGAGATCGCTAGAGAGCTGATCCGAAGGGGTGGTGCCTACGTCTGCCGGTGCGACCAGGCATCCTTCAAGGCTCTGAAGGACGCTGCCAAACCATGTCCTCACAGGGGCCAGAGCCCCGAGGAGAATATGGCCCTCTGGAAGGACATGATGAACGGCAACCTAGCGCCAGGCGAGGCGGTCCTCAGGGTCAAGACGGACATCGTCCACAAGGACCCGGCTCTCCGGGACTGGGCGGCCTTCAGGATCGTGACAGCAGATCACCCACGGGTCGGCGAGAGGTACAGGGTCTGGCCGCTTTTGGACTTCGAATCCGGGGTAGAGGACCACCTTCTGGGCGTCACCCACATTATCCGTGGGAAGGACCTGATGGACAGCGAGCGGAGGCAAAGGTACCTCTACGAGCACATGGGATGGGAGTACCCAACGACGATCCACTGGGGCAGGATCAAGATCCACCAGTTCGGCTCCTTCAGCACCAGCGCCCTGAGACGCGCCCTGGAAGCCGGCGAGTACTCCGGCTGGGACGATGCCAGGATGCCGACGGTCAGGGCGTTGAGACGGCGCGGCATCCGCGCAGAAGCGCTAAGAAAGTTCATGATAGACCTGGGGGTCGGCGAGACGGACATCAGCATCAGCATGGACTCCGTCTACGCCGAGAACAGGAAGATCGTCGACCCTGAGGCGAAGAGGCGCTTTTTCGTAAAGGACCCTGTCCCATTGGAGGTCGAGGGGAATGTGCCCAAAGCCGCCAAAGCCCCCTTCCACCCCACCCTGAACCTCGGATTTAGGGATATCCCGGCGGGATCGAAGCTCCTCGTCTCGGGCGACGACGTGACAGATCTCAAGGCTGGCGGAAAACTCCGGCTCAAAGACCTCTGCAACATCGAGATCGTTGCCATAGATCCGCTCCGTTCGCGGGTCATCGGGACCGACCCTCATCAGGCGAAGGAGATGAAGCTTCGGATCATCCACTGGGCCCCCACGGACGGCGTACCCGTGCGGGTGATGCGCCCAGACGGCGTCGACACCGGCATCGGCGAGGCCGGGATCAGGGACGATCTCGACCAGGTCGTCCAGTTCGAGAGGTACGGCTTCGTCCGGATCGATTCGGTGGCCGAGGGCGAGATCGTCGCCTACTTCGCCCATAGGTGAGCGAGTCGCGGGGATCGAGGGCAATTTAAGGATAGTGGGCGAATTCTTCGGTGAGGCTCGCCCTCCCCGTTCTGCGCTAACCCCGCTTACTATTTAAACTATAAACATACGTCCTGATACCGCTGGGTGGTAGGTTCACATGAACGCGAAAGAGGCAGCTATCTGCGGCGCGCTGATCGCCCTCTCCTGGATTGTCCATTTTCTCATGAGGTTTACGGAATCGATTACTGGCGAGTTGCAGGCGGCGGTCTCGATATCCGTCTACTGCCTGATAGTGCTGTTGATCCGGATGTCGCTTTTGGAGGCGAGCGTAGTGGGATTGACGACAGGAGTGGTGCTGATGACCGCCACTGCATCTCCCTTTCCGTTGGCCAACATACCGTCCCACTGGGCAGGGCTCGTCTCATGCAAGATAATCGCCGATAAAATGAGGGGTGCAGAGGGTGAGCTTCGACCGTCTTCGGTCTCGATCGCTGTCCTGCTGGCAACCGCGGTCAGCTTTTCGGTCTTCGTTCTCGCTAGCTACTACGGCATCTTGTCTTTTCCAGACCTGGCGAAAGGGGGCGCCGGCGTAACCGAGGCCGTCCTCGATGGAAGGCTGACCTTCGGGGCGTTTGTGACCGCGTCGCTCTTTAAGGTGGGCATACCGACCATGGCTTCAAACGCCGTCCTGTCTCCGATATTGTATTCTATTGCCAGCCGAGGGATGTCGAGGTGGACAACGGCATAGATTGAGCCGACGTCGAGAATTTACTTATGGGTGGTGGCTCTCATCCCCGACGAGGTGATCTGCGAGGTCTGCAAAGGAAAAGGGCTCGATAACCGTCCTGAAAGCGATATGCACAGAACCGCTGGAGGAGACGGAGACATGCCCAAAATGCGGAGGGCGGGGCCGTACCAGCGCCGTGCCCGGCAGATCGTGGCATTTCTGGCGGCGGCGATTTTGATCCTAGTTCTTTCTCACAAATACCCGAACCCTGCAGCCGCCGCCACCAGGAAGGCCGCGAGGGCCGTCGCCATCCCTGCCTTGAGCATCTTCTGGGCCTTCGGGGCCTCGCCCTTCAGGATGCGCGCCAAAGCTGCGAGGAAAAGAAGGTCTGCTACGGTGACCGCCATGATGTACGCTCTGCCGAGGGGCGCAAGGTAGCTCAGAACGATGGCCGCGACGACGAAGGAGGCGGCGAGAAAAGAGGACATTCTCTCGCCGATGACGATCGGCAGCGTCCTTGCGCCGCTGGCCACATCGCCCGCCACATCCTCGATGTCCTTTTCGATCTCTCTCGCGAGCGTCGCCAGGGATGCCAGGAGAAATAAGAACAGGGTGATATTGATGTCATTTCCCGCGGCTCCGCCGAAGAGGAAGGTCGAACCCGTCAGGTACCCGACTGCCACGTTTCCCGCAAATGGCGTGACCTTTAGGTTTCGGGCGTAGAGGTATAGCAGGATCGAGTTGAAGATGGCGATGGCTAGGGCGAGGTGGTTTATGAAGAGGGCAAATAGGCACCCAGCGCCGAATAGGATGATCGACCAGGCGAAGGCCCGGCGGGGGCTGATTCTATTGCTTGGTATCGGCCGGCTGGGCCTGTTGACGGCGTCAATCTCGCGGTCGAAATAGTCGTTGACGGCGTTTCCAGCTCCCGTCACGGCGAACACCGCCAACGCCACCAGGACCGCTGTGAGGGGCTCGGGGCTATTGTCCGCCACCAGAAACCCGATCAGGGCGGCTAGGCTTGCCATCAGACAGTTTCCGGGCCTCATGATCTCAAAAAATACTTGTGCCATCTCCTCGAAATCCTCCTGATAACCAGGCCGTACGGTCGGTCTTCGGATAAATTTATGCCCACGGGAAGGCTGTCTCATCAAAGCCGTCACGTTTTCTGTCGAAGCCAAAGGTCTTAAACTGCGAAGATATATAAGTCCGAATATGAATGGGTCACGAATCTTCGATAGATCGACGAGCGATAGCAAGTCCGGAAGGCTGGCCTTGCGTGCATCCTGAGCTGAGGGGGCGTGATCGGATGGCAATCACCTTCGATCCAGAGACCAGACTCGACCACATGGCCGACTACCTGGGCAGGTTTCATCTGAACCTCACCTTTGAGGAAGGGAGGGTACAGCTCCTCAGGCTCCGGCTCACAGGATACAAGCTCGCGGCCGAGATCGGCGACGGCGAGGCCAGGGCCAGAGTCGACGAGATGATCAAAAAGGGATACGAGAATCTGGGCGAGCACTGGAAACGCAATGTAGAAGATCCTTACGACGACCCCTGCCGGGCTCAGTACGACCTTTTGGCGGAACTGAGATCTTACGTCTACAGGGACTTATCTGAGCCCTTCATGGCCTTCATCAGGTCTGAGTTCAAGAAGATATTCGTCCCCACTCTCCGTCTGATGACGGAACTTTGCAGATCCAAGAACAAATATACCTGGGACCAGGTTAAAGTCCAGCTCCAGGAGATAATGACCGAAATCAAGGTGGACGTCGAGTGGGAGGTCTGCGACGCTTACATGGAGCAGTACCTGGAAAAGGTCTCGGGGGTTTTGAAGATCGGACCGAGGGAGGAGACGGGAACGGGATGAAGGGATTCGGGCCTAATCCTGCCTTCCACCCGTCCCACAGACGATCTTTTTGATCCGCGATCAGTTTGCGGCCCTCTCGACCAAATATTCTAGCCTCTCGGCCCCGGCCAGGGGATCGGAGTTTTGGGCCCTTACCCACTCGCCGAGCTTTTCCAGGGCCTTTCCGGATCGCATGATCTCCTTTGAGATCAAAAACCCCTCCGAAAGATTCTCGACCTTCCCGGCGATGTACAGGATCGGGGCAGAGTTGATAGAGACAGCCATCTCTTTTGGACCTCTCTCTTCGCCGGAGAGGACTCTTATAAGCTCCACCGCCTCCTCGACTCTATCTTCTCGGGGCGCAAGATGCCTCACGTCCACCGGCTTCGCCCCGAAGTCTCTTGGGGAGAGCTCAAAAGTTTCGATCCGACCGTCTTGGAGAATTTCCGCAGCGAAGGTCTTTCCGGAGGGCGATATCTCGTCCATTCCCCTCTCGCCATCGAAGGTGAGACCGTGGACCACCATCGCTCTCGAATAGCCGATCTCACTCATAGCCTCGGCGATCGGGACCACCAGGTCTTTCGAATAAACGCCCCTAAGGCCGCACCGGGGCATGGCCGGATTTGCGAGGGATCCGGCTATGTTCAGGATCGTTCCGAACCTGATTTTGGAGAGGATCCTGCCGAGGCCTACGGGATGGACCCTGGGGCTCATCCCGTTGAATATGCCTATCCCGGCACCTTCGATGCTTTTCTGGACGATAGAAGGATCGCCCTCCACATCCACCCCCAAAACCTCCAGTATGTCGACGGTCCCGCACTTTGAGGTTATCGCCCTTGCTCCATGCTTTGCCATCGGAACGCCGGCGGCAGCCGCGACGATCGAGGATGCCGTGCTGATGTTGAAGGTCTCGACCGCGTCCATCCCGGTCCCGCAGTTCTCGAAGAGGTCGCCAGAGACCTCTGGAGAGACCTTGAAGGTGTCAAGCTCGTATATCGCCTCCCAACTTCCCGCAATCTCGTCGGGCGTTGCCCCCTTGGCGGTTATGGCCGCAAGAAACGCCCCCTGATGAGCGTCGGGCTGCTCGTTTAAGAGCACCTGGGAAAACATCTCTTTCGCCTCTTGCCTTGTGAGGCTGCCGCCCTTTATGAGCCGGTTCAACTTTGTGCCAAAAGCCTTCATTGCATCTTCCAAAACCGATCACCTGCCAAACTCCGTCACCACGGCCTTCAGACCCTCGCGCCCCTCCGCATGCTCCATACCCTTGGATATCTCGCCGAGGGAGACCCTCTCTGTGATCAGCCAGCCAGCGTCAAAGGACCCGGAGGAGATCAGCTCCAGAGCCCCCCTATTCTGGGCAGGGGTGCAGCCATACGAGCCGACGACGAGTTTCTCCCTGTAGTGGAGATGGTTCAGATCCAGCCTCGGGGCCGCGAGACTTCGGGGAAGACCCGAAAAGAGGGATAATCTCCCCCGAGGGGCGAGAAGAGCGAGAAGGTCATCGTCGACGGCCACATCCCGGCTGGCCAGGATTATGACGTCAAATCCCCTTCCGTCGGTCGCCTCCTCGGCTCGGACCCGAAGATCCTCTTTTCTCGAATTGACTAGCAGGTCCGCCCCCGTGGATCTGGCCAGATTGACCCGCTCTTCGAGGGGTTCAGCCATCGCCACCATCGAGGCGCCCCTCTTGCGAGCGAGCATGGCGTGAAGGTTTCCCGCAGGTCCCGCCCCGAAGACGAGGACCGAGTCGTCTTCACCAACCCCGGCCAGCTCCTGAGCGTTGATGCAGCATGCTAGGGGCTCGGCGAGGGTGGCCTCCTCAGACTTCACCCCGTCGGGTATGGGGAAGACGCTGCCATTTCTGACCGAATCGCCAGGTATTTGGAGATACTCCGCAAACCCGCCGTCCAGGTTGAAGCCGAGGATCCGGACCAGTTCGCACATGTTTTCAGCACCCCGCCTGCAGGAGGGGCACCTTCCGCAAAAGACCCCCGGGAACGCCTGGACCCTCTCTCCCACTCTGGAGCCTACGCAGTCAGCTTCGTGGACAACCCCCGCTATCTCGTGGCCCAGAATCCGAGGATAGATCAGATCCCGCTGCCCATGCCTCAGCATCTTGACGTCGGTGCTGCAGATCGAGCAGGCTTCGACTTTCAAGATCAGTCCCCCATCGGGGCAGACCGGGTCCTCCACCTCTCGGGGGGTCATCTTTCCGGGAGCCTCCAGCACAGCCGCCATCATAGAAAATTTTCCTCCATTGTTCTGACGCAATTTTTGAGCATCGATCCCGTCTATCAGACGTGATGCCTTGGGTCAGACGCTCTCAAGAGAAAGTTCCGGGTATAAAACGCTTACGTATTATTAGAAAAGATTGAGTGGTGATCAAGTAAACTTTCGTTGTTTCAAACATACCTTCAAATTGC
Source organism: Methanothrix harundinacea (assembly GCA_002502785.1). GTDB lineage: Archaea > Halobacteriota > Methanosarcinia > Methanotrichales > Methanotrichaceae > Methanocrinis > Methanocrinis harundinacea_A. The sequence goes on along the minus strand of DAQG01000037.1, from coordinate 16,480 downwards.
GAGATTATTTCGAGAAGATGGAGAGATGATGGGAGAATTATGCGAATGAGGCAAAAGCTGGAGGTGACAACGTCGGTGGGCCAAAGGATACAAAGAAAAATACCTGAAAAAGATGACAACGATTCAGAGAGAGGCACGATAGAAATAATGGAGCGGATAAGGTCCAGAGAAAACGACAGGAAAAGAGGTTGACGAGAAGGCAAGAGCCTTTGGCGCTTATGACCTTTGAAGCTTCGGCCCAATCGGATATCAAAGATCCAGAGGATAGTGATCTCTGATATCCCTCTCGTTCATCATCTCGATGCCTATCTCGTCCAGGGCCTCGGATATTTTCCTCTTTTTGGCCGAGCGAAGGGACTTTCGGTCGAGGTAAGCCCCAACGGCTCCGGACTTGAGGCTTGCCTGCTCGACAATCTCCAAATCGAGGTCTTCAGCCTGGTAGTTAGAGAAGAGGTGACCGAAGGCGATTTTTGTATCAATGAGCAGACGATTCTGACGCTTTACGTAGTGTCCGCCACCGAAGCCGAGAAAGGCAGGCAGCAACAGATCCTCAAGCTCCAGTATCGATCTTGCAACGGCGTTCCCGGCTTCGGGGTTTGACCACTCCGCCTCAGTGCTTCCGATTTCCGCGAAGAAGGAGGGCGTCAAAAGGTCCGTGGGGCCGTGGTGGGTCGCCTCGATGGTGATCTCAAAGCCATCGATTGGATTATCTGCCAGGTTCAAAATGAAGGATTTGAGGGCACCGGGAGCTGCGGTGGCCAGCTCTCTGGACGTGCCGCCCATGACCGCTTCCCCACTGTTTCCCGAAAAGTGGCCGCAGAGCCGGGGAACTGCATCTTTTGCCTGGTGTCTTGAGGCGAAGACGAGCAAGTCGGGAGATAGACCCATCTCCTTTAGCCTTTCTTCAAAGTCCCGGAGAGTGATCAGCTTTTCCTGGAGGATGATCAGCCTGTAGTTTCGGAATCGATGACAAGGCCCTTCTTCAACATCCCAGACGACAAGCTCCATCAACCTCTCGGCGATGTTGATGCTGGCAGGATCCGTTCTCGTGGCGACGACCACGATCTCGCCGATCATATCTCCGTCTCGATATCGAGCATCGATTTGACCATTGGGGCGTAATCGATCTTCCTCACCTTCAGCTCTCGGAGGGGCATTATGACGTACAACGGCCTCTCCGAAACGAGTCCGGCCTCGCTGAGCGTCTTTATCTCCAGATCCATCTTCTCTTTCATCTCCACGTAGCACTGGGATAGGAAGGAGCCGAAGATCTCGCCGGGCTGGATATAGCTGTAGACCGCAGCCCCGATCTTTCTGAAGGAGGAGTAGACCTTCATCATATCCTCGTTGGTCGCTTTCGGCCGGACGTTGATGTGGTAGAAGATCATCAGCTCGCATCCGATCTTCTTCCAGTTGACGTTCGCCTGTCGACTCAACAGCCCGCTCTGGAAGAACTTGTTTCTCTTCCCGGATATGGTGGGCCTGGAAATTCCCGTCCTTCGAGAGAGCTCTAGGTCTGATAGGGACGGGTACTTGACGAAGGCGTGGAGGGCCAGCTTGTCCTTCTCGGTGAGCTTGATCGAATCCTCGGGGATCTCCTCTTCAATGGGCGGCTCCTCCTGGAGGTCGGTCCTGGCAAGCTCGAAAGTGTTGTCCACCGCGAGAGCGGAATCCCAGGAGACCCTGGTCAGGGAGAAGGGGTAATGATAGCAGCGAATATCCTCGACGAACCCTGCGTCCCTGTAGTCGTCTATGACGGGATCGAAGACCCTCTTGAAGTCGGTGAAGCTCTTGGAGTATACCATCGATACGGAGTCTGTGTCAGTGGCCGAGTGGAATACGCAGTGAGGGTGGTCCACCCACTCTTTGAACCCTGGCTTGTTCTTCCTCACCTCCACCGGAGCGCTTGGCTTGTAGCTGGCGAATACTGCGGTCATTATCTCCGCCCCCACGCCCACCCCAGAGGGAACGTTCAGAAGTTGGACCATCTCCCATTCCCTGAACTTCCGTTTGCTCTTGAATATGGTCGATCGATCCACGCCTATCTTCGAGGCGAGATCGATATCGCTGAGTCCTGGGTACCTGGCAAGCCCGTATAGGACCAGCTTCTCTTTTGATGTAAGTTTCAGCTGCATTTGCATGAGATCTGCATTTTTTACTATTAATAGATTGCCTTTTTCGCTTTTTAAATTGAATGTCGCTACATATAAGCGAGATCAAGATGACATTTTTAGCAGGAAACGATGTGATTATTGCTGAAAATGGAGGAACTTCAGCTCAGATCTGCTATTCGCATCCTCTCCTTGACGAGAAAAGGCGAATCATGACCCGGAACCACCAGATCTGCGACCTCGACGATCCTCGCCATACTCCTCATGGCCAAGTCCCTGTCCACGTGGAGCCGAGGAGGAACCCACTTCAGGTAGTTTCCCATCAGGGGGAGGGCGTCTCCAGCCATCACTATCCGCCGAGAGGACTCGCAGACGATGGATACGCTCTCCAGGGTGTGGCCCGGCGTTTCCATGATCCAGACCCCTGGGGCGACGGAATCTCCCTCCTTAAGCCGTCTCTCGCCCTTGCCCTCACCAGAGAGGACTCGCGCCTGTCTGAATAGTCCGTTATTTCCGCAGTGGTCGGGATGGTCGTGGGTGTTGATTACTATGTCGATATCTTCAGGAGCGAGGCCGAGCCCGGCCAGCTGCTCATTTACCAGCTCCGACTCGTCCTCGGTGCCTGTGTCTACGACTATCTTTTTGGACTGGGCGAGGATGAGGGTCACCGAGGACCTCGCATCCAGTATATTCCCCTCATCGTCCCTCTCGAGATGGCCGGGCTTCAGCAAGAACGCCCTGGGTCGGGTCACCACCAAAAGCATCTCCTCCGACTCATCTCTAGTTCCACCTCTTCTCGGCCTTAAATTAAGCGCCTTCAGTCCAGGAGCGGCTCGAGCTTCAACAGCAGTCGATCCACCTGCTCGACGGCGGTTCCTATGTAGTGGTGGGGATCGAGGAGCCGCTCGATCTCCTCGGGGGATAGGTGACGTGTGACCGTCTCCTCCTCGGCGAGGACCTCGGCGAGGGTTCTATCCTCCTCGACGGCCTTCATGGAGGAGCGTCTCATGATCTCGTGAGCATTCTGGCGGCCTACGCCCCGTTTCGCCAGTTCCACCATCACAGACTCCGCCATGTTCAGGCCCCGGAGGAGGTTTAGGTTCTTTTCGACCTGGTCGGGCCTTATCGTCAACCCCTCCAGGATCCTGGAAGTGAGAGCCAGGAGGTGGTCGGTGAAGATGAAGGCCTCGGGGAAGAGGATCCTCTCGCAGCTAGAGTTGGTGAGGTCCCTCTCGTCCCATAGTGGTATGTTTGCGAAGGCTGGCTCGATCTGGGCCCGGACGACCCGAGCGAGGCCGCAGACCTGCTCGGACTTGATGGGGTTTCTCTTGTGGGGCATGGTGCTCGAACCCACCTGCCTTTTGCCGAAGACCTCCTGGACCTCGCCGATCTCACTTCTCTGAAGGGTTCTGATCTCTACACAGATCTTGTCGAGGGTCGAGGCGACTAACCCCATCCAGCAGATCATCTCAGCGTGGCGATCCCTCTGAACCACCTGGTTTGAGACGTCCACCGCGTTTAGATCCAGGACTTCCATCACCCTCTCCTGTATTTTTATGCCGTGGTGGCCGAAGGCCGCCTGGGTCCCGACGGCGCCGCTCATCTTGCCGACAGCGGCCCGAGGCGCTAGCTGCTCTAGCCTTTCCAGGTGGCGAGCCATCTCGGAAGCCCAAACCGCAAACCTCAGGCCGTAGGTGGTGGGCACGCCGATCTGGCCGTGAGTCCTCCCGGCGCAGACCAGGTGCTTGTGCTCATCAGCCCTCGCAAGAAGCACCCCAAGAACCCTCTTCACCTTCTCTTCCAGTACCTCGAGGGAGGCTTTGATCTGAAGGCCCGTCGCCGTATCCAGAATGTCGTTGGAGGTGGCGCCCAGATGGACCCACTCTCCCGCCCACTCACAGGACTCGGCCAGGGCGTGGACGACGGCCATCATGTCGTGGCCGATCTCGTCCTCGATCTCCTTGGCCCTGTCAGGGCTTGCCCTCTCTGCTGCCCTCTCGATGTCGCCCGCAGCCCCCTCGGGAATGAGGCCCAGCTCTTCCTCGGCCCGGGATAGGGCGGCTTCAACCCGGAAGAGGCACCGGAACCTGTACTCCTCTGACCAGAGATCTTTCATCACCGGATTTCCGTAACGAAACTCGATGGGATGAATCGCCATAATCAAATCTCCAAAGGGTGATGAGGGTGGAGATAAAAGGAGGTTTTGGTCGCGGCAAAAGGCAGCCACCTCCTACGGAGCCAGCCCCTTCCCCCCCTCGGGCACCTGCCGACGTTGCCCTCTTCCTGGCCCCAACGCCCGAAAGCCCAACCATCAATAAAAAGCGCCCTTTATCCCCAAGATCATCATCTGCACAGCGATGATGGTCAGTATCAGGCCCATTAGCCTTGACACCACCTTGATCAGACCCGGCTTCAGCAGGATCATAATCTTCTCGGAGTAGACGAAAGCCAGGTAGGTAAGCAGGCAGACAAAGGCGAAGACCCCCACCACCACGACGACGTGGGATGGAGAGGAATCAGTAGCAGTGAAGGAAAGGGCCTCGGAAATCGTACCCGGCCCGGCGAGGATCGGCACCGCCAAGGGGGATATGGCAACGTCGTCGGACCCGCCCGCCCCCTCGTCGGGGTGGGGGTGGTGCATCCTCGATTCGCTGCCGTGGAGGAGCTGATATCCGACAAGAAACAGCAGAATGCCCCCTGCCATCTGGAAGGCCTGGATGGTGATTCCGAACATTTTAAAAATAATTCCGCCTAGAATTACGAATATTGACACGATAATGAAGGCAGATAACACGGACTTCCGGGCGATCCTGCCCTTCTCGGCATCGGAGTAGCCCTCCACCAGGCCTATGTAGATGGGCGCGTTGCCTATGGGGTTCATTATCGCGAAAAATCCCATCAGCACCGTTATGGCAAAAGTATAAAGCTCATCCATCAATGTAATGATAGCGTAAAAAATTATTTAAGCGTTTGGCTTCGAATCTTCGATCACAGTCTGTTCCCTACTTTTAAGATCTCTACTTTCAGTCGTCTTACCATCCAGGATATTTTACCTGGGGGTGATCGAGCTTTTTTCCGAAATCTACGGACCTAAACTCAAAATGATGCTGATTTTCGCTGAAGATAATGCAGCCCAAGCAGGACAAAATTTTAAGTAAAATGCCGATCAATAGTAAAAGTTAATTCTGTCACACAGACGGATCTTGGATCCGTCGAGATCGGAGCTGTCGACCAAAAATGCTCGGGCTGATTGGTGGCGTGACGTGTCATGCAGTGTCAATTCACGTCTTGCAGCATCTCAGCCCGTCAGAATAAGGGGGTTTGTTTATCATGAAATCGACCTATGCAGCGGCGATCCTCGCTCTATTTTTGCTGGCATCGCCGATATATGCGGCCGACGCCGCCTCTGACCAGCAGATGCCTGTCGTGGAGATGAAGCCGGTCACCATGACCGTTTTGGAGAGATTCGTCCCGATCTACTACGCCGACGGGTACCAGTCCAGAGGATCGGTCTACAGCGCCGCTAGCAGCAGCGCTCCTGATAACATCATCTACACGAGGCCCTCGGGCAACCTCTACAGCTTCACTTTCCATCCGGGGATCCCCGAGAAGCTCTACTACGCCAACTCAAACCAGCGCAACATTTACATGACCGCTGAGACCGGGTCCGGCTGGTCTGCAGAGACTACCGTCTACACCCACACCACCTACGTGAGGGACATCGCCTTCGCCTTCGACCAGAACGGTGAAATCGGCCTCTACTTCAGCGAGGCCTCCGGTGCTGGCGGCGACGGCAAGATCTACAGGATCGATGGAGCCTCTGCCGTGCCCTTCTACACGGTAAAGCTCTCGGACCTCGGCGGCTTCTGGCGGGGCGACTTCGCTTTCGATCACGACGGAAACCTCTACCTGAGCTCAGGAAACCGTGTCCCTGCCAGCATATACAAGGTCGCTACCGGGACCGGAGCTGTGACCAAGATATACGAGTCGAGAACCGGATCGATTGCCGGACTCGTCTACAGGAACGGATACCTCTACTACGCCGACTGGCGCCAGAGCATATACCGCCTCGACCTCAGCAGCATGACAAGCACTGTCTACTATTCCAACCCGAGCAGGACGTGGCTCTCCGACGTCGGCTTCAGGGAGAGAGCGGACGCTGCAGGAAGCAGGCCGACGGCAGGAATCTACACTACATACATAATAGTGCCGACCTTCACGACGGAGAAAGCCGTGATGTAACGACCAAGTGGGCCGAAGGATGCCGAGACATCCCTAGCCTTTTCTCTTTTTGATCCGAAAATGGCAGATAAATGAACGCTGATCGTGAACTGCCAGCTACCTGACCAAATGCTGATTCGAAGATCGAAATCGTCAGGATTCGAGGCGAGCGCTATAGTTCAAGCACTTATTTCAGGCCCCCTTTCCCTCGTCTTTTCGCCTTCCGGCCAGGGCCGAGAGGAGGATGTAAAAGGAGGTCTCCGTGAGTATGCAGACCGCCGCCGGGATCCCGGCCCTGGGGCCGAAGAGGAGGAGGGCCACCGTGGCGGCAAGCCCCAGGTTCTTGAAGGAACCGAATAGGGTGTAGGCGATCCTCTGAGGCCTATTGACTCCGGCGAAAGCCGCGCCTGCGTAAACGACAGCACCCGAGAGGAAGGTCCGGGCGAAGGCTACCAGCAGAACTCCCGCAACCTCCGTCGAAATGGAATTGCTGTTCAGCCCCACCACGATGTAGGTGACGAAGAAGAGGCCGGCGTTGATGGGGTGCACCGGATCGATCCTCAAGCGGCCGACGTATCTCGAGGCCAGGATTGGAAAAAGGATCAGGAGAAAAACGATCTCCACTGTCTCCCCGACCCCCACCCTCGTCTCCTTTGTGAAGAGGAAGATGATCAGCGGCATCAGGATGAGCGATCCCAAATAAGATAGAGCCTCCGAGTAGACGGCTAGTCGAACGTCCCCCTCCAGAAGCTTTGTCAGGGGGATAACAGCTACAGCAGGCGGTGTTGCGGCCATTACAACAAACCCAAGCTTCAAAGCCTCCTCCTCCAAAACCATGGGGGCTAGGACGAGGATCAGCCCCGAGAGGAATAGATAGTTCAGAAGAAATCCGAAAGCCGCCCCCCTCATCGCTGGAAGCCTCAAGTCGATCCCGGCCATGGAGAAGGCCATCATGGCGAAGAGCGCCGGAATCACCATGGGTTCGAGCCTTTCGGCCGGACCCGGTAGGAAGAAGCCGAGGGTCACGGCCAGGGTCAGGATGACGGCGGTATTTTTATGAAGTTTGATCTGCACGGTGGAACCTGCGCCTTTTCGATTGCCATTCTTTCAATCACTCGCCTTGTGAAGATATCCCTTTTACGTTCCGCTTTTATGGAGCGAATCCGAGTGGCAGGTTGGAGCCAGCCGATCTATAAATTATGCTGCTCGTCGAAGATCTGTTCGGTTGCAGAAAAACTGGATGAAGGATCGCATAACTGTTCAAGCAAAATAGATCTGGCGATACAGAACGGTAGAAATTGCGCTCTTTTAAAATGGCCCTACGCAGCAAAGAGCTGCGCAGACCATTTCATATCTAAGGACAGATAATTTCAGACTTTGTGGGCTATTGCGAACCTTCGCATAACCCTGTCAATTGATATCGTGACCTTGTCTCCGACCTTTGTCTCTGAGACGAAGATGACAAAGCCCTCAACTCTGGCGATGCCGTCTCCCTGCCTTGATATGTCCTCAATCTCCACTTCGTACGTCTTTCCAGCTTCAACTGGAGAAGAGTCTGTGAACCCACCACTGCTGAAGGATCCTCGATTGCTTCCGTACACTTAGTTCACATCCATTTGCGAAAAACCGTGAAAACAGCCTCGCACGTTGGCCGACTACGCCCCTTGTTTATTTAAACCTATGCCCTGAGCTGCTGAGACGAAATGATGATACTTGTTTCGTATTCTGGATGGATTCTCCATTAGGATATTTCTGGGCAAGATCTATCATAAAATTAGCATAATCTACATTTGTACGATGTTGCTTAACACAATTTCCTCTCTTACCTGCCCGAGGTTCAAAAGTCATAAAAATGTAGCTTCGTTATTGAGTAAGTAACAACATTAAAAACGTTTGTTACAGGTACTTTGGCATCTTGACTTGTACATGAGAAGGATTATATCGGCCACCAACATCTACAAATAAGAAATCCATGCTAGTTCGAGTTTCCGCGCTGGTGGCACTTCTTGCGATCGTCGCCCTCGGAGGCGGCCTTCCCGCAAGCACAGGATCGGCGAAGGAGGATCTGGAAGTGGTCAACGCCTTCGATATCCTGTCCGAGATGAGGGACGGAAAGGCCGTAGAGCGGCGTCATGTGAGAATCGTAGGGGGCCTCGATCTTCGGGAGCTGGACGGGCCGGTCCAGTCGCCCATAAAGATCGTCGAATGCGAAATCCAGGACCCCATCCGCATGGAGAATGTGACCTTTGGTGGGCCTGTCAGCTTCGAAGAGACGACATTCGAGAATATGGTCCTCTTCAGCAGTGTCCGATTCAATGACTCGGCCGACTTCTCCTTTGCCACCTTCGAGGATACGGTCTTCTTCGACTCGGCGTTCTTCAGCAAAGAGGCCGAGTTCTGTGGGACCAGATTCGGCCGCGACGCCTACTATTCGAACGCCGTCTTTTGCGGTACCTGTGACTTCAACTTCACCAGGTTCGCCGAGGAGTACGTCCTCTTCGACGGTGCGAGTTTCCTTGGGAACGCCCACTTCGAGGACGCAGAGTTCGGGAGGTGGACGAACTTTTACGGCTCCCGCTTCTATGAGGTGGCGGACTTTCTTCTTGCCACATTTCCGGGCAGAAGCTTCATCGCCAACGTCACCTTCGATGGGGACGCCAAGTTCGCTGGTGTGGAGTTCATGAGCTTTGCGGAGTTTGAGGACTCTCACTTCGAGGGGGACTTTCTCCTCTACGGCTCTACTATATCCTACATGAAGCTTAACGGTACCACCTTCGGCGAAAACTCCACGGTCCACCTCAACAACACCGAGATCGAGGGGTTCGTCATACCCTGGAGGACGATGGAGAACCATCTCGTCTTCAGGGACGAGGTTTACATGGGGCTCGTCGAGAACTACAAGCGTCTGGACTGGTTCCAGGACGCCGACGAGTGCTACTACCACTACAGAAAGCTCGCCCAGGAGAGAAAGGTGATTGGCTGGTCCAAGGCCATAGACTACATAGCATGGCTCTCCTGCGGCTACGGCGTAAGGCCTGACTATACCCTCGCTTGGTCCTTCTCGATAGTCCTAGTCTTCGGAGCCGTCTTCTACCTGGGGAAGGGGCTTCTCCAGTACGAGAGACCCGATGCGAGGCCAGGTGAAAGGAAAACTGGCACCGAGTCCGCAGAAACGGATCTTCAGGCCAGGATCAAGGATGTCACCTTCCCGTTGGAGGGCGATCCCATTCAGGAATTTAGCAACGTCTCCCCATCTCCGGAATATCCGAGCCTCGGGGAGGCGATGTACTTCAGCTCCCTCGTCTTCATCGCCCAAGCCCCGGCCGACTACCTGGCCCTGGGCAGGTACAAGTACCTGGTAATCGTCGAGGGCGTTCTCGGGTGGCTGATGCTCGCCCTATTCCTGGTGGCCCTCGGAAACCTCATGATACGATAGTGTTCATAGGAGCTTGAAACACCGAACCTCCAAAGATCGCGCCACTAAAAATATACCAAAAATAAAAAAAAGTGATCAGAAGTGTCTAAAGGGATGAAAGTTCAAGTCAAGCTGAACGAGTTGATCATCTTCTTGGCAGCGTCCTCGAACTCAGCGTACTTATCTGCCAGGGCGTAGTAGGTGATTATGTAGGCATTGTCGCCTTTTATTGTGTAAGCCAAAAGCACCTGGTACGCCGTCTGATCGACGGTTACTCCGTAGGCGATCACGTGAGCCGGCTCTTCTGAGATTGTCATGGCGCTTTCGGCCAAAAGCTCAAAGTCGGGGTAGGAGCTTCTCAGGTTGGTCAGCACCGCCTGGGTGTACCCGCTCAGAGTCGTCCCGGTGGGCAGACTCTCGATCTGGACGGTCACGTAGTCCATGGGGTCCTCGATATCCTCACCTGGCGCCAGGAAGCCCGCCACAATCCCAAGCTCGTTTGGATCCGGTTCTTCCACGGTCCAATCGGAGGGGTAGGAAACGCTGAAGCCGTACTGAGGATTTTCGTAGAGCAAAAGCTCCTGGAGATCTGAAAGGCCGAGAGCCCCTGAAGTGTCAACGGGCTCATCGATCTCTGACGAGTCCTGGGATGGTTCTGGACATGGCTGAGCGCTGGCTGCCACGGAGCCGACGATCAGCAAGACGAGCAGAAAGATTTTTTTGAACATGCAGTTCACCTTCGGCCATATCCCACCGGACTGATGATAAATACTTTTCCGGGTGCTTCTCTCCAAATCTCGAAAAGGGTGCCGCTCTGATCTCCAGCAAAGCCTTTATCAGGATGTAGCAGGTCTCTTAGGTCTCATGAACCTGAAGTACGCGGTTTGCATGCTGCTCATCGCAGGATTGGTCCTCGCCGCCGGCTGCATCAGCTCGGAGAAGACGGGCGGCAAGGATGCCGGCGTGCCCACCGAAAACCTGCCCGAGGGCTTTTCGCTCATCGCCGTCGTCGACGACTCGACTCCGGGCATAGACATGGAGGATGAGATCGCCGATTTCAGGGGAGATGAGGATATCGGCACGGTCAAGGCCACCGTGGGCAAGTACCAGTGGGGCGAGATGGGCAAGGACTACGACGCGAGAGTTACTGTGATCGACTGCGAGAGTGAAGAGAACGCACAGACCGCCGTCTCCAACTACATCGCCCAGCCAGAGTTTGAGAAGCCTCCCTTCGTGGGAGTTGACAGGTTCAGCACCGCCGTCGTCAACGGCCGCCAGGTCACTGAGATCAGGGACAAGGTCGGAAAAGAGCTGAAATACCTCTACATATGGAACGACGGCAGCCGGGTGGTGCTGGTGGAGGGGAACGGCGACCGCGCCAACAGTCTGGAGCTTGCCAGCGCGACGGGCCTCTGAAGGTCCCGTTCCTACTCTTGTCTGTTTTATTTTCGATTCTTCCGTCCTTTTTTCTTGTTATCTCCTCTCCTCGTAGCTCAGGGTGAGCTCGCCCTCCTTCCAGGCGTAACTAGGAGAGGTCTTCCGCCGGGTCCCGCTCTCACCCAGGGCGTGGACGACTATGGGAAGTGCGATGGTGGCGTCGACAAAGACCTGGATCATCCTCGCCTCTTTCGCTATTTTTCCCCAGGAGACCCCTTCGCTGAAGGTGCAGCCAGAGAGGCCACCGAAGTGGGGCGAATCGATGGTGTACTGGATGGCGTAGTTGTGGCCGCCGCGGTACCTGCCGCAGAGGTCTGCCACCACCTTCGTCTGCTGGATGAAGTTCTTCGGGACCCCTCCACCCACGAAGACGACACCGGTCTGAGAGGACTTTTCCGTGATCTGGCTGATCTCATCGACGTCCTTGATCTGGTCGACAATGACCTTGTGCCCCTCCCTCCAGGCGAGGACCATCCCGATCCCGATGGAGCTGTCGGAGAGGGCCGGAACGAATATCGGGACCCCGGCCCGGCTGGCGCTGCCGAGAAGGGTGGTGGCCGGCATCTTTCGGCCCAGCATCTCCATAAGCTCTCTTGAGGAATAACTTTGGCTGAGATCGAGGGTCTTGACAAATTCGGCGACGTACCGGTCCCCCTTCTGTAGGCCCTCCTCGGAGACGTAGACGTCGTATATTCGATCTATCCCCTCCTCTCTCAGAGCCGCGTCGTCGGCATTAGGATCGCCCCGGTAGTGGACGATTCCGAGGCCCTCACAGAGGCCATGGAAAAGGTTCGCCCCGGTGCTGACGACGCAGTCCACCATCCTCTCTGAGATCATGAAGGAAATGAGCTTTCGCAGGCCCGCAGGGACCATGGCTCCCGCGAGGCCCAGGAATATGGTGATCTCTTCCTCCTGGAGCATCCTCTCCCAGGCCTCCATCGACCGGCCAAGCTGGCCAGCCTGAAACCCGAGCTTTGCCATGTCCCTTGCGAGCTGATACACGCTCCTGTCCTCCATCCCCATGGTGGTAGGGTGGTCCTCGAGGCCGCTGGAACGATGGTCGTGATCTTTACCCGTCATTTTCATCACGCTGCAGGGGAGATGCCCCCCGGACTATTAAACGTTGTCACCGACCGGCAATCTATTTTATAAAAAAAGTCGATATCGAAGTTATATATATCGTGATCGCCGTCAATGCCAAGCTCAAGTTCAGATATCACGGAATAACGCCCGAACTGGGGTTCGAGTGATGCGGTTCAAGGAGTTTGATGATACCATGACGAAATTAAGCGGTTATAACTGGCTCAAAATGGAAGGCGAGATCAAAAGGGGGCGGTTCAGAAGGATCGAGATCTACAGGAGGAGGATAGATGTGGACGATTGACGACACCGTTAACCTCTACGGCGTGGACGGTTGGGGCAACGGGTATTTTACCATAAATGACCGCGGAAATCTCGCGATATCGCCCCGAAAAGAGGCCGGAGGAAAGGTCGACGTGATGGAGATCATCGATCGGATAAACCTGTCCGAAGTGGCTCAGTTCCCGATCCTCTTCAGGTTCCCCCAGATCCTCGAGGACCGGCTTGAGGAGATCAACGGGGCTTTCCTCGCCTCGATGGAGGAGCTGGAGTATCAGGGCGGATACAGGCTCGTCTTCCCCATGAAGGTGAATCAGAGAAAAGAGGTGGTGGAGTACATCGCCAGTGGCGGAAAAAAGCTGAACGTCGGCCTGGAGGTCGGAACGAAGGCAGAGCTTCTGGCGGCCCTCTCTCTGGGCCTCGGTCCTGAGGCCCTGATCGTCTGCAACGGCTACAAGGACCAGGATTACCTCAAGCTCGCTCTCAAGTTCGGTGAGGCGAACAACATCGTCATCGTCATCGACATCTTCGAAGAGATATTCGACCTTCTCAGATGTTCAAGAGAGCTTGAAGCAAAGCCGAGGCTCGGCCTTCGAACGAAGCTATTCTCGAGAGGCAGCGGCCGGTGGGAGGAGTCCGGAGGGAAATTGTCCAAGTTCGGCCTATCCACCGCCGAGATCTTGGAGTCGATCCGGATCCTTTCGGAGAACGGCATGATAGATTGCCTGAAGATGCTCCACTTTCACATAGGCTCCCAGATAACGGATATCCGCAAGATCAAGATCGCCATGAACGAAGCCGCCAGGATCTACGCCAAGATGAGAAAGGTGGCCGAGGTCGAGTACTTCAACGTCGGCGGCGGCCTCAGCGTCGATTACGACGGCTCCAAGACCCCAACCCCCGCCAGCGCCAACTACACCCTCCAAGAGTACTCCAACGACGTCGTCTACACCCTCCAGAGAACCTGCGACGAGGAGGAGGTTCCCTGCCCCACCATAGTATCCGAGAGCGGCCGGGCGATCGCAGCCTATCACTCTTTCCTAGCCTTCAAGGTGATAGGAAAGAAGAACTCCAAGGAGGGGCTCGAGGTCAGGCCCGAAGAAGACGATCCCGTCCAGATAGAGGACATGCGCCAGGCCCTCGAAAACATGGACCTTGAGAACTACGCCGAGTTCTATCACGATGCCCTCCACTACCGAGAGGAACTCTTCGACGCCTTCAACCTGGGGAACATCGGCCTTGAGGAGAGATCGAAAGGCGACCTTCTCTTCTGGAAGGTCTGTCAGAAGGCGGCCCAGTTCGCCAAGGCTGACGAGAACGATTCCGAGGAGTTCGAGAGCCTCAAGCGGCTCTTGAGCAAGAAGTACATCGGGAACTTCTCGCTCTTTCAGTCGGTCCCAGACATGTGGGGGGTTCAGCAGATATTTCCCACGATGCCTCTGCACAGGCTGGGCGAAGAGCCGACTGTGAGGGGGACGATAGCGGACATCACATGCGACTCCGACGGCGAGATCAGGAGCTTTGCCGGGGAGAACAGCGACTTTCTGGCCCTCCACGACCTGTTGGACGACGAGGACTACTACCTGGGCACCTTCCTCCTGGGAGCGTATCAGGACACTCTAGGGGACTTTCACAACCTTCTCGGCTGCGTGAACGAGGTTCACGTCACCGCGGAGGACGGTAACTGGCGGATATCAAAGATCGTCGAGGGGGACCGTTGCGAGAAGCTCCTTCGGTTCTTCAACTACGATCCCGAGGAACGTCTCGGTGAGATGGTATCCAGGTGCTGCCTCGACGAAACAGAGCGGGAGAAGGCGACAGAGACTATCAGAAAGGCTCTCGCGGAGTACTCCTACTTCAAGAACAGGTATATCAGGGCTTGATCCGAGAGCCCGCTTGCGCCAATAACATCCTCAGGGTGCACCAAATTTTCTCCATGATGGTGGCCTGCCCCCCTTCGGAGGGGCGGGCCAAAAGAGGGCCGACAATGTCTTGTATCTTCGAGCCCTCCTCGCGCCAGATGTTCTTCGGCCGGAGTAAGGGCAAGGAGGGAGAGGGCAAGGCCTTCGTCTACATAAACTATGGATCCGACCGGATCAGCCACGAGGTCGTGAAAGTCCCCGTTGGCGCCACCGTCCTCGGCGCCCTGGAGGCCGTGGCCGACGTTGTGGCCACCAAGGACGAGAGAGCCACCGGCCACCAGGGCTCGATGGTCACCTCCATAGACGGTTTTTATAGCGACATCGACCACGCTTGGCTCTACTACGTCTTCGAGCGGGGCGAGTCGGGCTGGCGAATTCCGAAGGACATGCCAGACAGGCTCGAGGTATCGGACGGAATGAGGATCGGCTGGAGGCTCTACAACCTCAACGAACGGGGTCCGGTTCCGAGGGAGGGGCCGCTCTGGTCGAGCCGCTGTGCCAGCAAGACCAGGACCTGCGCCCGGAAGTTCCCGTAACGGGAAACGCTGGCAACAGCTTCAGGACAGAGGTCACGAGGGCTTGCAGACCCCGCAAGGGACGTATCCCCGATCTTGAGCATCCAGGGAACTTGAGAAAAGGATCTTGTTATCGGGAGAGATCTTCTTCGCCCACCGGCAGCCTGGACTGTGGTACCTGTTCGAGTCCGAGGAGGCGACGTACCCTCGCGTCTCCTCCGATCCCGCGACCTTTCCCATTTCGGACCTGGCCGTCATATAGGGGGCCGCCAGGAGCATCCTTTCCATCCTTTCGGCCGAGGCAACGAGTTCTAGTCCCAGCCGGACCAGGTCCACGTCGGCAAGGCCGCGCTCCAGCCTCTCGGGATCTATCAGCTCCAGAATTCGCTCCATCTTGTCAATGTCGGCCTCCTCAAGGCCACGCTCGAACTTCTCCAGATCCGTGGTGTCAAGGCTCATATTCCGGCTCCCTCAGATTGAGACTTGAGGTGGCCTATTCTCACCTTTCGGTAATATGATTTCCCCTCAGTGCACCGCCACAATCCTTTCTATTCGAATTATGGAAAAATGATATCACCCATTATGATAGATCTCCGATAAAACTAAGTACGTTACGGCCTTACTCAATTGCTGGAGGAATTCAGCATATGGATGATTATTGGGCAAGGTGGAGCGAAAAACTTCAGCAGATCACGAAGCCCTACGAATGTCTCGAACGGGGCATGGCTCCTCCAATACTTCCCGGAGAGAACCTCCTAGAGTACTACAGATGCCTTGAAAGCCTGATGAAGCCCCTCGACCTCCTCCAGGAGAACAGGGAATCTCCGGGGGACCGCCTGATAAATAATTACGAATCTCTGGAAGAGCGGCTCGAGCGCCTATCCACTGCTCATCCCTGGTTTTCAGAAGACGAGTCCACCCAGGAGATAATCAAGCTGCTTGGGACCCTAACCACCAAGCGCTTCGTTGAACGAGAGCTATTCGAGGAGAAGATCGGAACGCTTGAAAGAAGGATCGAGGAGCTGGAAACGAAATTGGGCCCATGAAACCTGATAAAAGAAGATGCTTGCGATGGAAACAGTTCGGAAGAGAAGTGAGGATGCCCGAGCCCACCGATCGGGCCAGGGCATCTTCTTTGCCCTCAATCTCGACGGTGATGTCGTGCATCTCACCGCCAGAGGGCGTGCGGAGTTGCGGTCCTTTGTTGAACAGATGGAAAGGCTGTACACGACAGACATACATCATATTATTTAGTAATAAACTTTTCGATTGAATTGTTACGAAAGCTGGCGTCCGCCGTTGAAAGATGAAATACCCTTCGAGGTTGATAGGAAGACAGAATAGCGAAGGGCGCCAGTTCCGAAACTTGCGCCCTCATTTAACGCCCGGACCGGGAGTCGAACCCGGGTCGAAGCCTCGACAGGGCTTCATGATAGGCCTCTACACTATCCGGACTCAAAGCTAGGTCCCGCCTCCCAGATTCGAACCGGGGACATCGCG